>NZ_JBDPMD010000003.1:0-405784 GCF_039871875.1 Sphaerisporangium sp. B11E5 | reverse complement strand
GGGGGTGGGGCGACGAGTTCTGTCCAGACCTCGGTGAGGGTGTGCTGTACGTGGTGCACCTCGTCGGGGGCCGAGCGCAGGTCCAGTGCGCCGGCGGCGGAGGGGCGGTGGTCGAGGACGGCGAGCGGGGGGACGTCGCGGCGGCGGGCCACGAACTGGACGTAGCGGGTGTCGAGGCGCAGGGGGGTGTCGGGGGTGAAGTCGGCGTCGGCGCGCAGCACGTCGAAACCGGCGTCGGACAGCAGCGCGGCCACCTCGGGTGGCCGGTACAGCCGCACGTCGTCCAGCAGGCGCGCCACCCTCCCGTCCGGGTACGTCACCCGCAGTTCCCCACGGCTCCGCCCGGACAACGTGTCATATGTCCGGAAGAAGTGGAACACCGTCCCGTCGGCCTCGAACCGTGCCTCCGGCTGGTAGTGCCGCAGGATGGCGTCCACGTTGGAATGGTCAAGCACGAGCAGGCCCCCGGGGACGAGCCGGTCCCGTACCCTCCGCAGCAACCGCCGTTGCTCCGCGTCGTGGCCCCACCCGAACGCCTGGAGGCAGATCACCGCGTCCACCTCGGGCAGCGCCGCCCCGCCGAGCAGGTCGGCTTCGACGAGCCGCAGCGGGACCCCGGCCCGGGCAGCCGCCTCACCGGCACGGTCGAGCGCCCACCGGCACACGTCCACACCGGTCACCTCGTAGCCGTGCTCGGCCAGCGGCACCGCGTGCCGCCCGACGCCGCACCCGAGGTCGAGCACCCGGCGGCCGGGGGCGTGCGCCTCCAGGGTCTTGAGCAGGTACGCCACCTCACCGGCCGTGCGCCCGGCGGTGTACTCGTGCCGGGCGAAGCTCCAGTAGTCGGCGGTGAAGTAGTCGGCGTACCAACGCGTCACGAGAATTCCTGGCGGCCGAAGAAGTCGCACACGTCGCAGAGGTCGGCCGGGTTGGGCACGCCCTCCTGCAGGATGTAGACCCCTCCGCACACCCGGCACTTCTGCTCGACCAGCGGGAACATGTACCGCTGCATGGTGGCGAACGACTCGAACAGGTAGTAGTCGATGCCCGGCCACAATCCGTACAGGTGGTCGGCCATCGCGTACGCCATCGACCGCTCCTGCGGCCCGGTGGTGAACCGGCCCGGCGTGCCCTGGCGGTTGAGCTCCGGCGCGACCAGCTCCAGGTAGAGCATCAGCTCCTTCTTGGTGACGCGGTACAGCGGGAAGATGTACCGCAGCCCGCCGAGCTCCCGCACCGGGATGCCGCCCATGCGGTACCCGCTGGTCAGCCACGTCACCATGCTCGCCACCAGGTCGTCGGCGTTGAAGCCGAACGCCACGGTGCCCGCGCCGATCTCCTGGGCGTGGTTCTCCAGCATGCGCCGCAGCACCTGGTGGCCCACCACCATGTTGAGGTGCCGCATGTCTCCGGACACGACGCTGTTCATGGCCTCCACGAACGGTTTGCGCAGCCGGAACACCCGCTCGATGTCGGTGGCGGTCACGATGACCTGGTCGATGCCGAGCCCGGCCGCCGAGGCGCGGGCCGCGGCGAACGTCGCGGGCTCCTCCCAGTCGGGCAGGCCGGTGATGGTGACCGACGTCATGGTGAACTTCGGCAGCCGCTCCCCGGTGCGCTCAAGCAGCTTGAGGAACGCGACGCTGTCCCGCCCGCCGGACAGGCCGATGACCACCGAGTCGCCCGCGCGCAGCACGCCGTGGCTGAGCACGCTCTGCACGAACGCCTCCTCCACGTACCGCACGAAACCCTCGGCGTCGAACTGCTCGACGCGCTGCTCCAGCCGCCCGGAGACGTCGAAGAGCACCGTCTTGGCGTAGATGGGGTCGGAGGTGCCGTACACGGTGCGGGCGGGGCGCCGGGTGACGTCCAGGTCGTAGTGGCGCACCTGGCGGATCTCGATGACGTCGTCGGGGCCGACGGTGGTGGTCTCCTCGGGGACGATCTTGCCGTTCACCGTGGTCAGCACCGCGTTCACCGGAATGCCATGCGCGTTCAGCACCTCGGTCAGCGGTCGCCCGGGTGTCGCCTCCAGCGTCTCGGAACCACCGACTTTGTTGTGGAAGACGACGTGGGCCACGACTTTTCTCCCTCGCTAGGGCGGAGACTTCCGCTTAGTATGGGGTCATTTACGGCATTCGCGTCAAGCGTTGACAGTCCGTCGGCAACGTGAATCTCGGGGGTATGCGTTGAGCTCAGCTTTGACGGTCGACGTTCTCAAGTCCATCGACGCCGTTGACTCCGCCGAATGGGATGATGTTGTATCGAAGTCAGGCGCGCCCGTTTTTTATCAGGCGCTCTATTTGCGTGCCTATGAGCGATTCCCGCTGACCGACGTCGAGTCGTTCTCCTATTTCGTGGTCCGCGACCACGGGCGCGCCGTCGCGGTGCTGCCCGTCTCGCTGCTGCGCGGCCTGGACCCGCTGCGCCAGCTCCGCGTCCGCTACCCCGTGACCGGTGAGGAGCACGGCCTGCTCAGCCACGTGTGGCACTGCTACGACGCCTGGATCCCCGGCGCGACCTCGCCGGCGCACGTCGCGGCGGTCACCGGCGTCATGCGGGAGCTCGCCGGCGAGCTCGGCGCCGCCTGGTACGGCTTCGTCAACGTGCCCGCCGGCTCGTGGCTGCGCGACACCCTGCTCGCCGAGGGCTTCCCCGCCCACCACATCGAGGACCGCTACCAGGTGGACCTGCGCGGCATGACCCGGGTGGACGAGTTCATCGCGGGCGCGCGGCCCACCGGGCGCAAGAACTACCGGCGCAACGGCCGCCGCGCCGCCGACGCCGGGGTGCGCATCCGGGTGGCACCCTCCGAGGAGACCGACCTGGCGGAGGTCACCGCCCTGTGCGCCGCCACCTCCGCCCGGCACGGCACCGGCTCCTACTACCCGGACGAGCTGTTCACCGGCTTCGTCACCGCGCTCGGGGACGCCGCCTGCGTCATCGAGGTCCGCGAGGAGGACCGCCTGGTCGGGGTGGCCGTCTCCTTACGCGACCGCACCCGCTTCCACGCCTGGGCCTGCGGCGTCGAGTACGAGGTCGGCGGCAACTACAGCCCTTACCCGCTGCTCTACACCACCTCGGTCGCCCAGGCCCTCGCCGAGGGCCGCGACACCTTGGAGGGCGGCCGCGGCAACCACGTCTTCAAGCTGAGACACGGCCTCACCCCACTCTCCCTGGACGCCTGCCTGCTCCCCGTATGACGACCCGGGAGTTCACGGCCGTCCCCGGCCGCCCCCCGGAATGGCCCGTCCTGGCGGCCGACGGCCCGATCTTCGCCACCGAACGCTGGCTGGCCGCCATGCGCGGCCGGATCCCGGGGGCCGCCTACACGTTCCTCCTCAACGACTCCGGCGCCCCCGCCCTCGCCCTGTACGGCACCGTGCTGCCCGCCGCGGGCCGCCCCGAGGTGTTCAGCCTGCCGTACATCCTCACCGGGGACCCGGCCGAACTGCCCCTGTCGGACGCCACCCGCGCCGTCCGCCCGTCCGCCGCCGCGCCGCCCGAGGACGCCTGGCATCCCCACCTGGTCGTCATGCTGCCCGGCTACGAGTGCCACCCGCTCGGCCCGCTGGCGGGCGACCCCGGGGCGCTCAGGGAACTGGTCGACGCGATCGTGGCCTGGGCGGGGGAGCGGTCGCTCCGGGCCGTGGCGTTCCTCTACACGCCCCCCTCGGCGGACGCGTTGCAGAAGGAGCTGGCGGCACGGGGGTTCCTCCGGGTCCCGCTGGCGTACACCTGTGAGCTGGAACCCGCGGGTGACGGTTTCGAGGACTACCTGGCCTCCTTGCCTCGCAAACGCCGCACCGAGGCGCGGCGGGAGCTGCGGCGGCTCGCCGAGGCCGGCATGACGGTGCGGGCCGTCGAGGTGGAGCACCCGCCCGAGGACGTGGTGGGCCTCAAGTGCGGCCACTCCGCCAAGTACGACGGCGCCCCCGCCGACCACGCCAGGACCCGTGCCCGCCTGGAGGGTCTGTGCGCCGGCGGCGCCCTGCTGTTCCGCGCCGAGATCGCCGGCACGCTCGTCGGCTACGCCCTCTTCATCACGCACAACGGCGTCTGGTACTGCGTCAGCACCGGCATGGACTACACCCGCCCCGACGCCCGCCACGCCTACTTCGCCACCGTCTTCTACGAGCCCGCCCGCCTCGCGTACCGGTCGGGCGTCCACCGCCTGCACTACGGCCAGGGAAGCTGGCGGGCCAAGACGGCCCGGGGCTGCACGGCGACAGAACTGCCGGGCTGGATCCTCCCCCTCGACGCCCGTCTCACCCCGGCGGTCGCCGAGAGCGCCCGTACCACCGTGCTCGCGTGACCCCTCAGGAGGAGCGGCGGAGCGGGGGGAAGAGCATGGAGGTCTGCAGGACGGCGTTCTCCCAGCGGTCCAGCGTCAGGCCGTGGACGGCGAGCCGCGCGGCGGCGCGCCTCAGGTCGATCTTGGGGTGATCGGGGAGGAACTCGCAGGCCAGGATCTCCGCCAGCGGGTGGGACTCACCGCCGGGCAGGAGCGCCGCCAGTTCGGCGCCGGCCCCGGGGCGGGGGTCGGCGACCAGCCCGGGGGCGAGTTTGCGGCCGAGGACGCTCAGGTCGGGCCAGAGCGCGGCCATGATCTTGGCGCGGAGGCCGGTCAGCACGTCGTCGTACTCGCGGGTCTCCTTGGGGATGCCCGCCTCGAGCAGGCCCACCAGGTCGCGGAGCTCGGGCAGGCCGCCGTCCAGCGGCTCGCCGAGGCCGGGGCCGAAGAACACCGAGGCCTCGTGCTCGGAGTCCTCCGGGCTGTCGGACGTGTGCACGATGTCGAGCATCACGTTGATGCCGCGCAGGTCGCGGCGGATGGTGCCGGGGGCCGCCTCGGCGGGGTCGCTGGCCCCCTTGAGGGCGCGCAGGCGCGCGTGCCCGGTGCCGGGATCGGCGGCCGCCCGCCTGTCCTCTACCAGCAGGGCGATGGTCGGCCCGAGGTCGAACACCAGATCGACCTGCCGGTAGAAGTAGGCCTTCCAGACGGAAGTGATGTTGCGTTCCTGCCATGCGTCCTGGCCGGGTGGCCGATGCCACAACACCTCGTAGCGGACCGGTGCGAAGTCGTGCCGGTCCAGCATGTCCAGGACGGGGGAGCAGAGGTGACGTTCGAGGGCGTCCGGCGGGAGGAGCACGAGAACGGTCCGCTGCCAGTCGATCGTCGTCACCCATCGCTCCTTGTCGTCGGTCGTTAGATGTCCGCGCGGCGGTCAGCCCTTGCGGACGCGTGGCCTGCGGGAGTGCTTGGCGTTGCGGTCCATCGGCCGTCTACTTCGGCTTGCGGACGGAGGGACGGCGAAGTGCCCGGCGTGCGCGGTCCATGGTCATCCCTTCTTGGTGCGGGTGCGGGGGCGGCGAAGTGCGACGCGTGCGCGGTCCATGATCAGCCTTTCTTCACTCTCGGGCGGCGATTGGCGTGGTGCTTCCTGTCCACGTTCACCCCTTTTCGGATGGCAGGTTTTCGGACAACGTGACCGCAGGGGCCACGCTCTCATCTCAGCCGTTCTTGGGCTTACGGATTTTCGGACGGCGTAACTGGACGTAGTTGCGGTCCATGTTCACCCCTTTTTAGGCTTCCTAGCTGTTTTCGGACGACGCAATGCGAAGGCGTGACGGTCCATTTCTCATCCCTTCTTCCCCGCGATCTTCGGACGGCGCAGTGCCTTCTTGTGACGGTCCATGCTCACCCCCCTGCGTGAACGCCGCGGACGCCGAGCCCTCCAGGTGAACAGCAGGGCTCGGGAGTGTCACCATTCCTGGAACGCACGGCGAATGGCGCTAATTACTGAGTTTTCGGGGCTAGCGGCTCATTAGTCAATGGCTAGCGCCGCATCAGTCGACACCGGCGACCGACACGATCATCGGGTCGATCGCCGTGCGCAGGCAGGAGAGCACGTCGGCGGCGGTCACCGCGCGGATCGCCTCCACCTGCCCGGCCAGCGTCCACGAGGGGTGGCCGGGGATCAGGCCGTAGCGGCCGTAGAACAGCGCCTCCTCCAGCGACTGCTCGGTCTCCAGTTGCAGCAGCCCCGCCGTGCGCCGGGTGGCGAGCTCGACCTCCTCGGCGCTCCAGCCGTGCTCGGCCCGCTCACGCAGCAGCGACGTGCCGAGCGCCACGACCTCCTCGGCGTGCTCGGGCGCGGTCGCGACGAACGCCCGCCACACGCCGGTGTCGCGGTAGGCGTTGGTGAAGCCCCACATGTCGTACGCCAGCCCCCGGCGGTTCCTGATCTCCTCGAACAGCAGCGCCGAGCTCGCCCCGGCGACGAGATCCATCAGCACCTGCCACGCCGGCAGCAGCGGGTGGCCGTACGGCACGGCGGGCCCGCCGAGCACCACCCCGGCCGAGTCGTTGTTGAGCGCCAGGTCGCGCCGCCCGCCGGACACCCGCGGCGTGCCGTCGCCCCCGGCCGCCTCCGCCGAGGGGGGCAGCGCGGGGAGCGGCCCCGCCGCGAGCACCTTCAGCACGGTCTCCGGCGTCACGTCCCCGCACACGATCACACCGACCGACCCGGCGCGCACCCACCGCTCGTGGTAGGCCCTCAGGTCGGCGAGCCCCACCGCCCCGACGCTGTCCGCGGTGCCGCCGACCGGCCGCGCGAGCGGGTGGCCGGCGAACGCGACGTCGTAGAACACGTCGTGCACGATGTCGAACGGGTCGCCCGCCGCGAGCCGCAGCTCCTCCTGCACGACCTTGCGCTCGGACTCCAGCACGTCCTCGGTCAGCGACGGGGTGGCGAGCGCGCGGGCGAGGATCTCCAGCGCTGCCGGCGCCTCCGGCGAGGGCACCCGGGCGTACAGCACGAGGTGGTCCCGGCTGGTGATGGCGTTGGCCTCCCCGCCGAGCCCCTCCAGCAGGTCCACCGGCCGCCCGTCCCCGGCCAGCGGCGCCTGCATCAGGATGTGCTCCAGCAGGTGCGTGCCGCCCGCCACCCGCTCCGGCTCGTACCGCGAGCCGGTGAGCAGCCACAACGTCACCGTCGTCGCGGTGGCTCCCGGCCGCCGGAGCACCCACACGGGCACCCCGTTCCCCAGCGCGACCCGCTCCGGCTCCCTCATCACTCCTCGCCCTCCCGGCCGGCACCTCCGGCCGTCCTGGCCCCCTCGGCGTCCTCGGCGTCCTCGGCGTCCTCGGTGTCCTCGCGGTCACCCGCGGCCCTGGCCGCTCTGGCCCCCTCGGTGTCGCCGACGTCGCCCGTGGCCCTGGCGCCCTCCAGCGCCTCCTCGTCGATCTCCTCGCCGTGCACCAGCACGAAGCTCCCGATCGGCGTGTCGGCCCACAGCGTGCCGTCGCGCTCGTACAACGTGGCGCGCGGGGCGCGGCGGCCGGTGTCGACCGGCAGCGCGAACAGCAGCAGGCCCGCCTTGAGCGCGGCGCGGGCGTCCAGCCTGCGCTCGGCGAGTCCCCAGGCCCGCCGCGACAGCATGCCGGAGGCGCCGGTCATCATGCGGTTCTGCAGGCTCATCAGCGCGAAGCTGAACGGCTGCCGCAGCGCGCCCGCCGCCGTGGCCCGCCGCCGCGCCTGCGCGGCCAGGCTGAGCGTGCGCAGGTCGCCCGGCAGCCGCGGCACCTCCAGCGGCGTGCGCTCCAGCAGCGCCACCAGCTCGGCGTACTCGGGCCACAACCCGAGCTCGTGCACCGCGAGCGCGCAGGACTTCACCGCCGCCGAGGGCGCGTCACCGAGCAGCACCGCCGCGTCCACCAGGTCGCGGGCCCGGAACGGCTGCTCGAACCGCTCCATCAGCATCGCCACGAAGTTCTTCGCGATCGGCTCCGCGCACGCCGCGGGCAGCCGCACCCGCGTCGGCACCCCCACCCGGTCGCCGAGCAACGCCGGCGTGCCGATCTCCACGCCGTACGACAGCGCGTAGGGATCCTCGGGGAAACGCCGCATGCTGACGATGACGTGCAGCTCGCCCTCGTGCCGCAGGAACGTCGCGCTGTGCACCGCCCAGCCGTCGTCGATCAGCCACCCGGCGATACCCCAGAGCCGCTCCTGCTCCGGCACCCAGTAGTCGAGGTCGTTCATGTACCGCAGCAGTGGCTCCGGGTACCGGTCCGCGACCTCCAGCCCCTTCATCGAGACAGGGTCGCGCCACTCCCGCGCCAGCCGCCCCCGCAGCTCCTGGTAGAACGCCGAGCGCCGCCGTAGCTGCTCCAGTTCGTACGACAACCCCGGCCCGATGTCCCGCCCGTCGCGGTCCCAGGCACTCAGCAGCGTCGCGAGGAACGAGGGCTGCTGGTGCCGCGTGACGTACAGGATCTCCCCCGGCGTCTCCATCTCCTGCGGGGTGACCGCCGCGAGGACGTCCTCCAGCTCACCTGACGTCAGCCCTGCCACACGAGACCCCCGTCGTCGCCATCAAGGAATCCCTGCCGACTCTGACAGATCCGTAACTTCCCGACAAGCCACTCCATCGCCCGCGGGCGTGGCTCGGCTCGGTCCGGTCCTGGCGCCGGCGCGGGATAGGGTCGGCCCTCTGGGAAACGGGACCGGGGAGGTTCGGGCGTGGCCGTTCGCGAGTTCGACGACCTGCCGTACGCGCGGTACCTGGAGGACTTCTCCGGGTCGCTCACGCGGGAGGGGGACTACGACACCGTTCACCTGCGTGACGCGGAGTTCGGCGACATCGACGCCGGCAACGCGCGGTTCCTGGAGAGCGCGCTGAGCTCCGTGACGTTCAACGAGGGCCGGTATCGCCGCACACGGTTCAACGACGTCTGGATGCGGTCGGTGCGCTGGGTGGGCACGGATCTCGGCGAGACGAACTGGCTGCACACCGACGTGGACGGGGGAGCGCTGGCGGGCGTCCGGCTGGACGGCGCGGTGTTGCGGCAGGTCGTGTTCCAGGGGTGCAAGTTCGACTCGGTCAACTTCCGCGCCGCTCAGCTTCGCGAGGTCACGTTCACCGGCTGTGTGCTCCGCGCCGCCGACTTCGGCGAGGCCGCGCTCACGGACGTGACGTTCGACGACTGCGTGCTCCAGGAGACGCGGTTCGGCCGGGCCGAGATGAAGAACGTGGACCTGCGCGGTGCCCGCGAGCTCGGGCTCGCCGACGGCGTCGCCGCGCTGCGCGGCGCCACGATCACGAGACTCCAGCTCCTCGATCTGGCGCCCCTGATGGCCGATCTGCTCGGCGTCACCGTCGCCGACGACTGAGACGCACGGCCGCCAGAAGCTCACCGGTTGTTCATCTGCGGGGCTGACTCCGGTCGTCGGGAAATCTTACGGTCCGCAGGACGACCATGGATCGGCCGACCTGGAGGCAAAAGATGGACCGTCGGACCGTGTTGAGAGCCGCCGTCGTTGGCGTGGGCGGCGCGGCGTTCTCCGGAGCCCTGTGGGGACAGGCGTTCGGCGCCGTCGCCCAGCCGGGCCCCAGCCCGTACGGCGAGCTCGGGGCCGCCGACGCCAACGGCATCCGGCTCCCCGCCGGCTTCACCAGCCGGGTGATCGCCCGCTCCGGGCGGCAGGTCGCCGGGCACACCTGGCACCTGGCCCCCGACGGCGGGGCCTGCTTCCCGGACGGCGCGGGCTGGATCTACGTGTCCAACTCGGAGATCCCGCTGATCGGCGGCGCTTCTGCCGTGCGTTTCGCCGCGGACGGGTCCATCGTGTCGGCGTACCGCATCCTGTCGGGCACCAACCTCAACTGCGCGGGCGGCGCCACGCCGTGGGGCACCTGGCTGTCCTGCGAGGAGATCGAGCTCGGCCGCGTCTTCGAGACCTGGCCCGGCGGCGGACGCTCGGGCGAGGAGCGCACCCGGATGGGCCGCTTCAAGCACGAGGCCGCCGCCTGCGACCCGGTGCGCCAGGTGGTGTACCTCACCGAGGACGAGGGGGACGGCTGCTTCTACCGGTTCGTCCCCGACACCTGGGGTGACCTGCGCACCGGCCGCCTCCAGGTGCTCTGCGCCCCCTCCGGCCAGGTGACGGGCCCGGTGACCTGGCAGAACATCCCCGACCGTGACGGTTTCCCCGTGCCGACCCGCCTCCAGGTGGGGGCCGCGAAGCACTTCGACGGCGGCGAGGGCTGCTGGTACGACCGCGGGGTCTGCTACTTCACCACCAAGGGCGACAACCGGGTGTGGGCGTACGACGCCGCGGCCTCCACGCTCGACCTGGCGTACGACGACTCGCTGGTGACCGGCGGCACGGCCCCGCTGACCGGCGTGGACAACATCACCGGCGCGCCCACCAGCCGTGACCTGTACGTCGCCGAGGACGGCGGCGACATGCAGATCAACGTCATCACGGCCTCCGGGGTCGTGGCGCCGTTCCTGCAGATCACCGGGCAGAGCTCCTCGGAGATCACCGGCCCGGCGTTCTCCCCCGACGGCCGCCGGCTGTACTTCTCCTCCCAGCGCGGCACCTCCGGCTCCTCCACCGGCAGCGGCGGCATCACGTACGAGGTGACGGGCCCGTTCCGCACCCAATGACAACCGCCACAACATTACGAGATTTATGGTGATTTGTCCGTTTTGGCGGTGGGTATCCCTATCTAGTACGGACCCGCAGTCGGAAGGGTGGTGGAAGCCATGGTCAGGCCCACGGGCATGGAACGGCATCCCGACATACAGGAGATGCGGGCGACACGCGAGCGCGCGGGCTCGATGCCCATCGCGCAGGTGACCGAGGGGCTCAGCATCGTGGCCGGCCTCTACCTGGCCATCTCGCCGTGGATCGTCGGTTTCAGCGGGCTGCCCCGCCTGGCGGTCAACAATCTCATCACCGGCCTGGCGCTGGCGGTCCTGGCCATGGGATTCGCCTCAGCCTACGGGCGCACGTACGGCCTGAGCTGGATCGCTCCGGTCATCGGCGTCTGGACGATCATCGCGCCCTTCATCATGAGGTCCGTCACCGCTTCGACGGTGTGGAACAACGTGGTCATCGGCGCGATCATCGTGCTGCTCGGCCTCGCTGCCATGGCCTTCGGCATGTCACGCCGCAGGCCGCACAGGTTCGGCGGCAACGGCCAACGGCACTGAGGGGCCGGCACCCACGCCCGCGACGACCTCAGGGACGCCGCGGGCGTCGCCGTGCGCGCGGCCCCGGCGGCCCCGGCGCGGGCCGCCGGGGATGCCGTCAGCCGGACGGCTCGGCGTCGTCGCGCTGGGTGAACAGAGCGAGCAGGCCCTCGATGCGGTGGTCGGCCTCGGCCGGATGGCGCAGGCGCCTGCTGGGATCCACCGTGTAGTGGTTGCGGCGGCCGACCCGGGTGCGCCGCAGGTAGCCCGCCGCCTCCAGGTCGTTCACGATGAGCTGTGCGGCCCGCTCGGTGATGCCGGCCCGGGCGGCCATGTCACGCAGCCGGGCCTGCGGGTCGCGGGCGACCTCCAGCAGGATGCGGGCGTGATTGGTGAGGAACGTCCAGCTGCCGCCGGTCCGTTCCTCACCCGCCTCCGCGGGGTCCTGGGGATCCTGCATCACTATCTCTCTACGTGAAGGTGCCTGCCGACTACGACAAGCTTTCCTGTCCGCCGGATAGGCGAATCGTAATTCACGTATAATAATACCTTGGTAGGGACGTCGGCAGGAATCTCCAGTGCCACCTGTCACGCGACCGAGTAGATCGTCTATCTTACGGCGGGAGTCACCGCGGTGAACGTACTCTATGAGGATGGTCACCTGCGCATCGCCTGGGCCGAAGGCGGATGGGTGCGGGTGACCGGTGAGGTCGACCTGTCCAACAGCGCCGCCCTGGCCGCCATGCTCTCCCGGCTCTCCGCCGAGCACGGCCGGCTGGACGTCGACGTCGCCGGACTGCGTTTCGTCGACCTGTCGGGGCTTCGTTCCCTCATCCACACCCCGGCTCTCGCGGACGGTTCCCCGGCACGGCTGCACAACGTCCCGTCCCATCTGCGCCGTCTGATGACCCTTCTCGGCTGGGAGCCGGCCGACGCCGGCGGCCCGGGGCGCTCCGTGGTCCCCTAGCGCTCCCGCGTGCGGGCGGCGCGCGAGGCGGCAGAATGCCTGGGTGAGGTACATCCGAGAAGGAGGACACCCATGCTTCCCTGGCGTGCCGACCTCGAAGGGCGTCTCGACGAGCACGTGATCGACAGCGCCCTGCTGCGCGGCAACCCGTTGGACGACCCGCACGAGCGGCCGCTGTGGGTCTACGTGCCGCCGGGGTACGACGACGAGCCGGCCCGGCGCTATCCGGTGATCTACGTGATCCAGGGCTACACGGGTCACATCGCCATGTGGCGCAACCGCACCCCGTACCGGCGTCCCTTCATCGAGACCGCCGACCAGGTGTTCGCCGACAAGGCGGCGCCCCCCGCGATCGTGGTCTACGTGGACGCCTGGACCACCTACGGCGGCAGCCAGTTCGTGGACTCGGCGGGCACCGGGCCGTACCACTCCTACCTGTGCGACGAGGTCGTGCCCTGGGTGGACGAGCGGTACCGCACGCTGGCCGGCCGCGACCACCGCGCCGTCACCGGCAAGTCCAGCGGCGGCTTCGGCGCCATGATCACCCCGATGCTCCGCCCCGACCTCTTCGGCGCCTTCGCCACCCACGCCGGCGACACCCTGTACGAGTACTGCTACCTCCCCGAGTTCGCCAAGGCCACCCGCCTCCTGCGCGAGTACGACGGCGACATCCAGCGCTGGTGGGCCGACTTCCGCTCCCGCGTGGCCTTCACCCAGCCCGCCGACGAGACCCTCCTGATCACCCTGGGCTGCTCCGCCGCCTTCTCACCCGCCCCCGACGGCACCCCCGAGCTGCCCTTCGACCCCCGGACCGGCGCGCTGCGCCCCGAGACCTGGCAACGCTGGCTCGACTGGGACCCGGTCCGCATGGTCCCCGGCCACGCCGAGGCCCTACGCTCCATGCGCGCCATCTGGATCGACGCCGGCAAACGCGACGAGTTCTACCTGGACCTCGGGGCCCAAGCCTTCCACGAGGCCCTTCTCACCCACGGCGTCCCCGAGCACATCGTCCACTTCGAACTCTTCGACGCCGGCCACGGCGCCATCGACTACCGCTACCCACTCTCCCTGGCGTGGCTGGCCGAACGCCTGTCCGGCTGACGCCGCGGACCCGCCGCCCCGGGGCGGCGGGTCACAGAGGCGGTCAGGCAGGGAGTTTGGCGGCCAGCAGGTCGACCTTCTCGATGGTCGGGGGACGGGTGAACAGCTCGTCGGCGCGGAGGAGGAGGGCGGTCTGGACCTTGCCCAGCAGGTAGGAGCGACGGCCGTCGTCGCTGTCGAAGGTGTCGAAGATGCCGTAGGTCGCGGTGTCGATGCGCAGGGTGAACCAGGCGGCGCACTCCGACTCGTCCTCGATCAGGCCGATCTCGTCGCGGAGCATTTCCTCGATCTCGTGTTCCTTGCCGGGCCGGGCGTGGATCCGGACCAGCAGGCCGACGGTCACCATAGGCGATCACCCCTCGGGCCCCTCACGTGCCGCCAGACATACCCGCCGGTCGAAGCGGACGAACCCCAACAAAGGCGAAATTGCTCACCTTTGACTGCAAGGCGATGGGGGGTCAGGCCTCGGGGGCGGACGGGACGACGATCGCGGTGACCACCAGGCCGTGCTCGGCCAGCCAGCGGCCCGAGAAGCCGGTGAGCTTGGTGCCGTCCACCACGGGGCCGGGCACCAGGAGGCGCGCCTCGAACGTGCCGGCGGCGGGGGCGATCTCCACCACGGCCTCCTCGAACCCGAGCCAGCGGCCGGTCAGGGGGAACCACGCCTTGTACACCGACTCCTTGGCGCTGAACAGCAGCTTGTCCCAGCACATCCGGGCGTCCTCGGCGGCCAGCGCACGCAGGAGCTCCTGCTCCTCGGGGAGCGCGACCTCGCCGAGCACGCCGGGGGGCAGGGGGCCGTCCGGCTCGGCGTCGATGCCGATGGACGTCACCTGCCCGGCGCGGCCGAGCACCGCGGCGCGGTAGCCCGTGCAGTGGGTCATGCTGCCCACCACGCCGTCCGGCCACCGCGGCTCGCCGCGTGGGCCGGGCAGCACCGGGGCCGCGGCCACCCCCAGGGCGGCCATGGCGCGCCGCGCGCACAGGCGCGCCGTGGCGAACTCCCTGCGCCGCTTGTCCACGGCCCGGCTGATGACGGCCTCCTCCTCAGGGAACAGCACGGCCGGCGGGTCGTCGAAGGACTCGGCCGCGACGACGCTCTGGGGCAGGATGGCGTCGATCACGCTCCGGTCCCTCCGTCCGCGGCGGGCAGCACACAGCGCAGGGCCTTGGCGCCGTCGAAACCGTACATGCGCCGCTCCCTCGGGTAGCCCAGTGAGACCTCCTCGAAGCGCACCCCGTCGTACCACGTGGTGCGGGGGATGTGCAGGTGGCCGTACACCACGGCGGCGGCGTTGTAGCGCAGGTGCCAGTCGGCGGTCTCGACCGTGCCGCACCACTGGGCGAACTGCGGGTACCGCAGCACCTCGGTGGGGTGGCGGGTGAGCGGCCAGTGGTTGATGAGGACGGTGGGGAGGTCGGGGTCGCGCGCGTCCAGCCTGATCTCGGTCTCCCGCAGCCGGGCCCGGCACCAGGCGTCCCGCGTGGGGTGCGGGTCGGGGTGCAGCACGAACTCGTCGGTGCAGACGATGCCGGTCTCCTGCGCCCACGCCATCGCCTCCTCCTTGGAGAGGTCCGGCGGGCGGAACGTGTAGTCGTACAGGGTGAACAGCGGCGCGATCGTCACCGGCCCGCCCGGGCCGTCGTACACGAGGTAGGGATCCTCGGGGGTGACCACGCCGAGGCTCCGGCACATCTCGACCAGAAGGCGGTAGCGCTCCACGCCGCGCGCCCGCACCGGGTCGTCGCGCACCGTCCACAACTCGTGGTTGCCCGGCGCCCAGACGACCTTCGCGAAACGCTCGGTCAGCAGGCGCAGCGCCCATTCGATGTCGGCGAAGAACTCGCCGACGTCCCCGGCGACCAGCAGCCAGTCGTCCTCGGACTCGGGGCGTAACTGCTGCACGATCTCGCGGTTCTCCGGATAGGCGACATGAAGGTCGCTGATCGCCATCAGCCGTCCGCTGGGCCCGCCGCCGATCGTCACACGGCGATCGTAACCGTGCCCGGACGGCCGTGGGCGGCGCGGCCGGATACCGTTTCCCCATGAGCGCCACCCTTGTCGCCAAGGAACTCGCCGCAGGGCACGGCGACCGGTCCCTGTTCTCCGGCCTCGATCTCGTCGTCGCGCCCGGGGACGTGATCGGGCTGGTCGGTGTGAACGGCGCCGGGAAGTCGACGCTGCTGCGCATGCTGGCCGGGCTGGCCGCGCCCGAGCACGGCACCGTGCGGCTCACGCCCGCCACGGCCGCCGTCGGCTATCTGCCGCAGGAGCCCGACCGCCGCCCCGGGGAGACCGTCGACGCCTTCCTCGCCC
Organism: Sphaerisporangium sp. B11E5; assembly: GCF_039871875.1. NCBI lineage: Bacteria > Bacillati > Actinomycetota > Actinomycetes > Streptosporangiales > Streptosporangiaceae > Sphaerisporangium > Sphaerisporangium sp. B11E5. The sequence continues at coordinate 390,412 of NZ_JBDPMD010000003.1, read as the reverse complement.
GCCGCACCGGTGTCGCCGACGCCCAGCGCGACCTGGACGCCGCCACCGAGGGCTTGGTGGCGGGCACGCCCGGCGCCGACGACGCGTACTCGGCCGCGCTGGAGCGCTGGCTCGCGCTCGGCGGCGCCGACCTCGCCGAGCGTGCCGTGCAGGTGGCCGACGAGCTCGGGCTGGACGTCGGTCTCGACCGCCCGATGACCGCGCTGTCCGGCGGGCAGGCCGCCCGGGCCGGGCTCGCGTCGCTGCTGCTCAGCCGGTACGACGTGTTCCTGCTCGACGAGCCGACCAACGACCTCGACCTCGACGGCCTGGAACGGCTGGAGCGCTTCGTCACCGGCCTGCGTCCCGGCACGGTGGTGGTCAGCCACGACCGCGAGTTCCTCGCGCGGACCGTGAACTCCGTGGTGGAGATCGACCTGCCCCAGCAGCAGATCAACGTGTACGGCGGCGGCTACGAGGCGTACCTCACCGAACGCGAGGTCGCCCGCAGGCACGCCCGCGCCGAGTACGAGGAGTACGCCGACACCCGCGCGGCCCTGGAGTCGCGTGCCCGCACGCAGCGCGCGTGGATGGAGAAGGGCGTCAAGAACGCCCGCCGCAAGGCGCCCGACAACGACAAGATCGGCAAGCGCTTCCGCACCGAGTCCACCGAGAAGCAGGCGGCCAAGGCCCGCCAGACCGAGCGCATGATCGAACGCCTGGACACGGTCGAGGAGCCCCGCAAGGAGTGGGAGCTCCGCATGCAGATCGCCGCCGCCCCCCGCTCCGGTGCCGTCGTCGCCACCCTGCGCGACGCCGTGGTCCAGCGGGGGTCCTTCACGCTCGGCCCCGTCAACCTCCAGATCTCCTGGGCCGACCGCGTGGCCGTCACCGGCGCCAACGGCTCGGGCAAGACCACGTTGATCTCCGCTCTCCTGTCCCGCACGCCCCTGACCAGCGGCCAGGCCACCCTGGGGCCCGGCGTGACGGTCGGCGAGATCGACCAGACCCGGGCACTCTTCATGGGCGACACCCCTCTGATGGACGCCTTCGCCCCCCACGTCCCCGGCCTCGTCCCCGGCGACATCCGCACCCTGCTGGCCAAGTTCGCCCTGAGAGCCGACCACGTCAGGCGCCCCGCCGCCACCCTCTCGCCCGGCGAACGCACCCGCGCCGCCCTGGCCCTCCTCCAGGCCAAGGGCGTGAATCTCCTGGTCCTGGACGAACCCACCAACCACCTGGACCTCGCCGCCATCGAGCAACTCGAATCGGCCCTGAGCACCTACCAGGGCACCCTCCTGCTGGTGACCCACGACCGCAGGATGCTGAAGGCCGTCCACACGACACGCCACCTCCACGTCTCCGAGGGCACCGTCACCGAGTCCACCCCCGCCTGACCCCGTCCCGGCCGCCGCTTTCCGACAAAGGGGTGCTGTTCGTGTGTCATCGCGGGCCGCTGCTTCGTTCGTAGATTCCGAGAGAGCGGATACCACTGGTGGTGGTGGTAAAGAAGCGGAAAGGGGCGGTATGTCAGGCGTCTCGGGAGTTATCGAGATTTCTGAGGTCTTGCATCGCACGTTCTTCCGGGCGTTGTCCCTGCTCACACCCGGACGGCAGGGGGCCCTGTTACGGCGGTACTTCGATTGGTGGCATCGGAGGCCCGATCCGTGGAACCTCGGGACCGACGGGTACGAGCGGCACAAGTACGCGACGACGCTCGGGCGGCTGCCCGCCCGGCCGTACCGGCGGATCCTGGAGGTGGGCTGCGCCGAGGGGGTGTTCACCGAACTGCTGATGGCGGCGCACCCGGGCGCGGAGATCACCGGGATCGACATCTCGGAGCGGGCGCTCGACCGGGCGCGCAGCCGGATCGGGGACGTGCCGCGGGTACGGTTCGAACAGGCCGACATCCTTGAGCACCGTGCCCCGCACGGTTTCGACCTCGTGGTGTGCGCCGAGACGCTGTACTACATCGGACGGGACGACCGCCTGCGCCAGGCCAGCGCGCGGCTGTGCGGGATGCTCGCGCCCGGCGGGCTGCTGGTGCTGGTGCACCCCTGGCCGGAGTCGCGGCGGCTGCACCGGCACGTCGGCGCCGACCTCACGGTGACGCCGCTCACCGAGCACGTCGACACCGGCACCCACCGGCCGTTCAGCGTCGCCCTGTACCAGGCCGGCCCCCTGGACTCGGCGGCCGGCCTGTCAGCGTGACCCGACGGGGTCAGTCCTCCTCGTCGCCCTCGAAGAAGTCGCCGATCTCGTCGACGGCCTCGGCGGCGAGGAAACCCCCGGCCACCCCGGCCGCACCGGCGGCGGCCACGCCCCCGAGACCCACGCCGCCGTGGTGGCCGTGGTGCGGGTCGTGGTGCCCGCCGTGCCCGCCGGGGGCGTACCGCTGCAGGCCGCCCAGCCAGGCGTTGATCTCGGCCGCCCAGTCGCGGCCCGCGGCGTCCTGGTGGGTGGTCTGCCAGCGGGCGACGGCGTCACCGCCGCCCTCGCCGAAGCGGCCGCCGCGCTTGTCGGCCTCCAGGATGACGTCCATGCCGCCGGGGTTCGTGACGAAGGTCAGCTCCACCTCGTTGATCTGGCCCTGGTACGCGGGCGGCGGGAAGAACTCGATCTCCTGGTAGAACGGGAGCTGCTGGCTCACCCCGAAGATGTGCCCGATCTCCAGGTCCGCGCTCCTGAAGGCGAAGCCGAGCCGCGCGAGCGCCTCCAGCACGGCCTCCTGTGCGGGCGTCGGCGCCACCTGGAACGCGTCGAGGTCACCCTTGTCCACGGCCTTCGCGATGGCCAGCTCGGTGCGCACGCCCATGGACATGCCGCGCAGGGGCTGCCCCATCACCTCGGTGACCGGCGTCTCCCACGGCACGGGAAGCTGGAACGGCAGCACACGGTCCTCGCCCTTGCGCAGGGTGAACGGCCCCATGACCTGGCCGTGGAAGAACTCCACCACGCCGACGTGCTCGTCGTCCCCCTGCTCGGCCTCCACACCGGTGACCAGGCCGAGCGCGACGTGCTCGATCTCGGCGTCGACGTCACCGCCCTTGATCCGCACCTCGCCGGTCAGCGTCCCGCCCGGTCGCACGCGCGTGGTGGCCAGCACGGTGTCCACCGAAGGGGCGCCGACGCCGAGGGCGCTCAGCATGCGTTTGAAGACCACGGGTTCCTCTTTCTGTGTCGAGGCGATGAGAACGATCCCAGGAACGAGCGGCACCAGGCGGCGGTTCCCGTTCCGCGGCCGCGCGGCGCGCCTTTCCCTGACACGGAAAATTCTCGTGCAGGCGGTGAACCGGTGGGCGCCGTCCCGCGTACCTCCTTCCGTGTTCGACGTCCGGAAGAGGCGGATCCCGGCCGCGGCCGGGCTGGCCGCCGCCGTGTTGCTGGCCTTTCAGGCGGGTGCCGCCGCCGACCCGCGTCCCACCGTCGCGCAGGCAAGGGCGAGGCTCGCCCAGCTGAACGACAAGGCGGACGCGATGGTCGAGCGGTTCAACACCGTCAACGAGAAGTACAAAGCAGCCCGGAAGAAGTACGAGCGGCTGAACCGGGAGTACACCGCCGAACAGGCCAAGGTGGACGACCTGCGGGAGAGCGTCGTGTCCGCCGCGTCCGGCATGTACCAGTACGGCGGTCTGTCGTCGGTGGCGGGCATCGTGTCCCGCGACGACCCCGCCGGCCTGCTGGCGGGACTCGCCGTGGCCGGGCAGGTGTCCGCGGGCCAGGCACAGACGCTGACCGAGTTCGACGAGGCCACCAAGGGCCTGCGTGTCCGCCGGGCGAGCGCCAGGACCGCCTACGACGACCTCGGGGACCTGCTGGATGATGTCGCCAAGGAGAGGAAGAAGGTCGAGAAGCTGGTGGGGGAGCAGGAGGACCTGCTGCGCCGCCTCAACCAGTTCAACGCCGGCGACCCTGACAGCAAGGGCATCACCTACGACGGCCCCGCGAGCGGCAGCGCACGCAAGGCGCTCCAGTTCGCGTACGCCCAGGTGGGCAAGCCGTACCGCTACGGCGCCACCGGCCCCGGCTCGTACGACTGCTCCGGCCTCGCCCAGGCGGCCTGGTCCGCGGCGGGCGTGAAACTGCCCCGCACCACCTACCAGCAATGGGCCTGGGGCGCCTCCCGACGCGTGTCGATGAACTCCCTGGAACCCGGCGACCTGGTCTTCAGCAGCGGCCTCGGCCACATGGGCATCTACGCCGGCGACGGCAAGATGGTCCACGCCCCCCGCACCGGCGACGTGGTGAAGGTCGTCACCCTGTCCTCCTACGGCACCTCCCGCTTCGTCGGCGCCGTCCGCCCCTGACCGGCGCTCACCCGCCCCTTTCCGGACTTAGACTCCAGACCGGTTGACTTGCCGGAAATCTGGCCGGGAGGGGGAGAATCGTGACGCCGACCACCGCCGGGTACCGTGCCGCTCCGGCTCCGAGGTCAGCCCCTTCGAGCTGGAAAGCGTGCTTGTCAGGCACCTCGCCCGCCGCCGAGGGCGCCGTCGTGCCCGCCCCCGGCCCGGTACGCCCCGCGGTCCCCACGGTGTACCGCGCCCTCGGCCCGGGCCATGCCCCCACAGAGGAGAGCGCCATGTCGATCCTGCGTCACCCCCGCGAGGCCGCCCACGGCGGCTCGGCCACCGGGTACCGCGACGACCTGCTGACGTCCGCGGGCCCCATCACCCCGCCGCCGATCAAGCCGCCGTCCCCCCTCACCCCCGGCCCGATCACCCCGCCGCCGATCAAGCCGCCGTCGCCGCTGACCCCCGGCCCCATCACCCCTCCCAAGCGGGCATGACGGTCACCCCGCAGGAGATCGGGCTGCTCCGCCTGGTGGCCCAGCGCATCGCGGGCCCCGGGGAGGCCACCCCCGCCGACGTGGTGCGCCTGCTCGGCGCCATGCAGGCGCAGGACCCGGCCGGGGCCGTCACGTCGGTGGCGCTGCGCACCGAGGGCGGCACCCGGCGGGCCGTCCAGGACGCCTGCGACGCCGGCGAGATCGTCAAGAGCTGGCCCATGCGCGGCACCCTCCACCTGGTCGCCGCCGAGGACCTCCCGTGGCTGCTCCCTTTGACCACCCCTCGCGTGGTGAGCGGATCCGCCGCCCGCCGCGCCCAGCTCGGCATCGACGACGCCACGGTGGCGAAGGCCCGCGAACTGGCCGAGGAGGCGCTGAGCGGCGGTGCCGTGACGCGGGCCGGCCTGCTGGACGCCTGGGAGAAGGGCGGCGTCGGGACCACCGGCCAGCGCGGCTACCACCTGATCGGCCACTTCGCCCAGACCGGCCTGGTGTGCTTCGGCCCCACCCTGGACGGCGACCAGGCGCTCGTGCTCGTCGACGAGTGGATCAGGAACCCCCGCCGGCTGGACCGCGACGAGGCCCTCGCCGAGCTGGCCACCCGCTACTTCCAGAGCCACGGCCCCGCCACCCTCAAGGACTTCGCACGCTGGGCGTACCTGCTCATGAAGGACGCCAGAACCGGCCTCACCCTGGCCCGCCCCCACCTCACCCACGTCGAGATGGACGGCACCGAGTACTTCATGTCCCCCGCCACCCCCGCCCGCCTGGCCGCGCACCGCGAGCAGGCCGAGTCCGTACACCTCCTGCCAGGTTTCGACGAGTACGTCCTCGGCTACCAGGACCGCTCCGCCGTCCTCGCCCCCGAGTTCGCCGACCACATCGTCCCCGGCGGCAACGGCGTCTTCCGCCCCACGATCGTGGCCTCCGGCCGCATCATCGGCACCTGGCGGCAAACCATCCGCACCAGGTCCCGCACCATCACCCCCACCCCCTTCACGATCTTCCCAACCGGCGTCCCTGAGGCCATCGAGACCGCCTACGCGGCTCTCCCGTGAGGCCCCGGCCCCCTCTCTCAGAGTGAGCCGGGCCGCCGGGAAACCAGCGGACACCTGACGCCCCCTCCTTGCCACAGCCGTCGAGCGGCGCCTGCCATGCCTATGGCAGGGGCCCGTCTTCGAGCGTGGCGAGACGTCCGGCGAGGTCGGTGGCACGCTCGTCGTTCACGGATCGGTAGAGAGTGAGCGCACGGGTCCAGGCTTCCCGGGCTCCGGTTATGTCGCCGGATCGTTCGAGTAGTTCGCCCAGTGGTGCGAGGGCCATGGCCTCGCTGCGTTCGTCGCCGAACTCGCGAAACACCCGGGCCGCCTCACGTAGTTGTGGCAGCGAGTCCCGTTGGTCACCGGATTCCCGAAGGCCGTCGGCCAGCGCCAGCCGTCCCCAGGCGACAGTCCATCGGTCGCCGATCTCCTCGAAGATCGCAATCGCCTGCCGCCCGAAGCCCACCGCGTCGCCGGGCTCGCCGAGTGCCCGGGCCGACCTGCCGAGGCTCAGGAGCGCCATTCCCTCACCGCGCCGGACCCCCGCCTCCCGGAAGACCCGCAACGCGGCCAGGAACAACTCATGGGCTCCCGGATGCTGCCCGCGCGATTCCATGACGAGCCCGAGCCCGCGTAGGGCGAAGCCCTCCAGCCACCCGACGGCCAGCTCCCGTCCGAGGTCCGCGGCCTTCCGATAGCTCTCCGCGGCATCGCCGAGCCGCCCGAGGCGGCGTTCGGCGTCGCCCAGCATCACCCGGTTGCAGGCCTCGCCGAACGCATCGCCGAGAGCGAGCGCGGCGGCAAGGCCGATGCGGTGGCTTTCCTTCCCTTCGGACCAGTTCGAGTTCAGCTCGAAGAAGCCGGTGGTGACCACGGCCAGCTTCCACGCGATGTCGTACTGGCCGTGGTCCATGGCCGTGTTCAGCGCGGCCATGATGTTGCCACGTTCGGCGACGAACCACCGCATGGCCACGGGACCACCGCTCAGGCCCTCAGGCAGCTCGATCTCGGCGGCCGGAACCATGGGGATGGTTGGAGAATACGGTAGGAGAACCTTTCTCCCGGCTTCTGCGGCATGCAGGTACCAGCTCAACATCCGCCGCAGTGCCAATGTCCGTTCATGGAGGGTTTCCTCCGCGGCGGTGCGTTCGGTCGCGTACGCGCGCAGCAAGTCGTGGAGATAAAAGCGGTAGGCCGACACCTCCTGCAGCAGATGCACGTCGACGAGCGCCCGCAACCGCCGCCTGGTCGTCCGGACATCGCTCCCGGTCAAAGCCGCGACAGCCTCTGTTCCCATCTCGGACCCCGCGTGAAGACTCAGCAGCCGGTACGTCCGGCGCAATTCCGGAGACAGTGCGCTGTAGGACCAGGAGAAGACCGCGCGTACGTCGCTCAACTCGTCCTCGTCCGTGGCGAGCGCGTCGAGCCGATTCTGTTCCGCGGCCACTTCCTCGGCGATTTCATGCAGGGAGAGGCGTGGTCGGCTCGCGGCACGTTCGGCGGTGATTCTCAGGGCGAGTGGCAGATATCCGCACAGCCCGGCGATGTCGCGCGCGGCATCGGGCTCGGCTTCGATGCGTTCGCGCCCTATGAGCTCGGACAGCAGCCGCACCGACTCCTCTGGCGACAGTACGTCCAAGATCACACGCACGGCCCCCTCCCGTACCACTACGCCGGGGAGAGTACTCCGGCTGGTGACCACGGCAAAGCATTGGCGAGTCGCGGGCAGTAGACGCCGTACCTGCTGAGACGAGGCGACATTATCGATGATAACGAGGATCCGTCTCGCGTCGAGGATCGAACGGAATAGCGAAGCCCGCCCCTCCAGGTCGGCCGGGATGTTGTCAGGGGATATGTCCAAAGCGCGCAGGAAGTGGTCGAGCGCATATTCCGGAGTTATGGCGATGCCTGGCCCGTAGCCCTGCATGTCCACGTATAACTCCCCGTCGGGGAACTGTGCGCGTACGCGATGCGCCCAGTGGACGGCCAGTGCCGTCTTGCCCACACCGGGAGGGCCCGCGATCGCGCAGACCGCGACGGCGCTCGTCCCGGCATCGGCGGCGTTCCGGACCGCTCGCAGTGTGCCGTCCAGTTCACTCAATTCCCGTAACCGATTGGTGAAGCCGGGCGGGACCAGTGGAAGTTGGTGGGGAGGAGGCAACGATCTCCGCGTCCCGTGCATGTGGACGTCCCCGTGCACGACCCCGGCTTGCACGACGGCGTCGGCCTCGCCGGAGAACTCGTTGGTCCCGCCTGACATCCGGGCTTACCGGTGAGTTTTGATCTTGAAGTGCGCGTCGAAACTTTGTGCGAAGTTCTCGTAGGAGACGGCCGTGTTCACCGCCAGGTCCCGCAAGTAGTTGGCTTGGATGATCCGCTTGGGATCTTCGATCAACTCCGCCCCGACGTACGAACCGTCGTTCTCGTAGTGCATCGCGACGAGACAGGAGGAATCGAACAGCCAGTAGTCGTAGCCGACCGGCAGATCAACCGGCCATTCGCCTTCCTCGACGGCGAGAATCTTGATGTTCTCACCGGCGTCCACGGTGTGCCGGTACCCCCAGGCGAACTCGAAACGCAGGTAGTCCGACAGTGGTGTCTTGACGACATGCACGCGGTGCATGAATTTGCCCGCGCGCTTCGCGGGGGTCACCACTCTGTCGATCCAAGGGTCGACGATCGAACGACCCTCGCCGTCGTTCTCGTCGTCCAGGAAGCGTGCGAACTCCTCCATCTCGGTGGGTACTCTGTATTCCTGGAGGGTTTCCAGCCGATATGCCGTGTACCTGAAGCTCTGGAACAACCTCCCGAGTTCCTCGCCGGGCAGGGGCTTGAAGTCGCGCCTCAAGCTACTGCTCCGCCCTGGGGTGGCTGAGGTACTGCTCGACGGCGCTGATGAGCAACTCGGGCCTGATGCGGATCGCGTTCTCGTCCGCCGGCATGGCGTGGAGTTCGGAGCGGGTGGCGTCGTCGATGATGTGGCCCTGGATGACCAACTCACCGGTGTCGCCGAGGTAAACGGTCGGGCAGTTGTCGCCTGCGCAGCCGTCTCCTGCCAGTCTGATCAGCTTCATGCTCCGCTCCTTAATCGGGATCGCATGATTTGAATCATTGTAATGACGCGCTACGTGCTTTTACAGCTTGCCGGTAAATCGCGGGAGCCGTATTTTTCTTCGGGTGGGACATAATTGAGTTTTCTGTCGAGGCACCATGTGTATATCTGAGGAAAATCACCTTGATGCCTCTCGTGGCCGTTGTGGAGCCCTGTGTGGAGTTGTGGGGTAAGTGGGAGTTGCGCGTAGTTACTCAGGCGAGGTACTTTTTACCCATGCAAGTAACAAGGGCTGGAGGGGCGAGTGGGCGGAAGAGTACGGTCGCCGGGGTCGCGCGGAGGGCGCAGATCGTGGAGGCGGCCATCGGGGTGATCGCGGAGCTCGGGTACAGCCAGGCGTCGTTCGCGCGGATCGCGGAGAGGGCCGGGTTGTCGAGCACGCGGCTGATCTCTTATCACTTCGAGGGGAAGGATGAGCTGATCACCCAGATCCTCGCCGAGGTGTACCGGGTCATGGGGGGGTTCATGGCCGAGCGGGTGCGGGGGAGGCGGTCGGCGGGGGAGGCGCTGGAGGCGTACATCAGGGGGCTGGTCGAGTTCATCGCCACGCATCGGGCGGAGATGCGGGCGTTGATGGAGATCTTTCTGAACTTCCGCGGGAAGGGGTCGTACGACGCGGCCACCGATCTCAGCGTGCTGGGGCATGTCGAGGAGATTCTGCGGCGGGGACAGCGGGACGGGGAGTTCCGGGAGTTCGACACGCGGGTGATGGCGGTGGTGGTACAGCGGTCGCTCGACGGGTTGCCGTTCCTGCTCGCGGCCGAGCCGGATCGTGACCTTCAGGGGTACGCGGACGAGTTGGTGACGACGTTCCGGCTCGCTACGAGGGGTCCGGGGTGACGAGGTACGGGGGGCGGCGGGACGGGGTCTTGTTCCTGTTCGATGTGGCGATGTCGGTGGCGTTCTACTACGTGTTGCGGGCGTCCGGGGTGGGGTACGAGGTCGCGCTGCTGGTCAGTTCGCTGGTGCCGGGGGTGAGCACGGTCGTCGAGGTGCGCAGGGGCGGGCGGCCGAACGCCATGACGGTGTTCGTGTTCACCGTGGTGCTGGTCGCGGCGGCCATCTCGTTCGCCAGTGACAACGTCCGCGTGCTGCTGGCCAGGGACGGCGTCTGCACGGCGGTGTTCGGGGTCTGGATGCTGCTCAGTGCGCGCGGGCCGCGGCCGATGGTCTCGGTGTTCACCCGCATGATCCTGGACGGGCGGCTCGGGCCGGGGCGGCCGCCGTGGGACGAGCTGTGGGAGCGGCTGCCGCGGTTCCGGCGCGCGTGGCGGGTCGCCACCGTCATCTGGGGCGTCGGGCTGTTGCTCGACTCCGTCGTGCGGATCGTCATGGCCGTCGCGTTGCCGGTGGACGTCGTGCCGGGGCTCAACGCCCTGCAGTACGCCGTCTTCATGGTCCTCATGCAGGTCGCGGCCAACGTGTACCTCGTCCCCACCGGCGTCTACAACCAGTGGTCCCCGATGTACGAGCCGCTGCGCGAGGTCCGGGCGGAGGCCGCCTGACGGGCCCTGGCCACGGCAGATGACGGACATCGCCGGTCGGCGGCACGTTTGAGATTCGTACCAGGGAAAGAGAGGGGGACGAGGAGCGAAGGAGGCAAATCCAATGACCATAGCCGGAAGCATCATCCTGATCATGCTGGGCGCCATCCTCACCTGGGCCGTCGAGTTCGACCTCGCCGGTGTCGACATCAACGTCGTCGGCGTGATCCTCATGCTCGGCGGTATCGTCGGCCTGCTGTTCGGTATCTGGCGCCTGACCAACGCGCGCCGTACCATCACCCGCACCACCGCCCCGGAGACCTACGCCACCCCGGTCACCCCCGTGGACCGCACGACGACCCGGGTCTACGAGGAGCGCCGATACGACGACCCGATGGTGTGACGCGGGCGGTTCGCTGCGACAAGTCATGACACAGTCGGCCAGAGGAACAGCCTTCGTCAACGTTCTGGCAGGTCGCGACCGGTAACTGCCACGCTGAGGACATGGGCCGGCGGTTTGAAGGAGGTAAGGATGCCTGGCAAGCAGGAACTCCCCTCGACGCTGGAGCGCTCGCCCAAGAAGGCCCAGGAGACCTGGATCAAGGCGCACGACTCGGCGGTCGAGACATACGGGGAGGGACAGCGCGCGCACCGTACGGCGTTCGCCGCGCTGAAGCACTCGTTCGAGAAGGTGGGCGACCACTGGGAGCCGAAGGGCCGCAAGGGCCCGTCCGACAAGCAGGCGGCCCGCAGCACTCCCAAGCCCGGCAAGACCGCTGAAGGCGTGGACGCCAACGCCTCCAAGAAGCACCTCTACGAGGTCGCGGCCAAGCTCGGCGTCCGGGGACGCTCCACCATGGACAAGAACGAGCTCGTGGAGGCCATCAAGAAGGCCAACCGCAGGGCCACCGCCAAGGCCCGCTGAGGTCCCCGCTTCCATCCCGCCCGCGGGTGCGCGTCCGGCGCGCCGCCCGCGGGCGGATGTGTGTCCGGGTGTTCCCCACCAGTGGCTTCAGGGGTCGTTAGAAGCCTCCCACCTGGGGTAGCGGGTGTCCAAGGCGAAGGAGGACAACGATGGCGGATATCAAGGACAACACCCATGACGCCGTGGCCGGCGTCAAGAAACACGCCGCAGACCTCGGTTCCGTGGCCGGCGAGAAGGCCGGCGAGCTGGCCTCCAAGGCACAGGCCAAGGCCGGCGACCTCGCCGCGGTGGCGGGGGAGAAGGCCGGTGACCTCGCGGCGAAGGCCGGTGACAAGGCCGGTGACCTCGCGCACAAGGCGGGGGACAAGGCCGGTGTGATCGTCTCGATCGCCGGGGACAAGGCCGGCGAGCTGGCAGGCAAGGCCGGGGAGCTGGCGGGCCGGGCCAAGGAGAACATGCCGCCCGAGGTGAAGGACACCGCGGACCGGGTGGTCACCCAGGCGAAGAACCGCCCCTGGGTGACGGCCGGTGTCGTGGCGGGCGCACTGCTGCTGTGGCGGATCGTGCGGAGGAAGAAGTCGTCGTGAGGAAGCTCGCCTACAAGTCCGTGTCCGCGCTCACCGGTATGGCCGGCGGCTATCTTTCCGGTGTGATCTTCAAGCAGGTCTGGAAGGTCGTGTCGGGCAAGAACGACGCGCCCGAGGCCAGGTCCCGCGAGTACGGCTGGGGCGAGGTCCTGGCCGCCGCGGCGGTCCAGGGTGCGATCTTCGGCGTGGTGAAGGCGGCACTCGACCGGGCCACCGCCCAGTCGATCGAGAGCAGCACAGGGACGTACCCCGGCGCATAGACCATCACCGCTGGGAGTCGCCGACGCGGGCGACGAAAGGGCGGGCGGCGGAGGAGGGACCGTCGCCCGCCCTTCGCGTGTCCCGGAGAGCACGGCCGGCCGAGTGTTCTGGGGAAGGCGGTCGGCCGCGCCTCCTGGAGAGGACGACCGGCCGGGTGTCCTGGCAAGGCGGTCGGCCGCGTCTCCTGGAGAGGACGACCGGCCGGGTGTCCTGGGACGACGGCCGGCCGCGTGTCCTGGAGACGACGGCCGGCCGGGTGTCTGGAGAAGACGACCGGCGCCGTGCCGCGCGGGAACCGCGCCGCGGGGAGGGCCGGCCGGAGCCGGCGCGTGCGAAAGGCGCTGACCCGTCCCCGATCACCGGGAGAGGGTCAGCGCCTGGGTGAACGTGTCAGCGGCGGCGTCCCAGCGCGGCCAGGGCCGCCGCCGCGATGCCGCCCGCGCCGGCCGCCAGCAGATGGTTGCGGTGCTGGGACAACCACACCTGAGGGCTGCGCGGCGTGGCCCGCTCGTCGAAGCTGCCGTGCGCCCCGTAGTCGCGGTCCTCGTCCGCGGGCTCCCACAGGTTGGACACCCCGCTCGGCCGCTCGTCGGTGAGCTGGGACTTCACCCCGTACGACCCGAGGTACCGGTCCAGCAGGCCCGGCACGAGCCGTTCGCCGAGGATGGTGCCCACGGTGCTGCCCCCCACCCAGTACTCCCGCCGGGACGGGTGCTCGGCCGCGTACACGATGGCCCGCGCCGCGACCTCCGGCTGGTAGATCGGCGGCACCGGCTGCGGGTGCCGCCGCAGCCGCGAGAGCACCCAGTCGAACTGCGGCGTGTTCACCGCCGGCAGGTGCACCATGGTGATGGTGATGCCGCTGCCCTCGTTGAGCAGCTCGGTGCGCACCGACTCGGTGAAGCCCTTGATGGCGTGTTTGGCCCCGCAGTAGGCCGACTGCAGGGGTATGCCGCGGTAGGCGAGCGCCGACCCGGTCTGCACGATGGCGCCCCGGTCGCGGGTCCGCATGCGCCGCAGCGCCGCCCGCGTGCCCCAGACGTAGCCGAGGTACGTCACGGCGGTGGTCCGCTCGAACTCCTCGGGCTCGATCTCGGTGAACCGGGCGAACACCGACGAGAACGCCACGTTGATCCAGACGTCGATCGGCCCGAGCTCTTTCTCGATGCTGTCTGCCGCCGCCTCCACCTGTACGTGGTCGGCGACGTCGGCCGGGAAGACCTTGGCGGTGCCGCCGAGGGTGCCCACCTCCGTCGCGGCGGTCGCGAGACCGGTCTCGCCGCGCGCGATGAGCGCGACCTTGGCTCCTTTGTCGCCGAGCAGGCGTACCACCGCGCGGCCGACACCGCCGCTGGCGCCGGTCACCACGACGACCTTTCCTTCCAGCACGTCGCCTCCTCTCAGGTCATGGACCTGGGACCGGCGCCGAGGCGCCGTTGCCGCCGGATCGCCAGCACGACGTCCACCACCGCCGCCACGGCGAGGACGGCGAGCACGACGCCCACTGCGGTGAAGCCCGCGACGAACGCCAGCACGCACAGCGCCAGCGCCAGGAAGATCGCGAAGGAACCGAGACGGATGTGCACCACGTCACGCGGTGTCGCCCGCACCATGGGCTTGCCCGTCTCCGACCGCTGTTCTGGAGTCTCACTCACTTTGTCGGCCCCCTTTCCCTTACAAGGGCAGCTACCGTTCTCACCGGCTTCCAAACCCGCAGGTCATCTGATTGACACCCGTTTGACCGCGTCCAGCACCTCGGGCACGCTCACGTCGCCCCCGAGTGCCCGGTGCCGGGTCAGGTACGGCGGTGGCCCCCAGACGCCGGGCGGCTCGGCGCCGGCCACGGTCACCGACGGCACGCCGTACGCCGGCGCCAGGTGCGCCGCCCCCGTGTGGGCGCTCACCAGCAGCGACGCGCCCGCCACCGCCGCGCACAGGCCCATCAGGGACGTCCGCCCGGCGAGCACGCTCTCCGGGGGCAGCCCGGCCAGGGTGGCGACCAGCAGGCCGAGGGGGCGTTCACGACGGCTCCCGGTCACCGCGACCCGCATGCCGTCGGCGGCCAGCGCCCGCGCCACCTCGGCGAAACGCTCGGGAGGCCAGCGGTACGCCGGGCCGGCGCCGCCGGGGTGGATCAGCGCCGCGCCGGGGGCGGGCGACGGGGCGCGCGGCACCGGCAGGGTCAGGTCCGCGGGGTCGGCCCGGGCGCCGTACCACTCGATGAGGCGGCACCACCGCTCCACGTCGTGCTCGCCGTCCCGCCAGCGCGGACCCTTCAGCCGGGGGAACGCGGGGTGGGCGAACGCCCATAATCGTTGCGGGCGCAGGTCCATCAGGTGCCGGTGGCTGTCCGGGCCGGGGCCGTACATGTCGACCGCGACGGTCGGGCGCCGCCCGCCCCAGGTGAGGCCCTCCAGCCCGCGGGTGGGCAGCACCGCCCGGACCGCGCCGGTCAGGTCGGCGAGCTCCGCCGTTTCCTCGGGAACGGCCAGCACGACCCGCAGTCCGCCGTTGCGCAGCGCACGCAGGGCCGGCACGGTGGTGAGCAGTTCGCCTACCCCCGGTGCTCGAAGAACAAGCGCGACGGTCATCGCCTCACGGCACGTGGACGGCGTCCGGCGTTCACCCGGCGCATCGCCCCCCGCCGCCGGTCGTCCAGGGTCTCGGTCGCCCTGCGCAGCGTCATGCCACGCCGTTCCCGCAGCACTTCCTCGTAGACGGCGCAGGTCTCGGCGGTGATCCGCGACCAGTTGTACCGCACCCTGGCCCGTTCGGCGGCGGCCATGCCGTACGCGGCGAGGCGCCCCTGGTCGTCCAGCAGATCGTTGACCGCCGCGGCCACCGCCCGCGGGTCGCGCGGCGGGACCAGCGTGCCGGTCACCCCGTCGATCACGGTCTCGCACTGGCCGCCCACCGCGGTGGCGACCACCGGCAGGCCGCAGGCCATGGCCTCCAGCGCGACCATGCCGAACGGCTCGTACCAGGGCAGGCACAACGCCAGGTCGGCCGAGCGCATGAGCACCGGCACGTCGTCGTGGTGTATCTGCCCGGTGAAGCGCACCCGGTCGGCCACCCCGGCCTCGCGGGCGAGCAGCCGTAGCCGCCGCACCTCGGGGTCGCGGTCCAGCGCGTACGAGGGCGGGCCGCCGGCGACGATCAGCTCGGCGTCCGGGATGAGCGGCAACGCGTCGATCGCGGTGGCGACGCCCTTGCGGGCCACCAGGCGGCCGATGGACAGCAGCCGCGGCCTCCCCTGGCGTGGCGTGGCCGGCCCGACCGGGGTGAACCGCGCGCTGTCCACGCCGCACGGCACCACACGCACGGAATGACGCGGCACGTCCATCTGGATCAGCTCGGTGACCTCGTCCCCGCAGGTGGCGATGACCCGGGCCGCGCCGCGGGCGACGGCGCACTCAGCGCCCACGCGCCAGGCCGGGCTCGTGTCCTCCGTGCCCTGGTGGCGGCGCTTCACCACGCCGAGCGCGTGGAACGTGTGCGTGACGGGGACGCCGGTGTCCTCGGCGGCGGCGAGGGCGGCGAGGCCGCTCATCCAGAAGTGACTGTGCGCGATGTCCGGCGGGCGAAGCCTCCAGTGGTCACGCATCCACCGGCCGAACTCGGGGATCAGCGGCAGGATCTCGTCCTTGGGGATCCGCACCGGCGGCCCGGCGGGAACGTGCACCACTGTCACACCCGGCGCGAACGCCACTTCCTCCGGCACTCCGGCACGCTCGCGCCGGGTGTAGACGGTGACGTGGTGGCCGAGGGCGCCAAGGCCCCTGGCCAGCTCAGCCACGTGCACGTTCTGCCCGCCCGCGTCAACTCCGCCGAGTGTGGCGAGGGGACTCGCGTGCTCCGAAATCATCGCTACCTTCACCGGCTCCTCCTGGTGCCATGCCGAGACCTCCCGGTTCGGGGTGCATGGAACCGGATGGGGGAACGAACCGCTGCCGACGGGCGCACGGGGAGCACGGTGTGCCCTGAGCGATTGGTACGGTCGTGCACAGGGTCCGGGTGCACGAGGTCCGGCCGGAGCCGGGAAAAGGGGCCGTGCCGGGTGGGTCCCGGTGCCCGCGAGGCATGAGTGCGCCTGACGCGGGCCTGTAGGGCCGACGGATCTGGTCAGACGTGCGTTCTATCCTCAGAATGACGAGCCAAACCTCTCCGGTTTCGTCACCCGCGCGGGCGGGCAGGCGGGACCTTACCCGATCGGAGGGGAAGAAGATGTCCGACGCCGTACGTCATGACGAAACGCACCACGACGCCCCGCACTACGTGGCCGCACGCGTGCAGAGGGCCCTCGCGGAGGACGACCGCACCAACGAGCTCGGGATACGGGTCGACATCCGGGGCGACCAGTTGTACCTGCGCGGCGCCGTGGAGTGCGAGGAGCGCCGGCGGCTGGTGGCCACCGTGGCCGGCGAGACCGCCCCCGGCCTGAAGGTCCACAACGAGGTCACCGTGATGGACGTTCGCGAGCCCGGTGAGGAGGAATCCCTGTGAAGATCAGAGTCGCCGCCGTCGGGGACGTCCACCTGGGGGAGGATCTTCGTGGAAGGTACCGCCCGAGACTCGACCGCGTAGGCGAGCTCGCCGACATCCTGCTGCTCGCCGGTGACCTGACCCGCCACGGCACCCCCGAAGAGGGACGTGTCGTGGCGGAGGAGTTCCGGGACCTGCCGGTGCCGGTGGTGGCCGTGCTCGGCAACCACGACTACCAGTCGGACGCCGAGGACGAGATCGTCGAGATCCTGCGCGACGCCGGCATCCAGGTGCTCCAGGACGACGGCCTGACGATGCAGCTCGGCGAGGCCCGCCTCGGGCTGGTGGGCGGCAAGGGCTTCGGCGGCGGCTTCGCCGGCAAGTGCGCGAGCGAGTTCGGTGAGCCGGAGATGAAGGCGTTCGTGCGGCACACCCGCGAGATCGCGGACCTGTGGCGCAAGGCGCTCAAGGGCATGGACGCCGACCACCGCGTCGTGCTCAGCCACTACTCACCGGTCAAGGACACCCTGATCGGGGAGCCGCTGGAGATCTACCCGTTCCTCGGCAGCTACCTGCTCGCCGAGGCGGTGGACGCCGAGGGCGCCGACCTGGTCATCCACGGGCACGCGCACCACGGCGGGGAGAAGGGTGTCACCCCCGGCGGGGTCCGCGTGCGCAACGTGGCCCTGCCGGTCCTCGGCCGGGCGTACGCGGTGTACTGCCTCGGTGGCGAGGACCCGGACTAGGCCCCGGACAGCCCGGCGGCCGGCGGATCACCATTGATCCGCCGGTTCCGCGGGATTTGATGTTCGTTTATCGTGACGGTGCTGCCGTGGTTTTCGAGTTACGGGTTGAAAATACTCACACCACCCGGCCCGACGAGCAGCCCGACGACGATGAGGACGATCCCCCAGAGGAGATCGCGACGAGCCAGGATGACGTAGATCCCGGCGATGACCAGCACTACGGCGATGATCCAAAGAAGTGTACCCATGGAAAGCCATCTGCCCTGACAAATCAGCCTTTAACATCTCGGCGGATCAACTTTTCCTCCAGCTACGCCTACGGCAAAGCAATGGTGATCCTCAAATGCCTGGCATATACGGATAGGCCCCCTTCCGCAGGTGGGAAGGGGGCCCGTCGTCACGCCTGGGGCCGCGCTCAACCGTCCGCGACGGCCTCCTCCTCGGAGCGGTGCTTGTCCAGGATCGGCTGCAGGAACCAGAACCACGCGCTCAGCCCCGCCACGCCGCCCGCGAGCAACGCCGCCGGCCAGATGCCGAGGAACGACTCCACCACCAGGGCCGTGGAGCAGGTCATGGACACCGCCAGCGCGGCGCCGCCGAACAGGCTCAGCTCGTTGGCGCGCCGGAGCATCTTCTCCTTCAGAGCGCTGCGGAACAAGATCCTGTGCTGCGTCGCCGGAGTGATCAGGCAGATCGAGGCCACCGCCGCGCTCAGCATCGCGATGTAGAACAGCCAGTGCCCGAACTGGTCCACCTTGCTGAACCCCGCGGAGAACGGCAACGTGAGCAGGAACGCGAACAACACCTGCACACCGGTGGCCGCGACCCGCAGGCCCTGTAACAGCTCGCTCAGTTCGCGGTTGACCCGCTCCCTCTGCGTCTCCCCGGGAGCCGGTCCGGTCTCCCCGGGCGCCGGCCGGTTGTCCCGGTCCGACGTGTCGCTCAACGTCATCGGTACGTCCCGATCCTTTCCCTTCGTCGTGCGCGCACCATCCGGCGGGCCAGGGCGAGGCTTCCCGCGAGCGCCGCGTAAGCCAGCAGGCCCAGCAGTACCGTCAGCCACACGGACCCCGCCTCCGAGGCGGGAACGATCAGGAGGGTGCAGACGACCAGCCCCGCCACCGCGGCGGCGAGCCACTTGGCGTGCCGGCTCCGCTGCAGGGCCCTCAGTGCTCTCCTCAGCGTGGGTTGCGTCACGATTCCCCCTCGGCCGCCTTCATCAGCCGCGCGTACGCGAGCTGCAGCCAGTCGGACACCGCGACCGCCGTCATCGTGACCCCGGTGAGCCGCGTGACCCCCGGCGCCAGGACCATGCCGGCCGTGTACGCGGTCGCCACCCACTGCGCCACGCAGAACGGGCAGGTCACCAGCTCGCCGACCGCGTGCTTCAGCCCGTGCCCGCGCACCTCCTCATGCAGCTCCGCGGGCCCGCTCACCCCTTCGTACCGGGTGAACGGCGCACGCAGCGGGCTCATCACGGGGTCCTTGGTCAGCGTGCGCGAGATCCGGTGCGTCGCCAGCCCCATGAGGACGAGATCCATTAGGCTGATCTTCTGGGGGATCCGTTTCCCCGTCAGCCGTCCGAGGACGACCAGTCCCGCCACCGCCCCGCCGTACGCCCCGAGAACCCGGAGGTACGACCCGAGCGGCCGTTCGGCCCCGTTCTCGTAGGCGCGCTCCTCCCTGCGTAATGCGTCCGTGAGATTGTTGGTCATGACGCCCCGTCTACCCGGGGTAAGCCCAGGCATGCCCAGGTTTGGCAGAGATCCCGCCGGGTACTCACTGGTCCCAACATGGGGGGTGAGGGAGTGGCCAGCCATACACACGAGGTCACCGAGGGCATCATCGAGACGCTCAAACGAGCCGGCTCGGCCCTGAAAGGCGCCGGCATCCGCTTCGCCCTGGCCGGCGGCTGCGCCGCCTACGCCAGAGGCGCCGCCCCGTCCCTGCACGACGTCGATTTCGCCCTCGTCGAGGAAGACGTCCCCCGCGCCCTGGAGACCCTCCGCAACGTGGGCTTCCGCACCGCCACCCCACCAGAGGACTGGCTGGTCAAGGCCTTCGACGAGCAGGAACGCCTCGTCGACCTGATCTTCCGCATCGACGAGCGCCCGATCACCGCCGAGATGATCGCCCGCTCCGACATGATCAACACCGCCGCCCTGACCGTCCCCGTCCTCAACGCCACCGACCTGGTGATCTCCTGGATCCTCCCCATGAGCGAGCACAGCTGCGACTACGGCTCGATGCTCCCCCAGGTGAGAGCCCTGAGAGAACAAGTCGACTGGGACCACGTAGCGGTAGTAGTAAGCGTCTCCCCCTACGCCTCAACCTTCCTGACCCTCCTGGACCGCCTAGGCATAGCCTGCCCCAAACCCCCCGCAGAAGACGCCGACCCCCACTGGCCCTGACCCACCGCAACCGCCCCCACCGGCCAGCGGCACCCCCACCGGCTACGGGCACGCCCCCCACCGGTCACGGGACGGTGTTCTACCGGTCACGGGGCACGGTGTCCCACCGGGCACGGGGCACGCCCCCCAAACCGGCCACGGGCACGGTGTCCCACCGGGCACGGGGAGTCCGCCGTGCTTATCTGCCGTCCCCTTCATCGCTTCTCCACCGGCGCCGACACGGTGGGACGTGGTGTGGCGAATCCGGCGCCCTGTTACGGACGTCAACCGGCCATGGTGGAAGACCACCCAACGTCCAGTCCTGAGCGCTCGACCCAGGTGCCGGTAGGGGTGGAAGCCGTCGCCACGCTGCCGGCGGGCGACCGTGACCAAGGTGCGGGTGCGTCGTCGCGCATCCGGCAGGGGACCGGCACGCGGAAGGCCGCGCCCGAGGGCGCGGCCTTCCTTGGGTGCGGGCGTCCCGTTAGATCGTGCCGGGGCCGTAGGGGAAGCGACCGTAGTAGTCGCCGACCTTGTCCCGATACGTCGGCTCCTTGTAGCCGACCTCATCGAACTCAGGGGCGTCCTTGATCTCCTGTTTGGTGCGGCTTACGAAGATCTTCCGCTCCTGCGGATCGATCTGCGTGACCGTACTGGCCGGCAGCAGCACCTTCTTCCCGAAGATCCAGGGCCCCGTGTCCACGACCAGGTAGCTGTCGCCCACCTCGTAGGTGGCCTCGTCCACCGACCCGATCCTGCCGTCCGTGGCCTCGACGTGATAACCCGCCACGTCCAGGGTCTGCTGCCCCCCGGAAACGGTCGGACTGTAGGTCCAGAGATCTCGGTCAACCATGTGTAATCTCTCCCTTCGATCGTCGTCGTCGGGCACCACCCCACCTACCCGCGCCCCTCCCCCCAAACGTCCCGCCGGTCGCCGCCCCCGTCCCACACCAGCTCCAGCCCCGAAAAAAAGCCTCAAAACCCCCCAACTCCCCGCCACACCCCCCACATGGCGCACGCACCCCCGACCTACCGCTATTCTTGATACCGCCAAGCGCCGCTAGCTCAGTTGGTCAGAGCAGCTGACTCTTAATCAGCGGGTCCGGGGTTCGAGTCCCTGGCGGCGCACCCAGCAGTACACCGTTGACCTGGGCATTCTCCACCACATGGAGGATGCCCAGTGGTGTTTTGGTGTCTGTGTGGGCTCGTCGTGTGCTCATGTGTCGGTGACGTGTCGATGCATGATCGACGATCTTCCCTGATTGGTCACGGTCGGTTAACGGGTCTTGTTGGTGGTCCTGGAGCAGGAGCTTGCTGTGGGAGGGGTCGGTGGGGCCGCTGGCGCCGTGGCAGGCGAAGTGCGCGATGGCGCAGTCGGGCAGGTAGGCCAGGACCCGGGCCCTGGTCGGTACGGTCTGTGCCGGGCCTGGGCCGGCGGCGGTCCGCGACGATGAGCACCGTCCCGCCGGCTCCGAGTCGCACGTGTATTGGGCAATGACCGACGTGATGGCCCGGCGGCTGACCGGCACCTCCACCCCATCCTGGCGTCCGGCATGACCGGACGGGGCCCGACCAGGCCTCCTGGACAGAATCGATGCGCGTGAGGCGGCCCTGACCTGCGAAGCTCAACAGACACGAGCC
The DNA here is from genome assembly GCF_039871875.1 of Sphaerisporangium sp. B11E5. Lineage (NCBI taxonomy): Bacteria > Bacillati > Actinomycetota > Actinomycetes > Streptosporangiales > Streptosporangiaceae > Sphaerisporangium > Sphaerisporangium sp. B11E5. The sequence continues at coordinate 368,976 of NZ_JBDPMD010000003.1, read as the reverse complement.
CAGATCGACAACCTCACCGCCAGGCTCGGCGAACTCGATGAGGCAATCGATCATCTGCGGATCGCCCGCAAGACCTCCTCTCGCTCGCCGACGAGCCCGGCCCGGCGCCCGCCGCGCTGCCGAGCACCTCGCCTACCAGCAGATTCTCGCCGTCTTCGCCGAAAGTGACCGGCCTCTGCTGGCCGTAGCCCGGCGGCGAGCCTCCGACCAGTCCGCCTCACCCAATCCAAGCATCGAAAGGCACATCAACTCGCATGTCGTCCTCTATGGCAAGGGCGGGCATGATGGGCAACAGGCCTGTTGTGCCGGGATTCTGGGACATGATCTACTTGGGTTTGCGGCGCGCCTGGATAGGGGCGGCCTGCCTGCGCCGATGACGCGAGGTGGGAGGTCAACCTATGGTTGACGATGGTGGGAGCGAGGCGGAGCGGCAGCCAGTGGCGATCAACACCAGCGTGCCGCATTCGGCGCGGGTGTGGAATTATCTGCTGGGCGGGAAGGACAATTATCCGGTCGACCGCATGGCTGGGGACAAGGTCCTTGAGGTGTTCCCCGGCATGGTCGACATCGCCCGCCAGTCGCGGTACATGCTGACGCGCGTGGTCCGCTATCTCGCCGCCGAGGTCGGCATCCGGCAGTTCCTTGACATCGGCACGGGATTGCCGACGGTCGACAACACCCATGAGGTGGCGCAGCGGCTCGCGCCGGAGTCCCGGATCGTGTACGTGGACAATGATCCGCTGGTGCTGGTGCACGCCGCGGCGCTGCTGACCAGCTCGCCCGAGGGGGCGACGGACTACCTAGAGGCGGACGTGCGCGACCCGGAGCACATCCTCCAGGAGGCCGCGAAGACGCTGGACTTCGAGCGGCCGACGGCGCTCATGCTGATGGGCATCATGGGGCTGGTCTCCGACTACGATGAGGCGCGCTCGATCGTCGACCGCCTGCTCGCCGCGCTGCCCTCGGGAAGCCACCTGGCACTGTATGACGGCACGGACACCGATCCGGCGTACGTCCGGGCGCTGGGAGGCTACAACCGCGGCGGGGCGGTTCCCTACATGCCGCGCAGCCCCGAGCTCATCAAGGGCTTCTTCGACGGCATGGAACTGCTCGAGCCGGGAGTCGTGCCCGTGTCGTCGTGGCGTCCTGAGTCGAACCCGTGGGGCGAGCCGCCCGAGGTGGCGTGCTGGGGCGGGCTGGCGCGCAAGCCCTGACCCGACGTAATTCAACGTTGCCCGAGCTGTGGGGCAGGGCCAGGCCGGCTGGGCCATCCTCGCGTGCGCGGGATGGCCCTTATCGACACAGGATGGGAAACAAGGAGTTTTCTGTCGGCCATGTGTACGCGGGGATGGTCCCGGACCGCCCTTGGAATAGATCTGCTGAGGCGATCGTCGAAGATGGGCTACCCGGTGTGACGGCACCCATAGTGGGGTGTGGGCTCGTGTTGTGCTCGAATGTTCCGGAACAATCCGGTACGGTCCGGCATCACTAGGTAGAAAAATCGGCCGTTATATGGACATGCTAGTCCGAATTGACATGTTGAGACATGTTTTGGCATCCGGGTGGAAGGTTGCCCGCTGACTCTTAATCAGCGGGTCCGGGGTTCGAGTCCCTGGCGGCGCACCAGCAGTACACCGTTGCCTGGCGTCCCCCACCGTGTGGGGACGCCCAGTGGTGTTTTGGCCCTTAATCGGCGCGTCCAGACGGTTGACTTCAAGATGAGCACGGTTTTGCCTGCCGGCCACAAATCATCTCGGGTCCAGGCGAAGTCGCCTGGACCCGAGGTCTGCCGTCGGCTAGCGGGTGGTCATGCCCTGGTCCATCTTTGGGTGGCCTGGCCGTTGCATGAGGCTACGGTCACGGTGGCGGAGTTGCCGGTGCCGGTGGCGTTGAGGCAGAGGTTGTTGGCGCCGCTGGTGACGGTGCCGTTGGAGTTGAAGGTCCACTGCTGGTTGCTGTTGGTGTGGCAGTCCCACAGTTGTACGCGGGTGCCGGAGCCGGCGTTCGTGGGGGAGTCCAGGCACTTGCCGAGGAGCTGGAGTCTGCCGGAGCTGTAGGTGAAGAGCTGGTTGGCGTTGGTGTGGCAGTCGTAGATCTGCAACAGGGTGCCGTTGGCGCTGGCGCTGTTGGGGGAGTCGACGCAGCGTCCGGCGCCTTCGTTGCGCAGGCGGAAGCTGGTCGTGGAGGTCGGGGTGACCGTCGGCGTGACGGTCGGGGTGACGGTCGGGGTGACTGTGGGCGTCGGGTCGGGTGTGGAGGTGCTCTGGAACTGGGAGATGAACTTCCACACCTCCCCCTTGGTCCAGGTCTGCGCGCCGTTCTCGGTGTAGGTGCCGTCCACCGGGGCGGGTGTGTGACCGTTGTCGTACGCGGCCCAGACGACGGGGTATCCGGCCCGGCACCCGGAGTAGGCGGTGACGATGTGGGACCGGCTGCCCGAGCTCGGCTCAGGCGGGTTCTGGGCGGTGCAGCCGTTGTTGCGGACGAACCTGTCCCGCAGCGTCCGTCCCTGCGAGATGTTCAGGACGCTGTCGGTGATGCCGTGCAGTCCCATGTAGGCGATGGGCTGGGTGCCGCCGCTGCATCCGCTGAGCTGCGCGCCGGCGAACACCGCGACCGCGCGGAAGACCGTCGCGCGGCTGCACGCCAGGGAGAAGCTCATGCCGCCGCCGTAGCTGAAGCCCATGGCGAAACGCAGCGAGGGGTCGACGCAGAGGTCCGCCTCGATCCGCCGCATGATGTCGTCGAAGAGGGTGACGTCCTCGCCGTTGGAGTTGGCCCAGCCGTTGTTGAGGCCCTGCGGCGAGACGAAGATCGCGGTGTTGTTCGACAGCTGCCGCTGTCCGTAGTAGGACCAGGAGGCCCCGCTGCTCCCACCGGAGTCGACGTCGTTCATGGTGCCGTTCAGCCAGTGGATGCCGAAGATCAGGCGATAGGGGTTGTTGTTGTTGTAGTTCGAGGGAATCCGCAGGATGAATTGGCGATTCCTGCCGCTGGACTGAATGGTGTGCGTTCCGCTGGTCAGCGTCGGGTTCTTCCCGCACCCCGCGGTTCCCGCGAGCGCGGCGGCGGTGGACGCCGAGGCTCCTGTGCTGCTGCCGTTGCTCATCGCCGCGTGCCCCGTCACGAGGACGACAGCTGCCGCGAGCGCCACTGCCCCGAAAATGGTCCTATGCTTTAACATTCGCGATTCCTGGCTGTAGGGAACGGGCCGACGACAAAGACATGTTCTGCGTTCCTCTCCATCAGCGGCATCGAATGCCCGGAGCTGCTGAACCGGAATCGAGATGTGAGCGCTAACGTTCACCAGGACTTATCGGTATGCCGCTTGCACGCTGTATGGGGTGTAGTGCAAGGGAGCAAATACGACCCGATTGCGGATGTCAAGTAACTTGCTTCGCAGCCCCGGACGGCGGGCCCACGGGGCGTGCCCCTGTGCGTGCTGGCCAGGGAAGGTTCGCGCCCGCTCCCGTCGCACAGGGATGAAACTTTCGTGGTGAAAAGGTCGGTCGCGCGCCGGGTGGGAGGACGGTGACCGCTCACTATGATCATGGGAGGCCGCCGTCACGTGCTGTCGCACCCTGCCCGGAAGTTTTGGCAGAATTCCGATACTTTCGGTGGGGATCAGCCGGTCTCGGGCTGTGTGGGTCGGGGGACCGCCGGGCTCACCCCCTGGGCCGCGGGCAGTTCCCGTGCCTCACCATCGACCACGATCTGAACGATGTGGTATTTACCTGAGCCACGGATACAGCATTATCGACTGATGCTTCGCCCCGATATCCAGCCGGCTGTTGAACGCCGCGCTTCCAGCATCTGATCACGGCTCCGCCACCGGTGCAGGCGTGTGCGCCGCGACCCGGTTGAATTCGGTCGGCTATTGTCCCAGGCCATGCGCTGCTCCTACGAGCAGGCCGTGCTAGGGCGCCTGGAGCACCTCGGTCAGGGATGCGGTCGTGACGAGTGTGCTCGCCGCTTCGGCGAGCACGTCGTCGAACGTCACCAGCGCGTCCGCATGGAGCCGGGTCAGCGCGATGTACTCCGCCTTGTACGTGTCCGGCCAGTCCAGCGTGCGGGCCACCTCCCAGGCGACGGACTGGAGCACGCGGTCCCCCAGCAGCCGGATGCGCAACGAACGGATGCCGTCAAGGATCTTCTTGGCCGTCCGCTCGTCGGTGTCGCCCCGGCGGACGGAGCCGTACAGGAGCGCGAGCGCCTGGGATCGCAGCACTGCCGGCGCGAGCAGCGCGTGGGCCGCCGGAACCGCGAGACCGTCGGTCGCGAGCCGGATGGCCACCGGAGCGTCGATGACGAATCGTGTCATGCGAGCACCCTTCCACAGCACCGCCGATTCGCGGTGCGGCCGGCCCGCGGGAGCCGGAGACAGTCCTCGATTCACGTGACACCACCTCTGACATCGAGGCCCGTAGCTTGGTGCCATGTCGATGAACTCGGCCGGTCGTCGGTGAACTGAGGAGTGTTGCCATGAACCCGTTCGATGACCCCGACGGCACCTTCATGGTGCTTCTCAACGACGAGGAACAACACTCGTTGTGGCCGGCGAGGCTCGCCGTCCCGGCCGGCTGGCGGGTGGTCCACGGCGAGGCCGGCAGGCAGGAGTGCCTGGACTACGTCGAGGCCAACTGGACCGACATCCGCCCACTCAGTGCTCGAACACCGATCCGGAACTGATCGCGCCACACGTCCGCGTGGACACTTCGGTGCACGGACGGGCACGCCTCGCCCCCGCCCATGCGCGGGGATCCGACACGCGACCTGGAGGCAGAGCGGCATGGAGCCGACGTGCTGACCGACACGCTTCTCACCCGGGCTGACCGGACGCCGGACGTCGTGGCCTACGAGAGCGTCGACCCCCTCGGCCCTGTCAGCACCTTGACGTACGCACAGGTGGCGGGCAGGGCCTCGGCGCTGGCCGACCGGCTCGCGTCGGCCGGCGAGGGCCCGGTGCTGCTGGCCTATCCGGCCGGACTGGACTACGTGGTCGCCGTGTTCGGCGCGTTCCTCGCCGGCCGGCCGGTGATTCCGGCCTTCCCGCCAGGCACGTCGTCGAGGCACGACGGTGACCGGCTCGCCGGTATCGTCGCCGACGCCCGCCCGCCGGTCGTCGTGGCGCCTCAGCGGTACGCCGAGATCACGACGCCGGCCGTGCTGAGTGTGCCCGGCGCGGAGGCGGACGGTGCCGCGCGGCCGCAGCCGCGCGGGGCGGCCGGGAGCGACGTCGCGATCATTCAGTACACCTCGGGCAGCACGGGCCGGCCGAGGGGTGTGCTGGTCCGGCACGACAGTCTCGCTGCGAACACCGCGGCCATCGTGGAACGGTTCGAGCTGAGCCCGGACTCCCGCGCGCTGACCTGGCTGCCGCCGTTCCACGACATGGGGCTGGTCGGTGGCCTGCTGACACCGATGGCCGCGGGCATCCCGATGCGCATCATGGAGCCCGGAGACTTTCTCAAGGCACCGCTGTGGTGGCTGACGCAGATCAGCGAGACCGGTACCACCCACACCGGCGGCCCCAACTTCGGCTACGACCTGTGTGTACGCCGGGCGCGTGGCGACCATGCGCTGAACGGGATCGATCTGTCCCGGTGGCGGGTCGCCTTCAGCGGCGGCGAGACCGTCCGGCACCGGACCATGGCGAGCTTCGCACGGCGGTTCGCCCCGGCCGGTTTCCGCGCCGAGGCGTTCCTCCCCTGTTACGGCCTCGCGGAGGCGACGCTGATCGTCAGCGCCGGTCACTGGTCGGAGCCCGCCGTCGAGACCGACTCCGCCGTGAGCTGCGGAACGCCGGTGCGGGATCAACGGGTGGTCGTCGTCGATCCGGAACGCCGCCTGCCGGTGGACGACGGCGTGGAGGGCGAGATCTGGGTCGCCGGGCCGAACGTCACGTCCGGCTATCTCTCCGGCGACTCCGGTGACCTCTTCGGCGAGCTGGACGGGATCCGCTTCCTGCGCACGGGGGACCTCGGGTACGTGCGCGACGGCGACCTCTTCGTGAGCGGGCGGATCAAGGACGTGATCGTCTTTCGTGGTGTGAACCACCACGCGGTGGACGTGGAGGCGGCGGCGCTCGACGCGGCAGGCAATGTGGGCCGCATGGCCGCGGCGTTCCTGGTGGACACCGGGCCGGAACCGTTGCCTGTGCTCCTGCTGGAGACCCACGGGAGGCGGGACGAGACGCTGGCGTCGGAGGTGCGGGCGGCCGTGTTGTCGCGCACCGGGTTGCGCCTCGGCGTCGTCGCGGTGGTCCCGCCGCGCTCGCTGCCGCGCACGTCCAGCGGGAAGATACGCCGTTCCGCCGCGCGTGACGCGTTTCTGGCCGGCGTCTTCGACGACGCGCTCCCCGGCGGCCGGGCCGCGCTCGGGGTGCCGGCCGCCGGCGGCGCTCAGGCCGACGCGGCCGTCGAGCTCGCCACCATGATCTGCGGCGTCGTCGCCGCGGTCTGTGAGGCCGGTGACTGCCGGCCGGCGGACAACCTGGTCGATCTCGGTGTCGACTCTGTGCGCGCGGCGGAGGCCGCGGCCGTGCTGGAACACGCACTGGGTCTCACGGTGCCGCTGGAGACCATCCTCGCCGTGTCCACCCCGGGCGACGCGGCGAAGGCCCTCGTCGCGGACTGGCTCGCCGAAGGCAGGGAACCGGGCTTCATCCGCGATCGGGTGATCACGGCCGGCGACGGCGTGGGAGCCGTGTGATGGATCTCGTCGCGGGACGCAGGCTCGTCCAGCGATGGCGGGCCGGAGGCGACGGCGGGGCGCCGCCCGCGCCGGGTCCCGCCCCGATGTCGACGGTGCAGCGCGGAATCATGGTCTTCGAGCGGCTGTGCCCCGGCACCGCCGTCTTCAACCTGCGCTTCGCCGCACGGCACACCGGGGACCTGGACGAGGACCGGCTGGACGTGGCGCTCTCCGCCCTGGTCCGCCGGCATCCCTCCCTGCGTGCCACGTTCGCCGACCGTGACGACGGGCCGGTCCGGGTCGTCAGGGACGACATCGTGCTCACGGCACAACGAACGGACCTCCGGCACCTGCCACCGCTGCGGCGCGCGGCGACCGCACTCGAAAGCGCGGCGCGCGTCGCGGCGGAGCCGTTCGACCTCGCGCGTGGGCCCCTGATGCGGGTGCACAGCTACCGCCTGGCGGACGACGAGCGCCTGCTCGTCTTCGTGGCGCACCACCTGGTCTGCGACGGCGGGTCCATGCGGGTGCTCCTGGCCGAGCTGGACGCCGCGTATCACGGCGAACTCCGTGGTGTGGCACCCGATCCGGTGCCGTCGCCCGCCGGCCCGCCGGCACTGGACCACTGGCGCACCCGACTCGCCGGTCTGCCCGAGCTGGACCTGCCGGCCGATCACGTACGCCCCACGTTCCCGACGTTCCAGGCGGGCTCGGTGCCGCTGCGGATCCCCGCCGAGCTGGTCGCGGACGCCGAGCGGCTGGCGCGGAGCGAGCGCACCACGCTGTTCACGGTGGTGCTGGCCGCGTTCCAGTTGCTGCTCGGGCAGCACAGCGGTCAGACCGACTTCGCGGTCGGGACACCCGAGGCGGGCCGGTCGCGGCCGGGTGTGCACGGCACGGTGGGCCTCCTCTCGGACCTGCTGGTGCTGCGGGCCGATCTCAGCGGACGGCCGACGTTCCGTGAACTCGTCCGCCGCGCGCGGGCCACGTGTCTGGACGCCTTGGCCCACCGGGGCGTGCCGTTCGAGGACGTGGTCGCCGCGCTCGCGCCGGGTCGCCATGTCGGCGGTTCGCTGGTGCGGGCGAGCATCGCCTTCCAGGGAGACTGGGGTGAACCGACGCTGGCCGGTTCGCCGATCGAGCAGGTCCCCGTCGCCCGGCCCGGCATCCGTTACGACCTGGACGTGCATCTGTGGCGCGACCGGGGCGGCCTCTGGGGCATGTGGGACTACAGCACGGAGACGTTCGAGCAGGTGACGGCTGCCCGGATGGCGCGGCGGCTGCCTGTGCTGCTCGCCCGCGGGCTGGCCGAGCCCGACACACCGGTCCACCGGCTCGACCTGCTCACCGATGAGGAGCGGGAACTCGTCGCCGGGTGGTGGCAGGGCCCCGACACCGGGGATCCCGACGTCAGCCTGGTCGACCTGTTCGCGGCGCAGGTGGCCCGGACACCGGACGCGATCGCCGTGGAGGACCCGCGCCGCACGTTGACCTACCGCAGGCTGGACGAGCGCTCCGACCAGCTCGCCCACCTGTTGCGGAGGCGGCTGGTCGAGGCGGGGGACGTCGTCGGCATCCGGCTCGGCAGGTCCGTGGATCTGGCCGTGGCCATGCTGGGCATCATGAAGGCCGGCGCGGCGTATCTGCCGCTCGACCCCGCGTACCCGGCCGATCGGACGGCCTACATGCTGCGCGACAGCTCGGCGCGGTTGGTCGTCACGGACGCGGAGCTCGCGGAACTCGACGGGGAACCGGTATCGGCCGTGGAACTCGGGCCGGTGCCGCCGGACCGGCCGGCATACGTGCTGTACACCTCGGGTTCGACGGGACGTCCCAAGGGAGTGGTCATCACCCACCGCAACGCGGTGCCGATGGTCGTCTGGGGCGGGCGTGCCTTCTCGCCGGACCAGTTGTCCCGGGTGCTGGCCTCGACGTCGATCTCGTTTGACGTGTCGGTCTTCGAGTTCTTCGCCCCGCTCTGCGCGGGCGGCACCGTGGTCGTGGTCGAGAACGCACTGTCCCTGCTCGCCGATCCGCCGGACGTGACGATGGTCAGCTCGGTACCCTCGGCGGCGCGCGCGCTGGTCACGGCCGGTGCCCTGCCGCGCGGCACGCGGGTGGTCTGCCTGGCGGGCGAGGCGGTCACGGGGAACCTGGTCGACGACCTCTACGCCACCGGGCACATCGAGGCGGTCTACAACCTCTACGGCCCCACCGAGGACACGACCTACTCGACGTGGGCTCTGCTGCGTCCGGCGGAACAGCCCCCTCCGATCGGTGCGATGCTGCCCTGCGGTCGCGGGTACGTGCTCGACGGCGACCTGCGGCCGGTGCCGGTCGGCGCGGTCGGCGAGCTCTACCTGGCCGGTCGCGGCCTGAGCCGTGGCTACGTCAACCAGCCCGCGCTCACCGCGTCGCGGTATGTCGCCGACCCGTACGCGGCCACTCCCGGCGAGCGCATGTACCGCACCGGCGACATGGTGCGCCACCGGCCGGACGGAGCCCTGCTCTACCTGGGCCGGCGTGACTTCCAGGTCAAGGTGCGGGGACAGCGGATCGAGCTCGGCGAGATCGAGAACACCCTGCAGCGGCACGCGCACGTCGGCGACGCGGTGGTCTCCCTGCAGAACGGCAGGCTCGTCGGGCACCTGACCGCGAGCCGGCCCGGCACCCTCGACCTGGACGACATCCGGGCGTACCTGCGGGGCACGCTGCCCATCGTCATGGTGCCGAGCACCCTGGTCGTGCTGGACGCGCTGCCGCGCACCCCCAACGGCAAGGTGGACCGCCTGGCGCTGCCGGTCGCGGACGCCCCTGTCGCGGCCGGCGGCGAGCCTCCGCGCGGAACCGGTGAGGAACTGGTGGCCGAGGTCTGGCGGCAGGTCCTCGGCCTGGACACGGTGGGACGCGACGACGACTTCTTCGACCTGGGGGGCGACTCGCTGAAGGCCGGAGAGGTCATCGTCGGGCTGCGCGAACGGTCGGGCCACGGACTTCCGCTGCGGCTGGTCTTCGAGCACTCACGGCTGGCCGATCTCGCCGCGGCGCTCGCGGTGCCCGGACCGTCGCACATGGGGCAGACGGTGCCACCGCGGTCGCCCGGCGCGAGACCCGTCCTCTCGTTCGAGCAGCAGCGTGTCTGGCTGGAGTGCCACATCAGGTCCCAGGTGGCCTACAACCTGCACGGCCGCCAGTGGCTGCGCGGCCCGCTCGACGTGCCGGTGCTGGAACGCGGCATCCGAGCGATCATCGAGCGGCACGAGAGCCTGCGGACGACCTTCCCCGTCGTGCGCGGGCTGCCCGAGCAGCGGGTGACCGCGCCGGACCCGTCCTGGCGGATCACCGTCGAGGACCTGTCCGGGCTCGGCGACGCGCGGGCCGACGCGGCGGCGCGCCTCGCCGACGACGAGGCGGCACGACCGTTCGACCTGGTTCGCGGGCCGCTGCTCCGCTGCCTGCTGGTCCGGCTGAGCGACACCGAGCACCTGCTCAGCATGACCGTCCATCACATCGTCTCCGACGGCCGGTCGATCGGGCTGATCCTGCGTGAGCTCTCCGCGCTCTACCGGGCCGGGGGCGACGCCGAGCGGGCCGCACTCCCGCCGCTGCCGGTCCAGTACCTGGACTACGCGGTATGGCAGCGGACCACACTGACCGACGAGCGGCTGGCGGCCCCCATCGAATACTGGCGTGGCCGGCTCGCGGGGGCGCCGCCCGCGCTGGCTCTGCCGACCGTGCGCCGCCGGCTGCCGTCGCAGGGCACGGTGGGCGGCAAGGCGCGGCTCGTCCTCGGCGCCGACGAGGTGGCCGCGCTGCACAAGCTGTGCCGGGTTCACCGGGTGACGCCGTTCATGGCGATGCTCGCCGCTCTGGCGACGGTGCTGCGCCGCTGGTCCGGCCAGGACGACGTGGTCGTCGGCGTCCCGGTGGACACGCGGGGGGCCGCGGGCACCGGCACGCTGGTCGGGCTCTTCGTCAACACCGTTCCGTTGCGCGTCGAGCTCAGCGGGGACCCGGCGTTCGCCGAGGTGCTGGACCGGGTGCGGCGCACGGCCGTCGAAGGGTACGTGAACCACGGCACGACCCCCCTCGAGATCCTGGTCGGCAAGTTGCGTACGGTGCGGGACCCGTCGCGGACACCGCTGTTCCAGGTGCTCCTCAACATGATCGAGGACGCCGGTGACGAGTGGCGGCTGCCCGGCGTCGTGACGGAGGCGCCGGACCTTCCGGCGCAGCCGAGCAAGTTCGACCTCAACCTGGACGTCCACCACAGCGGGGACGACTACCGGCTCGAACTGCTCTATCACGCCGAGCGTTTCGAGGCCCCGGCGATGCGGGCCCTGCTGGACCAGGTCGCGGCGGTGCTCGCGGCGACGGCCGACGACCCGTCCCGCGGCGTTCTGGATTACGAGCTGGAGCGTCCGGCCGAGGACGGCGACGCGGTGTCGCCGGCGGTCCCGGCGCCGTACCCCGATCTCGCGGGCCTGGCCGCTGAGCGGCCGGACCGCGGCGCGGTGATCGACCGGGACGGCGAGTGGACGTACCGGCAACTGGCGCGTGCGTCCCTTGCCGTCGCCGATCTGGTGTCCGGGCACGCGGGGCCGGTGGTCGTGGTCCGGCGCCGGTCGGCCGGGTTCGCGGCCGCGCTCCTCGGCTGCGCGCGGGCCGGCGTGCCGTACACGGTCGCCGGGCCTGACGATGTGCCAGAAGGGGCACTGGTCCTCGACCCGGCCGCGGGTGGTGACGGCGTCGTCGATGTGGGTGGGCTGCTGCGCGGGGCCGGCCCGAGCGGCGACGGGCCCGCGCGGACGTCGGAGGCGTCCGGCCCGGCCGGTGGCCTGATCGCCGGCCTCAGCGGTGACGATGTGCTGGCCGTCCCCAGCGGCGACGCCGGCCTGATGATGTGCGCGATGTCGCTGGCGCTGCCCGCCGGGGCCGTCGTGGCGGTGGCCGATGAGACGACGGCCGGTGACCCCGACGGGCTCCTCGCGTGGCTGCGGGACGCCGGCGCGACCGCGATCTACCTCACCGGGCCGCTGCTGCGGGCACTGGCGCCGTGCCGGGCGGCCCTGCCCCTGCCGGGCCGCGTGTTCCTCGACAACCGGGGCGACCTGACGGCGCACGACGTGGCGTTGGCGCGGCGGCTCGCGCCGGGCTGCCGGGTGGTCGCTCTCTACCGGACGGCGGGGGGAAGCGCGCCGCTGGCCGCCTACGACGTGCCCGGCACCTGGTCGCCGTCCACGGCGCCGCTGCGCGTGCCGATCGGCGGGGAGCTCGCCGGCCGTCCGGCGGTCGTGCGCAACCCGGCCGGAGGGCGGGCCGCGACCGGCGAGGTGGGGGAGCTCCATGTCGGCGGCGCCGGCAGCGGGGATCTCGTCCGGCGGCGGCCTGACGGCCTGGTCGAGTTCGCCGGCCCGGCGGCCGATCCGCTGGAGGCGGTCGCGGTCCTGCGCGACCTGCCCGACGTGCTGGACGCGGTGGTGACCGGACACCGCGAACGTGACGGCGGGCCGGCGGCGTACGTCGCCTGCCGGGAGGCCACGGTCGACCTCGGCCGGTTGCGGCAGCGCTTGGTGACGCATCTGCCGGAGTATCTGATCCCGCGGCACGTGGTGACGCTCGAGCGGCTTCCCCTGACGGCCGGCGGCGACTACGACCTGGCCGCGCTCCCCGATCCCGTCGGCGGCGACGCGTGACGAGAGCGCTCGGCCGTTCTGACGATGATCCGCGAGGAGGAGCCGGCGTGGGTACCCCGTCCCTTGACGGCACGGCGAACGGCTCCGACGAGGAGCGGCTCGACCGGATCCTGGCCGTCACACGTGAGGTGTTGCGCGATCCCGGCGTGGCCGCCGACGACGACCTTGCCGACCACGGAGGCACGTCGTTGTCGATCCTCCGGATCGTCGCGATGGCGAACCGCGCGTTGCACCTGGACATCGACCCGCGCGAACTCGACGGAGCCGTCACGGCCCGCAACCTGGCCAGGGCCGCGCGGCCATTGGGGTGACACAGAATGAGCCGAGCAGCCACGACACGAACCTTCCCGGCCGCACTGGCGGACCTGGCCGACGCGGTGCGGCAACTGGAGGGCCTGACGGCCCAGGTCGGCCCGTTCGCCCTCTACCCCGACGCCTGCGACCGCGAGCCGGAACTGGTCGCCGCGCTGTGCCGGGCACTGGAGGTCCCGCTCACCTTCGACGCGCCGGCCCGCGACCGGGACTTCGCCCTCGTCGGCCTGGCCGCGGAGATCCGGCGCGCGCAGCGCGCACCAGAGCTCGCCGGCCTGTGCGCCGAGGACGCGGCAGAACAGGCCCGGCGTCTGCGGCAGGAGGAGAACACCCGGTACCGGACGCACGCGGTACACCGGCCGGACGGCAGCGTGATCACCGTCGTGGACGCGGGTCCGCCGGACGCCCCCTGTGTGCTGGTCTCGCCACCCTGCGCCTTGAGCTACCGGCTCTCGCTGCCGTGGCTCACGGCGCTGGGCTCCGCGTACCGCTGCCTGGTCATCCAGACGCGGGGCACGAGCGAGCGGATAGCGGAACCGGAAGTCTTCGACCAGCGTGGCCACGACGTCGTCCACCAGGTGGACGATCTGCTCGCGGTGGCGGAGGAGGTCGCCACAGGACCGGTTCACCTCATGGGCATCTGCGGCGGCGCGGCCGTGGCGCTGGCGGCGGCCGCGTGGCGACCCGACCGGGTGAGCTCCCTGAGCCTCTGGCACGCCGATCTGGAGCTCGGGGAGGAGGCCCAGAAGACCGATCACCAGATCAACCTGCGGGCCATGCTGGACCTCGCCGGTGAGTCGCGCGACACCGCGGCCTGGCTTCGCGGCAAGCTCACCAGCGGCCCGATGACCGGTGTCCCGGAGCGGATCGGCCCCTTGGTGGTCCGGCCGTACGCCACGGCCGAGCTGTTCTACCGGTACGCCAGGCTCACCGCGGCGACCATGCACTGGGATTCCCGGCAGACCGCGGTCAAGGTGGACCGGCCCTGTCTCGTCGTCACCAGCGACGACGACGACACCGCGCACCCCGCCGGCTCCCGGCGGCTGGCCGAGATCATCCCTGGCGCACGACTGGTGTCCGCCGACCACGGAAACCACCTGGACGCCTTCCGCGCGACCCCCGGCCAGGTCGCGTGCCTCACCTCGTTCCTCGCCCGCTGAGCGGGGCGCTAAGCCTGTTCGACCTCCGCGAGCAGGGCCTCGAGGTCGTCGATGTCGGCCTGCTCCACCTGCGCGCGGACGATCAGGCGCGCCAGTTCGTCGACGGTCGGCGACTCGAACACGTCGCGGACGGCGAGCTGGACCCGGAAGGCGTCCCGTACGCGGACGATGAGGCGTGTCGCGAGCATCGAGAAGCCGCCGAGCTCGAAGAAACTGTCGTAGATGCCGACCCGTTCGATGTCGAGCAGATCTTGGAGGATCTCGGCGAGCTGCCGCTCCATCGGCGTGCGCGGCGCGGCGTAGTCGTCGCCGTCCGCCACGTCCCCCGTGGGGCGGGGCAGGGCCCGCAGGTCGTAGGCGCCCCACGGCGTCCGCGGCAGCGCGTCGAGCACGAGCAGATGACCCGGCACCAGGTGCTCGGGGAGGCGGGCCTTGACGAAATTGTGGATGGGCATCGTGTCGAGGTCGGGGCCGGGGCCGGCCACGTAGCCGATCAGCGTCGTGCCCCCGTCGGCGGCGGCCTGCTCGACGACGATCGCGTCCCGGACGCCGGGAACGTCCCGGAGGACGGAGACGGTCTCGACAGGGTCGGCGGCCTGGCTCGTCCCCGCCTTGCCGGCGTATTCGAGCGACCCGTCGGGCCACCTGCGTCCGAGGTCGCCGGTGCGCTCCGCGCCGTGCCAGATCTCGGCCAGCTCGCCGGTCGCCGCGGCATGTCCGGACAGGCGCCGCAACTCGACCCCCATGCCGGGAAGGGGCAGGCCGAGCGGCACACGCAGCGGAGCGTCGCGGACCTCCAGTTCGCCAGGGGCGTCGTAGCAGGCGAGCGGACGGCCGTCCGCCGTGACTCGATAGACGCCGACGAACCGGCAGCCCGGCGCCATCCGCCGTACCGCCTCGACGTCGTGCGGCAGCAGATCTCCGTCGTTGTCCACGAACACGCACCGCAACGACGGCAGGCTCGGCAGGGGCTTCTGGGCGAAGATCGCCCGCAGGATCGGCGGATCCAGGTACGCGACCGTGACGCCGTTGTCCCGCAGCCAGGCGGTGAGCGCGCCGATGTCGGCGCCGAACCCGCGGTCGGGGATCACCAAGGTCGCTCCGGCGCCGAACGCGCTGCACAGCGCCGACATCAGGTGACCCGGACGGCTGGACAGCACCACGAACCGGTCGTCGCCGCCGATGTCAAGCCGCTCGACCGCCCAGTCGCCCGGCACCGCCTCCGCCGTGCCCGGACCCGCGGGTACCGGCTCCGCGTCGCCGGCCGGGAGGATCGTGCTCAGGTCGATCGTGCCGGCCGCCGGCTCGCCTGCCGGGCCGGCGTCCAGCACCGTCGTGATGCCGAGCGCCCCGGTCAGCGCCGGGTCGTCGGTCTCGATCACGGTGCAGCTCACCCCTGCCTTCGCCGCACCGGTGAGCACCGCCACGAAGGCGGCGCTCGGGCGCCGGACCACGCCGACCCGGTCCGCGGCCGTGACACCGCGCCGCGCCAGCACGTCGGCGACCCGGCTGGCGGCCGACGACAGCCACCGGTAGCTCCAGCGGCCCGCGCCGTCCTCCACGGCGGCCCGGTCGTCGCCGGCGGCGTGCCGCGCGACGGCGAGGTGCGGTGCCGGACGGACGGACGGCTCGTCCGGTGCGGCACCGCGCGGCTCCTCGGCCGGCACGTCGAGCAGCCGCGCATCGGGGTCCGCGGCGGCGGCGCGCAGGAGCGTACGCAGTTGCCGCAGCAGCGTGCGGCCGGTGGGCGGGTCGCAGCGGTCGGCGGGGAAGTCGAGCTTGAAGCGCAGCACGCCCTCGGACTCCTGGGCGGTGAACGTGAGGTCGTAGCGGCTGAACAGCGACGGCGTCTCCATCGGCTCGATGTTCAGGCTGGTGACGTCCTCCGCCTCGGGACTCGCGACGACGTTGAGCACCACCTCGAACAGCGGCGTCCTGCGCGGGTCCCGGGTGATGTTCAGGTCCCGTACGAGCTGGTCCATGGGGGCTTCGGCGTGCGCGTAGCCGTCGAGCGCCACCCGGCGTACGCGTTCCAGCAGCCGCGCGAACGGCGGGTTGTCGGAGAGATCCACCCTCAGGGGCAGCATGTTGACGAAGAAGCCGATCAGCCTGTCGGTCGCGCGGTTCGTCCGGCCGGCCACGGCGACCCCGATGACGAGGTCGTTCTGGCCCGACCACCGGCTGAAGACGGTCGCGAGCACCGCGTAGAGCACCATGAACGAGGTGACCCCGTGCGATCGGCACAGTTCGTGCAGCGCCGCCGTCTCCTGCCGTGAGAGCTCGGCCACGACCTGGCCGGCCTCGGCCCGCATCGCGTTGGTGCGCCGCTGCACCGTGGGCATCGCGAGGAACCGCGGCGCGCCCCGCAGATGCCGGCGCCAGTGGCCGACCTGGCTCTCCAGCGCCTCACCGGTGAGCCAGCCCCGCTGCCACACCGCGTAGTCGCGGTACTGCACGGGAAGGGGGGCCAGGCCGGCGCGGACCGGATCGCCACCCGCCTCGTACAGCGCGGTCAGCTCGCGGACGAACAGTCCGATCGACCACGCGTCGGAGACGATGTGATGCATCGTGACACCGAGCGCGTGCTCCTCATCGCCGAGTTTGATCAGCAGGCAGCGGATGAGCGGGCCGGTCGCCAGGTCGAACGGCGTCGTGAGTTCCTCGTCGAGCAGACGCCGGGCCGCGCGCTCGGCGGCGGCGTCGTCATTGCCCGGTCCGCGCAGGCCGGTGAGGTCGGTGACCTTGATCCGCCAGTCGTCGTCGTGGTCGTCCACCACCTGCACCGGCTCGCCCTCGCCGGCCGGGAAGTGCGTGCGCAGCGTCTCGTGGCGCGCGATGATCGCGCGGATGCTCGCCTCGAAGACCGCCACGTCGAGTTTCCCGACGATCCGGCGCCGGCCGTGGACGTTGTAGACCACGCCGGGCAGGAGCTGGTTCTCCATCCACAGCCGTTGCTGGTCGAACGAGAGCACGGGGCGGGCGTCGTGCGGCCGCGGTCCCATCGCGTGCGGCCGGGCGGCGGAGCGGGTCGCGCGCGATCTGGCGGCCACGACCGACGCGAGACCGGCGACGGTGGCGGACTCGACGTAGTCCGCCACCGGGACGTCGACGCCGATCGTCTTGCGGATCTGCGCGACCACGCGCGGCACCTGGGACACGTCGCCCAGCGCCAGCAGGCGGTCGGTGACGTCGATGCCGGTGCACCCGAGGACGTCACCGAGGATGCCGACGATCGCGTCCTCGTACGGCGTGCGCGGGGGCAGCGGCCGCTCGGCGTGCACGTCGGGCGAGGCGTACACGCCGTCGTCGGAGCCGTCGGCGGAGGTCACAAGCGAAGGTCGCGCCATACCCGAACAGTACGATCGCGCCGTTCCCTGCGGTTGTCACGTAAAAGGATGCCTTGCCATGGGGTGCGGCGCGTCGTGGCCGGGCCGGGCAGCGGCTCTCAGGAGGCCGGGGTGAACCGGACCGGCAGGTGGGCGTACCCGTGCAGGAAGTTCGACCGCAGCAACTCCGCCTGGCCCGCCGGCTCGGCGCCGGTGAAGATCTCCAGCATGTGACCGAGTACCGCCCTGAGCTGGACCCGTGCGAGGCCCGTGCCCGGGCAGCTGTGCGGGCCGGCCGCGAAGCCGATGTGCGGATTCGGCCGCCGGTGGATGTCGAAGCGATGAGGCAGCGCGAAGACGGTCTCATCCCGGTTGGCGGAGCGTGGCCAGACCAGGACCGGATCGCCGGCCCGGATGTTCCGGCCGGCGAGCTCGACGTCGCGGGTGGCGACCCTGGCGAGGTGCCGTACCGGGTTCGCCCACCGTACGGCCTCCTCGACGGCCGACGGCACCGCCGACGGCTCGTCGCGGAGTGCCTGGAAGACGTCAGGGAACTGCAGCAGCCCGTGCATGAGGTTGGTCAGCACGCTGCGCGTCGTCGTGGTCCCGCCGATGGCCAGATTGAGCGCGTTGAGTACGGCCTCCCCGGTGGTCAGGCCGTCCCGGTTGGCGGTCCCCGCCGCCAACCGGTGCACCAGGCTGTCGCCGCCGGCGCCACGCCGCTTGCTGCGGAGCAGCTTGGCGAAGTACCCCAGCAGTTCGCCGTTCGCCTGTTCCGCCGCCTCACGCAGGTCGCCGCGCGTGCCGGTGCCGGGCCCCGACAGGAACACCTGCGCTGTCCGGCTCGTGACCCACTCAAGATCTTCCAGGGGCAGTCCGAGCAGCAGCCCGGCGGCGTGGGTCGGCACCCTGGCGGCGACGGCTTCGACGAAGTCGACCGTGCCGCCGCGGTCGCGGACCTCGATGAGCGACTTGCGTACGTATTCGTCGATCGCGGGTGTCAGGCCGGTGACCACGCCGTCGGCGAAGAAGGCGCCGACGCTCCGGCGCAGACGGCGATGCTCCGGGGGATCGGTGACCTCGACCATCATCCCGCTCGCCGGGTCCTGGTCCGCGCGAAGGCTGTCTATCGTCATGCCGTGCGTGGCGGAGAAGGTGGCGGCGTCCCGGTAGACCTGCATGGTCTCGGCGTACCCGATGACCGCCCAGAAGCCCGGCCGGCTCTTGCGGCCGTGCCAGAAGACCGGGTGCTCGGGCCGCAGATCGGTGAGGATCTGGTCGAACGCGGCGCTGCGGGCCGGATCTGGGTCGGCCAGGTCGACGGCCGGGATCGGATCGGTGAGATGGAGAGCCTCGCTGGGCGAGCCGTTCGTCGTCGGGACGCTCATGCCGGCAAGCATCCCGCCGTACGCACCGGCAGGCATCTCCCCGCTTCCGGGGACATCGCCGGCGGCGGGTGGGGGAGCGGCCCGGGTTCAGCGGAGCGTGGCCGGCGCGGGCGCGATCCGCACGCGAGGGTCCTTTCCTGCTTGTGCCAGCATGTCGACGTAGCTACTCGCGAGACGGGCGATCGTGGGCTCGTCGAAGAGCTGCGTGGCGTACTCGAACCGGCCGTCGACGCCGCCGTCCGGCCGCTCGGTGAGGTGGCAGCTCAGGTCGTACCGTGTTCCCGGCGTGTCGGGCAGCGGGAAGCCGGCCGGTTCCGCGGGGATCCCGTGGCAGGTGAGAAGGACGTCGAACAGCGGGTTGCGCCCCGGCGCGGGTGCGGCCCGCGCGGTCTCGGCGACGGCCGCGACGATGTCCTCGAACGGCAGCACGGCGTGGTCGACGGCGGCGAGCACGGCCTCGCGAACGCGGGTCAGCAGTTCGCCGAAGCTCGGGCGGCTGCCGAGGTCCACCCGGATCACCGTGATCTCCTCGATCATCCCTACGACGTTCTCCAGCTCCGGCCGGTCCCGCCCGGAGACCGGGACGCCGACGGCCAGATCGGTCCCGCCCGTGAACCGGGCCAGGACGGCGTGGAGCCCGGCCTGCAGTCCCACGGAGAGTGTGGTGTCGTGGTCGGCGGCCACCTCGTGGAGCGGGCGCACGACACCGGGCGGCACGTCGAACCGGACCGTGCCACTGCGCCAGTCGCGTGCGGGCGGTCGCGGCCGGTCGGCGGGCAACGGGGCCGGGGCGAGCCCGGCCAGCGTGTCGCGCCAGAAGTCCAGGTGCCGCCGCGCGGCGGGACTCGCCGAGAACACGCGCTGCCATTCGGAGAAGTCGGCGTAGCCGAGCGGTGGGGCGGGCACGGCCCGGCCCCGGTACGCGGCTCGCACCTGACTCGCGACCAGCTCCAGGGACCGGTCGTCGGCCGCGATGCGGTGCACGACCATGAGCAGCAGCCCGCAGCCGTCGGCGGCCCGGCGCACCAGGCGGACGCGGACCGGCGGTCCGGCCGCCAGATCGAAGGGCCGGGCCAGTTCTTCCGCGAGGACGGCCCCGGGGTCGCCGTCCTCCACGCGCAGCCGTACCGGCGCCGCGGGCATGACGACCGGGGCCGGCAGTCCGGAGTCGTCCTGCGCGAAGTACGTGCGCAGGGTCGGGTGGCGTTCGAGCAGGCCGGTCAGCGCCGACTCCAGGGCCGCGACATCGAGAGGGCCGGGCAGCCGTACGACCAGCGGCGCGTTGTCGACGGTGCTGTGCGGCGCCGACAACTGGTGCAGCCACAGTCGCCATTGGGCGGCCGAGAGCCGCGGGCCGCGTCCGTCGAGGAGCGGCATGGATCCCGGTTCGGGTACGCCGCCGGCCTCGAGCTGCGCGGCGAGCCCGTAGACGGTGCGGGTCTCGAACAGCGCGTTGATCGGGACCTCCGTCTCCAGCTCCTCGTTCAGCCGCAGCACGATCTGGACGGCGCGCAGTGAGTCGCCGCCCAGCGTGAAGAAGTCCTCGTGCACGCCGATCGACGGCTGATCGAGCACCTCGGCCACGATCTTGGCGATGCGCTGTTCGACGGTGCCGGCGGGCCCGTCCGGGGAAAGGTGACCCGCGTCCTCCGCGGCCCGGTGCGGCGCTCCGGCCGGGTCCGGCAGCGCGGAGCGGTTCAGCTTGCCGTTCGGCGTCCGGGGGAAATCGTCCAGGACGACGAACTGCGCCGGGATCATGTAGGCCGGGGCGGAACGCGCCAGGTGGAGCCGCAGGCGCCTGGCGTCGGGCGGGTTCCCCTTCTCGGCCGGCCGGATGTAGGCGACCAGGCAGGTGGCCTCGTCGGTGTCCCCGAACGCCCGGACCGCGGCTTCGGCCACCCCCGGGTGCCTGGCCAGCAGGTGCTCGATCTCACCGGGCTCGATCCGGAAGCCCCGGATCTTGATCTGGTCGTCGCCGCGGCCGAGGATCTCGATCCGCCCCTCCGGGTGCCGGCGTGCCAGATCGCCCGTCCGGTAGAGCCGGGCACCCGCGGCGAACGGGTCCGCGACGAATCTCGCGGCGGTCAGCGGCGAGCGGCCGTGGTAACCGACGGCGACTCCCGCGCCGCCGATGTAGAGCTCGCCGGTCGCGCCGGGCGGCACCGGCCGGAGACACTCGTCGAGCAGGTGCAACGTGGTCTCGCGGACCGGGTCGAATGCGGTCGGGCGGCCGCGTTCGTAGCGCGTGACGGACGACCAGACCGTGGTCTCGGTGGGTCCGTACAGATCCCAGAGCACGACCCCCTCGTCCAGCAGCCGGTCGGCCAGCTCACCCGGCAGCCGTTCGCCGCCGCACAGGACCGTGAAGCCGGGCGGCGGCGACCATCCGGCCTCCAGCAGCAGCCGCCAGGTGATCGGTGTCGCCTGCATGACGCGCGCGCCGGTGGCGGCCAGCAGGGCCGACAGCCGGCGCGGGTCGGTGGCCTCGGACTGCCGCGCGATGACGACCCGGCCGCCGGTGGTCAGAGGAAGGAACAGCTCCAGGCCGGCGATGTCGAAGGAGACCGTCGTCACGGCGGGTAACACGACGTCGTCCGGCAACCCGGGGCGTTCGCGCATGGATTCGGCGAAGTTGGCGAACGCGCGATGCGTCACCATGACGCCCTTCGGCCGTCCGGTCGAGCCGGACGTGTAGACGACATAGGCGGCTGATCCGTCGTCCAGCCCGGCGGGGTGCACCGGACCCGGACGAACCGCGATGTCGTTCAGGTGGACCCGCGTGCCGGCGCGCAAGCCGCGGGAGCCGGCGGCGTCGGCGATCAGCAGGACCCCGGCACCGGAGTCCTCGATGATGTAGTTGAGCCGGTCGGCCGGGTGCTCGGGGTCCAGGGGCACGTACGCCGCGCCGGAGAGCTGGACGCCGAGCAGTGCCGGGACCAGATCGACGCCGCGCGGCACGGCGACCGCCACCGGATCGCCGGGCCCGACACCGATGCGGCGCAGGTGGTCGGCCACGCCGGCGGCCTCGGCGACCACCTGCGCGTAGGAGAGGCGGTTGCCCGCCGACTCGACCGCCACCCGCTGCGGCGATCGCTTCGCCTGAGCCAGGATCTGGTCCGGCACCGTGATCATGGCGCCGGCTCCGCGACCGGCCCGGCGCACCAGGGCGACGCCGCGTCCGTGGTGAGGGTCCCATACGTGAACCCGTCCCCATCGGCTTGAGGGGGAACGGGTTCCTTTGCGGCACGTGGACTTTCGGCGGACTGGTGACTGCCGATCACGGACGCTCCTACGGTGCGAACCAGCCGGAGTCCTCAGTCAACGAGATCGCTCTCCGGCCGGTCAATGGGAGGGTCTGTCCCGCATTCAGCGGACACTCACCCCCCGTGCGGCCGGCGTCGCCTGTCCCGGTTAACGGGGACCAGGCCCGGACGCGGGCGATATCTAGACTGGCGCACGCTATCGTCCGCCCGGCATAAGGAGAACTGGGATGCACCGACTGGTGCTGACGGCGGAGGACAACGCGGCGATCTTCCCGATGCTCACCGAGCTGGCCGGCGCCTACGAGACCATCGAGGACCCCCGGTTGATCCGGCAGGCGCCGGTGCTCGCCAGGAACTTGCCGATCCACCTGCTGGAGTTCCTGGAGAACTTCCGCCTCACCGAGCCGTCCGCGCTGTGCATGATCTCCGGGTTGCGAGTGGTGGAGGACCGGCTCGGTCCCACCCCCACTCAGTGGCGGGACAGCCAGTACGGCTCACCGGCCTTCGAGCAGGAGACGTTCTTCCTGCTCTGCGCCTCCGTGCTCGGCGACGTGTTCGGCTGGGCGACGCAGCAGGACGGCCGGATCATGCATGACGTGCTGCCCATCAAGGGGCACGAGCACTACGAGATCGGGTCCAACAGTCTGCAGCACCTGTCCTGGCACACCGAGGACGCCTTTCACCCCTGCCGCGGCGACTACGTGTCGCTCATGTGCCTGAAGAACCCCGACCTCGTGGAGACCACGGTCTCCTGCGCACCCGACCTTGACTGGTCCGCGCTGGACGTCGAGGCGCTCTTCCAGGCCGAGTTCACCCAGATGCCGGACAACTCGCACCTGCCGCAGAACGCCGCCGAGTCCACCGGCGACCCGACCCTCGACCGGTTACGTGCCCGCAGTTTCCAGCTCATCCAGTCGTGGAACGAGCATCCCGAGAAGCGGCCGGTGTTGTTCGGCGACCGGCAGGACCCGTACATGGCGCTCGACCCGTACCACATGAGCACCGACGGCTGGCCGCGCCGGCACCTGGACGCCTTCCGCGGGCTCTGCGCCGAGATCGAGGACAAGATGACCGGGGTCAGCCTGCGCCCCGGCGACATCGTCTTCATCGACAACTTCCGCGCGGTGCACGGCCGCAAGTCGTTCCAGGCTCGCTATGACGGCACCGACCGCTGGCTCAAACGCCTCAACATCACCCGCAACCTGCGCGGTTCCCGCGCGTGGCGGCCCGCCGCCGACAACCGCATCATCTACTGAGAACGATCCCCGTCCGGCCGGCGCGTCGCGCTTCCACGTCTCGCGAACATCACCGGCGGCGACGTATGACCTGGTATTGATATCCGGGTGAACGCGGCGCCGCGTGAACGAGCGGACGGAGGATCCGGGTGGTGGCGAGCCAAGGTGTGCGGTTGTCGTGGCAGCGGGCGCTCGCCTGGCGAATGGCGCGGCACCACCTCGTCGGACGGGCCGCACCGGAAGACGTCGTCCGCGTGGCCGGCGATGTCTGCGGGCTGCACGCGCAGGTGATGTCCTCGGCCGAGCTGAGCCTGTGGGCCCGGGTCGAGAACCTGCCGCGCGACGCCGTGGGGGAGGCGCTGTGGACGCACCGTTCTCTGGTGAAGCTGTGGGCCACCCGCAGGACCCTGCACCTGCTGCCCGCCACCGAGCTCGGCGCATGGCTGGCCGCCCTCGGCACGCTGTCGGGCGGCTTCAGCGGCGCGAGCCCCGACGACGTGAAAGCCATCACCGCGGCGGTCGGCGAGGCGCTCGACGGCCGGACACTGACCCGTGAGGAGCTGGCCCTGGAGGTCGGACGGCTGACGGGCTCGGCGGAGTACGCCGGCTGGCTGCGCTCGAGCTGGGGCTCGGCACTCAAGGCGGCCTCGTTGCACGGGCTCCTCTGCTTCGCTCAGAGCGACGGTGCCCGGGTGCGGTTCACCTCGCCGGCGACCTGGCTGCCCGGCTCGCCCCGCCGGTTGTCGCCGGACGACGGGTTGCGTGAGGTCACCCGCCGGTTCCTGCACGCGTACGGCCCCGCCACGGCCGCGGATCTCGGTCGCTGGTGGATGGAGGCGCGATCCGGCCGGCGGGTGCTTCCGATGCTGCGGACGCTGGGGGACGAGGCGGTGGAGGTCGACGTCGACGGCCAGCCCTGCTGGGTGCTGGCCGCGGACCTGCCGGACCTCGCCGCGGCCCCCGTGCGCGACGTGGCGCGGCTGTTGCCGGCGTTCGACCCCTGGGTGATGGGCATGGCCCGCCGCGAGCCGATGATCGACCCCCGGTACGTCGGGCGGGTCTATCGCCGGCAGGGCTGGGTCTCACCGGTCATCCTGGTGAACGGCCGGGTCGCCGGCGTGTGGCGGCACAGGCGCGCCGGCCGCCGGCTGACCGTCGAACTGGAACCATTCGAGCCGCTGCCGGCGTGGACGGGACGGGAGCTCGCGGCCGAGACCCGCCGGCTGGCGACGTTCCTGGACTGCGAGCCCTAGGGCCTCCCCATCACATCGGGTACTCAAATCCCAGCCGTCACAGAGGGCACACTTCGCGGAATTTATCACGACACAAAATGCCGTGCCGCAATGGAAAATTCCCTTCCGCGGTGCGCCGGTCGAAAGTCCTGGTCGGTAGCCGAAAAGCACTCCACAATCGACCGGGTGGGGCCAGTGGCTGCGGTGATGCTGCTGGTCAGACGACATGCTGACTGAAAAGCGAAATTACATTGACAACACTTGACATCTATCGGTGGCAGTATTTGTCAATTGATGTGGGCAGTTTGCGCAGAAGATCCTGATAAGTCCCTGAAAGTGGGGACCGGTCGCCGCCGCAGACGTGTAGTTATTGTCGTTTGCGGTCAGCGATCAAGCAGTCATGTGAATAAAGAGCTCATTGGGAGTAGAGATGCGACCTGGATGGGGTATTCCATGATCCGGATCGATATCCTTGTCAACTCTCCGATCTTCCTTGTTGGTCTCACCCAGGTACTCAACGACGCCGGTATCAAGGTCATAGCGTCCAGGACGTCACCGGGAGAGGCGCCGTCCTGGCTGGCCGACGCCACCCTCATCGACGTCGACGTGTTCACCCCGCCCGAGCTCCTCGACCACATCGCCGAAATCGCCAAATGCGCCGCGGTCCTGGTGCTCGCCGACGACACCGACACCGATCAGGCCACCTACTACGGCGCCGGGGCCAGCGGCGTCATCAGCAGGTGCGCGTCCGGTGAGGCCGTCGTCGACGCCATCCGCGCCGTCACCTCCGCCGCGCCGCCGCGACTCGCCAACGTCAACGGTCACCGGTTCGCGCACCCGGTCTACGGCGACGGCGACGACGGCGCCGCCGCCACCCCCTGCAACCTGTCCCAGCGTGAGGCGCAGGTGCTGCGGCAGATCTCGCGCGGGCTGACCCATGGCCAGATCGCCACTCGTCTCGGCATCAGCCCGCACACCGTGGACACGTACGTCAAGCGCATCCGGGCCAAGCTCGGCGTCGGCAACAAGGCGGAGCTCACCCGGGCCGCCCTGCTCGGCAGGCTCGCCGCCGATCGGCCGCCCGCGGCCACGGCGCTGGCCGGGCCGCCGTCCCACCAGCGGCAGGCCGTCGGCCACAAGGCTGAGGGCGGCGTCGCCAGGTGAGCATAATCGTCCCGGGTCAGGTATCTGCGACGGAACGGCTGGCGCCGGTCACCGCGGCGCTGCGTGCCCTGCACGACCGGTCCGGCCTGGCCCCGGGCCTGGTGGTCCGCGACGACACCGGCTGGGTGCCGGCGTCCTGGCTCACCGACGGTTCCCGGACCGCCGATCTGCTCGACGCGGCGCGCCTGCGATGGCGGGCCTCCCCTCATGCCGCCGCGGCGCTGGCCTGGAAGTCCTACGGTTACTGGCTGGCGCTGCCCAGCGTGATCGGCTGGGTCTCCGCCTACCGGGTGCCTCTGATGTATCCCGCGGACGTCCTGGTCCGCATCGACGGACCGGGCCGGTCGCTCGCCATCGGCCTGCGACCGTCGGTCACGGTCGCGGTGCTGCCGTCCGACGCGCTCGCGCCGCTCGCGCAGCCGGCCGGCGTGCACGTGGCCGGCGACGAGGCCGCGCTGCTGGAGACCCTGCGCCTGTCTCTGCTCGACGCGCATTTCGCCCCACTCATGGAGGCGATCCAGTCCCGGGTGCGTATCAGCAGGCGCGCCCTGCTCGGTTCGGTCAGTTCGGGCATCGCTCACGGTATTCTCCGGGCCGCCGGGACACTCCCCGGCGCGCTGGTGGAGCGGCACATCCGCACCGTTCTCGAAGCGCTGGGCATCGCGGACCTGATCGAGGTGACACCCGGACCGGGCGGTGAGCCGACGGTGCGGCGCAAGACCTGCTGCCTCCGGTTCACCGTGCCCCAGGGCAAGGCTTGCGCCAGTTGCTGCATCAGGCACTAGGAGCACCACATGAGACTGAACCCGTGGACCGTCCGGACGGCCGACTCGCCGATCGGCACCGCGTACACCTTCCTCGACCGCCGCGCGAAGGAGCGGGACCTCCTCGACCTCGCGCAGGCGGCGCCCCAGTACCCCGCCGCGCCTGAGGTACTGGAGCACGTCATCGCGACCGCCCGTCACCCGCACGGCGGCGACTACACGGAGATCGAGGGGCTGCCGCACCTGCGCGAGGCGTTCGCCGCCGAGCTTTCCGCCGCGTATCGCGGGCGGGTGCGCGCCGAGAACGTGGTCGTCACCGCCGGGTGCAACCAGGCGTTCTGCCTGGTGGCGTCGGCGCTCGCCGCACCCGGTGACGAGGTGGTGGTGACGCTGCCGTATTACTTCAACCACGACATGTGGCTGCGGATGACGGGGATCGTGCCGGTGTACCTGGAGCCCGGACCCGATCTGGTCCCCACCGCCGAGGCGGCGCGGGCCCTGATCACCCCGCGTACGCGGGCCATCCTCGTGGTCACACCCGGCAACCCGACCGGCGTGACCGTGGCGCCGCGCCGGATCGCCGCGCTGGCCGAGGTGGCGGCCCGGCACGACGTCGCGCTGATCCTGGACGAGACGTACCGGTCGTTCCGTGACACCGAGGAGCCCCCTCACACGCTGTTCGCCGACTCGCGATGGCCCGATACCGTCGTCAGCCTGCACAGCTTCTCCAAGGAACTGGCCATCCCGGGGTACCGGGTAGGCGCCGTGGTCGCCTCCCCGGAGCTGGGCCGTGAGGTGACGAAGCTGCTCGACTGCGTCGCGATCTGCGCGCCGCGGATCGGTCAGGAGGCCGCCTGGGCCGGCCTCACGGCGGCCGGGGAGTGGCGGCGGACGCGAGCCCGTGAGATCGCCGACCGCCGGCACTGGTTCACGACGGTGATGGCCGACCGGCCCGGCGGCTTCGAGTTGCTGTCCGTCGGCGGTTTCTTCGGCTGGGTGCGCCACCCGTTCGCCGGACGTCCCACCGAGGACGTCGTGGGCGAGCTCGCCGTCGAGTACGACACGCTGGTCATCCCGGGCACCGCCTTTCTCCCGGACGACCGCGGCACCTTCCGGGTCAGCCTCAGCAACGCCGACCGGGCCGCGCTCGCCGACTTCGCCGGTCGCCTCACCGACTTCGCCGGACGGAAGGGCCGCGGCGCGCGCGGCACCTCCGGACAGGGCGCGGACCCGCACGGGCCGGGTGCCGCCGACGTGTCACAGGAGCGGGCCGCCGGCGACGGCATGTAGGCTGACGCCGTGGCTGACAGCGACACGTCGTGGGCAGAGCCTCCGTGGGAGCCGCCGCTCGCCGGTACGGAGGCGGAGCACCTCGCCGGAGCCCTGGACCGCCTGCGCGCCACCTTCCGATGGAAGGCCGACGGCCTCGACCCGGCCGGGCTGCGGGTCCGCGTCGGCGCCTCCGCGCTGACCATCGGCGGCCTGCTCAAGCATCTCGCGCGGGTCGAGGAGCAGTGCTTCGGCACCAAGCTCAGCGGCACGCCGCTCGGCCCGCCGTGGGACGCCGTGGACTGGCAGGCCGACCCTGACTGGGACTTCACATCGGCCGCCGACGACACCCCCGCGCAGTTGTACGCGCTCTACGACGACGCCGTCGCGCGATCCAGGACCACGCTCGACGCCGCCCTGCGGAACGGCGGGCTCGACCAGCTCGTCCACCTGGCCTGGCCGGACGGCCGGCGGGCCGGCCTGCGCCGCATCGTGTGCGACCTGATCGAGGAGTACGGCCGGCACACCGGCCAGGCCGACCTGCTGCGCGAGGCCGTGGACGGTCGCGTCGGGGAGGACCCGCCGGCCGCGTGGCGCCCGGTACGGGCGGCCGGCTCCTAGCCCCGTTTTCCGCACGTCGCCCTCGACGACCTGCACGGATCACTCACCGCACCGAATATCACAGAACACCTGACCAGGGACATTCGGGCTCGTGCGGAAAACAGGCCTAGCCCGCCGACCAGGCCGGTACCCCTTTCACGTGACTCCACCGGTACGGCCGCCGTACCTAATCTGAGGACACGTGCGACTGGTGCTCGCGATTCCGGTTCACCTGCGTGGCCGGGGCGTCTCCGCGTTGATCCGGACGAGCCAGGACCGCGGATCCAGCACGGTCGTGACCTGAACGGACGGCATCCGGCGACGGAAAGGAATCCGTGTGGAGCTCCCCGGCCGCTGCCTGCACACGATCTTCCGGGAACGAGCTCGCCGGGCTCCGGACAGCGTCGCGCTCTCCACACCGGCCAGGACCGTGACGTACGGGGAGCTCGACGCGTGGAGCGACCGCCTCGCTGGTCGTCTGGTCGAGCGAGGCGTCGGGCCGGATGTCCTGGTCGGGCTCTGCGCGCGCAGGAGCCCGGAAGCCATCGCCGGCATGCTGGGTGTCCTGAAGGCCGGTGGGGCCTACGTGCCGATCGATCCCGCTTATCCCGCGGAGCGCGTCGAGTATCTGCTGGCCGACAGCGCGGCGCCGATCGTGGTGGCGGCGAAGGACACGGCCGGGGTGATCGGCGGCCGTCACGCGTCGATCGTCTGGATCGACGGGGACGAGGACGAGGACGTCGCCGGCCCGCCCTCCAGGGAGCCCGGGCACGAGGCGCCGCGGCCCGAGGCGACCGGCGGCGACCTGGCCTACGTGATCTACACCTCCGGGTCGACCGGCAGACCCAAAGGGGTCATGGTCGAACATCGCAACGTGGTGCGGCTCTTCGAGCAGACGGCCGCCTGGTTCCACTTCGACCACCGGGACACCTGGGCGTTGTTCCACTCACTCAGCTTCGACTTCTCGGTGTGGGAGATCTGGGGTGCGCTCCTGTACGGCGGACGCCTGGTGCTGCTTCCCGAGATGACCTCCCGCTCGCCCGCGTTGCTGGTCTCGCTGCTGCGCTCCGAACAGGTCACCGTCCTGAACCAGACCCCGTCGGCGTTCCACCAGTTGCTGACGGTGATGGGCGCGGGGAAGAACGGCGACGACGGCACCTCGGGCCTGTCCTTGCGGCTGGTCGTCTTCGGCGGGGAACGGCTGGAGCCTCAGCTGCTCGCCCCCTGGGTGGACCGGCACGGCGACCGCCGGCCCGTGCTCGTCAACATGTACGGCATCACCGAGACCACGGTGCACTGCACCTATCGGCGGATCACCGCGGCGGACGTGCGCTCGACCGGGGTGAGCCCGATCGGTGTTCCCATCCCTGACCTGCGCGTGTATCTGATGGGTGATGACGGCGGGCCGGTGCCGGACGGCGCGGCGGGGGAGATGCACATCGCCGGCGGCGGGGTGACCCGCGGCTACCTGAACCGGCCGGAGCTCACCGCGGACCGGTTCGTGTCCGCCGTCACCGAGAGAGGCGAGGAACGGCTCTACCGGTCCGGGGATCGGGCGGTGCGGCTGCCCGGCGGCGAGCTGGCCTACCTCGGGCGGGTGGACGACCAGGTGAAGGTCCGCGGGTTCCGCATCGAGCCGGGCGAGATAGAGGTGTGCCTGTCGGAGACACCAGGAGTCGCGCGGGCCGTCGTCGCACCCAGGGATTTCGGTGGCGGCGACGTGCGCTTGGTCGCGTA
Source organism: Sphaerisporangium sp. B11E5 (assembly GCF_039871875.1). Classification (NCBI taxonomy): domain Bacteria; kingdom Bacillati; phylum Actinomycetota; class Actinomycetes; order Streptosporangiales; family Streptosporangiaceae; genus Sphaerisporangium; species Sphaerisporangium sp. B11E5. The sequence continues at coordinate 339,137 of NZ_JBDPMD010000003.1, read as the reverse complement.
CCTCCTGCCCGCCGGCGACGCCGGCGAGGGCGCGCGGCTCGCCGCCGCGGCCGAGCGGCAGGCGCTGACGAAACTGCCACGACATCTTCGGCCGTCCGTCTACAAGGTCGTCACGGAGATCCCGATGACGCTGCAAGGAAAGGTGGATCGCGATGCGCTGGGAAAGTGAACCCCGGGCAGGGCGGGAATGACCGCGCCGCCGAGTGCCGGCGTCCCGGTGTCGGACGTCCGGGAAACGATCATGGACATCGTGCGTACGCATCTGGACCGCGAGGTCGATCCGTCGATCGATGTGTTCGACCAGGGCGTCACATCCCTGACCTTCCTCCGGATCGTGGCTCAGATCAATGAGAAGTACGACATCACGATGGATGTCGCGGAACTGGAAGAGGCGAGCGTCGACACGCTGTCGGGGTTCGTCGCGGGCCAGCTGAGGAGCGAGAACCGGTGACGGAGACAGTGCAGCAGACCTTCAGTCCCACCCCGGAAGAGGTCGCCAAGTTCCACGAGCTCGGTTACCTCGGCCCCTTCAAGGTGTACGAGGAAGACGAGATGCGGCGCCTCTGGCGGCGCGAGCGGCTGCGGCTGATGAACCGTACCGGCGCCGTCTACGACGAGGGCGACGCGCAGGCGGGCAACACCAACATCGCCAACTACGACCGTCACCTCGACTCGGACTTCCTCGCCGATCACATCTGCCACCCGCGGATCGTCGACCGCGTCACCGCCGTGCTCGGCCCGAACGTCCTGTGCTGGCGTAGCGAGTTCTTCCCGAAGTACCCCGGCGACGAGGGCACGGACTGGCATCAGGCCGACACCTTCGCCTTCGCCTCGGGCAAACCGCAGATCCTCTGGCCCGAGGAGGAGAAGGAGTTCGGCGGCACCATCACGGTGTGGACGGCGTTCACCGAGGCCGCCGAGGACACCGGGTGCCTCCAGTTCATCCCCGGGACGCATCGCACGATGTTCTACGACGAGACCAAGGGGATGCACTACCAGCCGGGCAAGATCAACAATGCGAGCAAGGACGGCGTCAACCGCGGCTTCTACGGCTACGACTACCGGGAACTGCAGAAGGACCCGGACTGGCGGCCGCCGGAGGAGCGGGCGATCTCGATGGTGATGCGCCCGGGTGAGGCGGTCATGTTCTGGTCGACGATGATGCACGCGTCGAAGCCGCACAGCGCGATGGACAAGGAGATGCGCCTCGGTTTCGCCGGCCGGTACGTGCCGACCTGCGTGGCCATCTACCCGGACACCGAGGACGTGGACGAGTACGGCGGCCGGATCAGCCTGAAGGACTACGGCGCGGTGCTGGTGGCGGGTGCCGACACCTACGGCCACAACCGGAAGGTGACGGCCACCACACGGGGACACATCTTCCCGGTCCGGTGACGGCGCGCCTCCGCGACACGACGAGGCCGGGCCGGTCGTCGCCGCACGGCTGTGCCCGGCCACCGGGTCAGGGGTGGCAGATCTGCCAGGGAGTGGCCCAATGCTGGAGCCGCGCGCGAGCGAGGCGATCACTCGGCTCGTGACATCCGTCCTCTCGGTGCGACCCCTCATGGAGGGCCTGGCCGTCCCGGTGCGGGTCGTGCCGGTCGCGAGAGACGCGGCCGGCTCGCCGGAGACCTGGCCCGCGGCGCGGTGGCGCGGGCTCGAACGGCTGCTGGACCGGGTCACACGGGAGGCCGGTGTCACCGGGCTGTCGTTGTCGCGCAGCACGGCCGCCGGCGACCTTCAGGTCTTCGAGCGGGTGATCAGCGATCGCCTGGCGCTCGCGGACCTGGCGGACGCCGTCGGCACACCGCCGGACGAGCTGCCGGCACAGGCCGGCCAGGTGATCGCCGCGGCGGTGGCGGACGGTTTCGACGTGTCCTTCCACAAGGACACCGTCGTCTCGCACGACGGGGTGCCGTTGAACGTGTACGGCGCGGGGTCGGGCGACGAGGCGGTCGTCCTGGTTCCCGCCTGCGGTATGCCCGCCGCGCTCGCGGAGACCTGGATGCGTTTCCTCGCGCGGGACCGCCGCGTCCTGGCATGGGAGAGCAGGGGCCTTTTCGGCCCGGCCGCGCGGAGCGGCGACTGCGCCGTAGACGTCACCGCACAGGCCGCGGACCTGTTCACCGTCATGGATCACTACGCCGTTCCGAGGGCCCACATCGTCGGCCTCTGCGGCGGCGCGGTGATCGCTCTGGCGGCCGCGGCCGGCCAGCCCGCCAGGATCTCCTCGCTCAGCCTGTGGCATGGCGCCTATGAGTTCGGCAGCGGCTCCCCGAGGACCAGGTTCCAGAACGACCTCATCGAGCTGATGACCATCGCCGCGCACAGCCGAGCCGCGGCGCGGTCGGTGCAGACCGCTTTCTGCCAGGTCGCGTTGAGAACCACACCCGCCGAAACAGCGCATCTCGTGCTGTATCCCTACACCAATCCCGAGCTTTTCTACCGGTACTGCCGGCTCAACGGCAGCATCGCCACCACCGACGTGGAGCCGTACCTCACGAAGGTGGAGCAGCCCACGCTCGTGGTCACCAGCGAGGACGACGAGACCGCCCATCCACAGGGTTCGCGACAGGTGGCCGAGGGCCTGCCGAACGGCCGGCTGCGGGTGGAGCCTCATGGCGACCACTCGTCGCTGTTCCACGCGGACACCACCCTGATGCAGGTGGCCGTCGACTTCATCGCGGAACGCGGTCACGACCCGCGAGGAGAGCCCCTCTCGATCGACTGTCCTCGATTCGTGTGACAGCACCACGAAGGAGCCTCTCGATAGCGTCGGTGAGGAGCTCATGTGCACCGTCGCGGACGAGGTGGGGATGAACGCACACCCGCAGGACATCGACCGCCGCTGGCTGAAGCGATTCGGCCGCACCGACGACACAGCGCGGATTCGACTGCTGTGTTTCCATCACGCGGGCGGCAACGCCGGCATGTACCGCCCGTGGCGCCGGCTGCTGCCGCCGGCTGTCGAACTGGTCGCCGTCCAGTTACCGGGCCGCGCCGACCGCTTCACCGAACCGGCCCACGATCGTATGACCAGCCTCGTCCGCGATCTCGTCGACGTACTCAAGCCACTGCTGGACCGGCCGTTCGCCTGCTTCGGCATCAGCATGGGGGCCAGGGTCGCCTGGGCCCTGACGCACACGCTCCGCGTGACGGCGATGCCGCTGCCCACCCGGCTCTACGTGGCGTGCGATCCCGGCCCCGCCACCGATGACGGCACCTGGCCGTGGGAAGGACGGCCCGACGGCGTGGAAGCCCACCTCCGCGAGATGGGCGGCACGCCGCCCGAGGTGCTGGACCAGCCGGAACTGCTGCGGGCCATCCTCCCCACCTTCCGGGCCGACCTGGCGGTGCTCAGCACCCACGACTTCCACCCGCTCACCCCGCTGGACGTGCCGATCCGTGCCTTCGCCGGTGTGGACGACCCCGTCGGCACTCCCGAACGCGTCGCCTCCTGGCGTGCCGAGACCACCGCCGGCTTCCGGCTCCATCACATCGCCGGCGGGCACTTCCTCACCCCCGCCGCTGAGCGCCAGGTCGTCCAGACCATCGTCCAGGACCTCATCTGACCAGCGAAGGGAGCAGAGTGTGAGCAGCGGAAACGTCGAGGACATCTACGAGCTCTCACCGCTTCAGCAAGGCATGCTGCTGCACAGCCTGCACGACGGCGCCGCCGACATGTACCTCAGCCAGCACACGTACGCCGTCGAAGGACCGCTGGACGTCGACGCCCTGGTGAGTGCCTGGGAGGCGGTCGTCGCCGCGCACCCCGGGTTGCGGACGTCGTTCCACTGGCAGGGACTGGACAAGCCGCTGCAGGTCGCGCACAAGCACGTGGCGCTGCCCGTCCACCACCACGACTGGTCCGGCCTCGACCACGCGCGGCAGCGCGAACGGCTGGAGCGCCTGCAGACCGAGGACCGCGCCGCGGGCTTCGACCCCGCGGTGCCGCCGCTCCAGCGGCTGCACGTGGTCCGGCTCGGCGAACGCCGCCACACGCTCATCTGGACCTACCACCACGTGCTGCTCGACGGCTGGTCGATCCCCGTCGTCCTCGACGAGGTCATGGCGTGGTACCGCACGCTGACCGTCGGCACTCCCGCGCCGCGGCCCGTGCCGGCCTACCGCGACTACATCGCCTGGCTGCAACGTCAGGACCTCCAGGAGGCCCGCGACCTGTGGACCAAGGCCCTGGCCGGTGTACGGCCCAGCCTCGTGTCCCGATTCGAGCCGGCGGACCCGCTGCACGGCACCGGGGCGGTCGAGCGCCGCATCGTGGCCCTGCCGGAGACGCTGACCGAAGGGCTGCGTGACGCGGCGGCCCGCCACCGCGTCACGCTCAGCACCATGGTGCAGGCCGTGTGGGCCGTCGTGGTGCAGAGCTACACAGGTCAGCCGGAGGTCACCTTCGGCTGCGCCACCTCCGGCCGTCCTCCCGAGCTGCCGCAGGTCGAGCGGATGGTGGGCCTGTTCGCCAACACGCTGCCGCTGCGGGTCACGGTGCCGGGCGACGGCGATCTCGGCTCGTGGCTGCGCGACCTCCAGGACACCTATGCGGCCATGCGCCGCTACGAGTACGCCCCCCTCGCCGACATCAAGAAGTGGGCCGAGGCGCCGGGACAGCAGCTCTTCGACACGCTCCTCGTGCTGGAGAACTACTCGCTCGCCATCGACGCCGGCTCCGGGGACGCCGCGGCGGACGAGCCGCTGAGGTTCGGCGTCGACACGCTCTACGACAAGATCGACCTGCCGCTGACGCTGACGGTCGCGCCCTCTCCGGTGTCGGAGATGCAGTTGCTGATCCACCGCGACCGGTTCGCCCCCGGCTTCATCGACGACCTGCTCGAGCGGCTGCACCTCACCATGGAAGCGATCATCGCCGCCGAAGGCATCGCCCCGGTCGTGTCGGCGACCGGCCCGCGGCCGGTCCGGCGGACCGAGGAGCCGGTGGCGGCGATGCGCCGGCGGGCGTCGGCACCCGAGCCGCCCGCCACTCCCGAGGAGGAGGCGGTCGCCGCCGTCTACAAGGAGATCCTCGGCCTCACGGACATCGACGTCACGGCCAGTTTCTTCGAGCTCGGCGGTGACTCCTTCGACGCCGTCCGCGCGGTCGGCCGCATCGAAGGCGCCGGCATCGCGACGCTCGCCGCACACCCCAGCGTCCGCGAACTCGCGCAGGCACTCTCCTCCACCGCGGCCGAGCAGCCGGCCACTGAGCTGGACGACGAGATCGCCGAGCTGGAACGGCAACTGGCCGCCAAGCGCGCGGCGAAGGAGCGGCAGGACAGGCCCGGCCGCATGGTGCCGGTGGCGCGCGATCAGGCGTTGCCCTGCACCCAGCAGCAGGAGGGCCTGTGGTTCATGCACCGGCTCGACCCTTCGTCGCCGACCTACCACATCCCGTTCGCGTTGCGGCTGCGCGGCGCGCTGGACGTGGCCTCGTTGGAACGGGTGCTGCTCGCGCTGGTGGTGCGGCACGAGGCGCTGCGCACCAGGTTCGTCGAGGAGGACGGCCTGCCCCGCCAGGTGATCGATGCGCCGCCGCCGGCGTTCTCGCTGCCGGTGACCGAGCTGGACGGCGACACGCTCGGGCGGTGGGCGGCGGACGAGGCGCACCGGCCGTTCGACCTGGCGGCTGGGCCGCTGTTCCGCGCGGCGCTGGCGCGGCTGGGGCCCGACGAGCACGCGCTCGTGCTGGTGGTCCACCACATCGTCGCCGACGGCTGGTCGGCCAAGATCCTCGCCGACGAACTCGGCGCCCTGTACGCCGCCGAGCGCGGTGTGGGGGGGATCGAACTGCCGGAGATGCACCTGCAGCCGGGTGACCACGCGGTGTGGCAGCGTGCCCGGCTCGACGGTCCCGAGATGGACCGGCAGGTGGCTTACTGGCGTGAGGCCCTGGCCGGTCTGCCGACGCTGGACTTCCCGGCGGACCGGCCCCGGCCGGCCGACCCGACCGGTGCCGGCGCGGTGGCCGGCCGCGAGCTGCCGGCCGGTACCGCGGCGGCGGCGCGTGCGTACGCGCTGAAGCACCGGGTGTCGTTCCTGGCGGTGTTGCAGGCGGCGTTGCTGACGGTGCTGCATCGCTATACCGGGCAGGAGGACCTGGTCATCGGGTCGATCTTCTCGGGTCGTACCCGTCCGGAGATCGAGCCTGTGGTGGGTTTCTTCGCCAACACCGTGGTGCTGCGTACCGATGTCGGGGGTGAGCCCACGTTCGCCGAAGTGGTCCGCCGTTGTCACGAGACGGTGCTGGACGCCACCGAGCGCCAGGACATCCCCTTCGCGTTGATCGTCGACGCGCTCCAGCCCGAACGGGTCGCCGGACGCAACCCCCTGTTCCAGATCAGCCTCAGCCTCCAGCCCGCCGGCACCCAGGCCGGCCTGTCACTCGGCGACATCCAGGCCGAGCCGATCGACATCGCCGACGACTACGCGCGCTTCGACATCCTCATCAACGTGGCGGACGCCGGCGGCCGGTCGGAGCTGATGGTCGAGTACTCCACCGAACTGTTCGACGCCGACCGCATCGAACGTCTTCTCGACCACTACGTCGCGGCGTTGGCCAACGGCCTGGCCGAACCCGGCACCGTCGCCGCGGACCTCGACATCATGCCGGCCACCGAACGCCACCAGGTACTCGCGGCATGGAACGACACGGCCGGCGGGCCGCCGGTCGAGCTGGTGCACCGGCTGGTCGAGGCGACCGCCGCCCGTACGCCGGAGGCCGTCGCCGTCATCGACCACGACGGCACGGAATGGACGTACGAGCAGCTCGACGTGGCGGCCAACCAGCTCGCGCACCGGCTGCGCCGGCATGGCGTCGGCCCGGGGGTTCCCGTAGGCGTATGCCTGTACCGAGGCGCCGACATGGTCATCGCGCTGCTGGCCGCCTTGAAGGCCGGCGGGGGATACCTCCCGTTCGAACCCGACCTGCCGCCGGAGCGGCTCGCGTTCATGCTCGCCGACGCCGCTCCGCCGGTCGTCGTCACCCACGCCGCCCACGCGTCCGCCTTCCCCGCCGCGATCACGCTGGACACCGAGCGGGACGCGCTCGCCGCCGAGCCGGCCGGCCCGCCGGACAGCGGCGTCACCGTCGACTCCCTCGCCTACGTGCTCTACACCTCCGGTTCCACCGGCACACCCAAGGGTGTCCTGGTCTCGCACCGCGGTGTCCACAAGCAACTCGCCTGGATGCAGGAGACCTACCGGCTCCAGCCCGCCGACCGTGTGCTGCAGAAGACGCCGTACAGTTTCGACGTCTCGGTCTGGGAGTTCTTCTGGCCGCTCGCCGTCGGCGCCACCCTCGTCGTCGCCGCACCCGGCGGCCACCGCGATCCCGGGTACCTGCATCGGCTGATCGCGAGCGAGGGCATCACCACGGTGCATTTCGTCCCCTCGATGCTGCTGGCCTTCCTCGACGCCGTGCAGGACGGGCTCGACCCCGGCGCGCTGCACAGCCTGCGCCTGGTGTTCGCCAGCGGCGAGGCGCTGCCGCCGGTCGCCGCGCGCCGGTTCCTGGCCGTCTGGCCCGGCGTCGAGTTGCACAACCTCTACGGCCCGACCGAGGCCTCGATCGACGTCACGTCCTGGCGCTGCGAACCCGGCGCCGTCACCGTGCCGATCGGGCCTCCGATCACCAACATGCGGACCTACATCCTGGACGGCCGCCTGCGGCCGGTGCCGATCGGGGTGCCCGGGCAACTGTTCATCGGCGGGCCCGTGGCTCTCGGCTACCTCAACCGGCCGGGGCTCACCGCCGAGCGCTTCCTCGCCGACCCCTACGCCGGCCGCCCAGGCGAGCGCATGTACGCCAGCGGTGACCTGGCTCGCTGGCGGAGGGACGGCGCGATCGAGTACCTCGGCCGCACCGACCGGCAGGTCAAGCTCCGCGGCCAGCGCATCGAACTCGGCGAGATCGAACACGTCCTGGCCCGCCACCCCGCCGTCCGCCACTGCGCCGTGATCCTGCGCGACGACGCCTACCTGGCCGCGTACGTCGTCGCGGAGCCGGACCACGGCGAGCCCGGCCCCGCCGAGCTGCACGAGTACCTGGCGCAGCGGCTGCCCACGTACATGATCCCCACCGCGTGGGTCGCGCTGCCGGAGTTGCCCGTCACCCGCAACGGCAAGCTCGACGTCGCCGCGTTGCCGGCCGTCGCGTCGCCGGCGGCCGAGTACGTGGCACCGCGTACCCCCACGGAGGGATGGCTCGCCGCGGCGTGGCAGGAACTGCTGGAGGTGGAACGGGTAGGCGTCCACGACGACTTCTTCGACCTCGGCGGCAACTCGCTGCACGGCACGCAGCTCATCGCGCGGATCAGGGGCGGCCTGGGCATCGAGCTGGAGCCACGGCACCTGTTCACCAGCCGGGTGCTTGAACAGCTCGCCGCGCGGCTCGACGAGTCCGGCATCACGCGCGCCGCGAGGACGATCGCGCCGGTGGCCGGACATGGTCCGCTGCCGTGCACGCACCAGCAGGAGGGTCTGTGGTTCATGCACAGGCTCGACCCGTCGTCGCCGACCTACCACATCCCGTACGCGCTGGGGCTGCGCGGCGCGCTGGACGTGGCCTCGTTGGAGCGGGCGCTGCTCGCGCTGGTGGGGCGGCACGAAGGCTTGCGCACCAGGTTCGTCGAAGAGCGCGGCCTGCCCCGGCAGGTGGTCGACCCGCCGCCGCCGGCGTTCTCGCTGCCGGTGACCGAGATGGCCGCGGACGACGTCGCGCGGTGGGCCACGGAGCACATCTGCCGGCCGTTCGACCTGGCGGCCGGGCCGCCGTTCCGGACGGCACTGGCCAGGCTCGCTCCCGATCACCACGTACTGGTACTGGTGGTCCACCACATCGTCGCCGACGGCTGGTCGGGCAAGATCCTGGCCGGGGAACTCGCCGCCCTGTACGCCGGCGACCACGCCGCGCTGCCGGAACTGCGCCTGCGGCCGGTCGATCACGCGGTGTGGCAGCGCGGCTGGCTCGACGGCGCCGAGATGGACCGGCAGATGGCCTATTGGCGTGAGGCCCTGGCCGGTCTGCCGACGCTGGACTTCCCGGCGGACCGGCCCCGTCCGGCGCGGCCCACCGGCGCCGGCGCGGTGGCCGCTCGCCGGGTGCCCGACGACACCACGGCGGCGGCGCGTGCGTACGCGCTGAAGCACCGGGTGTCGTTCCTGGCGGTGTTGCAGGCGGCGTTGCTGACGGTGCTGCACCGGTACACCGGGCAGGAGGACCTGGTCATCGGGTCCGTCTTCTCGGGTCGTACCCGTCCGGAGATCGAGCCTGTGGTGGGTTTCTTCGCCAACACCGTGGTGCTGCGTACCGATGTCGGGGGTGAGCCCACGTTCGCCGAGGTCGTCGGCCGTTGTCATGAGACGGTGCTGGACGCCACCGAGCGCCAGGACATCCCCTTCGCGTTGATCGTGGACGCGCTCCAGCCCGAACGGGTCGCCGGACGCAACCCCCTGTTCCAGATCAGCCTGACGCTCCAGCCGGCCAACACCCAGGCCGACCTGACGCTGGGAACCGTGACGACGGAGCCGGTCGAGCTGGGTGGCGGGTACGCGCGGTTCGACGTCGCGATCGACGCGATCGACAACAGGGACGGCCTGGACCTGGTGGCGGAGTACTCCACCGAGTTGTTCGACCCCGGCCGCATGGAGCGCTTCCTCGACCACTGCGTCGCGGCGTTGACCAACGGCCTTGCCGACCCCGGCGCCGTCGCCGAGGACATCGACATCATGTCGGCCACCGAACGTCACCAGGTGCTGCATGCCTGGAGTTCGACGCCCGCCGGAGCCGGTGGCGTCGCGGTGGCCGGGTCAGAGGGAGGGGTGTAGTGGTGCACACCGTTGTCGCCGGTGCGGTGGGCACGTCGGGTCTGTTGCATCAGGTCGTGGCCGGGCATGAGGCGGGTCGTGTGGCGTTCCGTTTCGTGGGTGGTGTTTCGGGGTGTCCGGTTGAGCTGACGTATGGGGAGCTGGGTGGTCGTGCGGGCCGGTTGGCGCGGGCGTTGGGGGAGGTGGGGGTGGGGCGGGGCCGGGTGGTCGGGTTGTTGCTGGAACGCGGTCCGGATCTGCTTGTCGCGCAGCTTGGGGTGATGATGAGCGGGGCGGCGTGGATGCCGCTTGATCCGCGTAATCCGCCGGCCCGGCTGGCTTTCCAGGTGTGTGACGCCGCGGCGCCGTTGCTGCTGACGACCTCGGACCTGGCCGATCTGGCCACCGAGGTCGCCCCCGCCACCGCGATCTGGGTCCTGGACGACCCGCCGCGGCAGGCCGATCTGGCCCGTTTCCCCGAAACGGCGCCGGACATCGACGTCCGGCCGGTCGACCCGGCATACGTGGTCTACACCTCCGGCTCCACCGGCACCCCCAAGGGGGTGCTGACCCCTCACCGGTCGGCGTACACCTACTGCAGGAACGCGGTCGAGCATCACGGTGTCACCGCCGCCGACCGCATCCTCCAGACGGCCAACCCCGCTTTCGACGGCACCGTTTTCGACACCTTCGCCACTCTCCTGGCCGGCGCGACCGTCGTCAGCGCCCCGTTCGCCGTCATCACCGACCCGGCCGCGTTCACCGCGCTCGTCCACTCGGAGCAGGTCACCTTCTCGTTCCTGACACCGACGTTCCTGAGCCTGCTCGATCCCCAGGGGTTCACGGGAAGCGCGTTGCGCGGGTTCGTGGCCGGGGGGGAGTCGCTCGCCGCGGAGGTGCAGGGCCGCTGGTCGCGGCCCGGCTTCGCCCTCCACCACGGGTACGGCCCCACCGAGACCACCGTGGCCTGCATGAACTACGTGTGCCCCGACACACCTGTGCAGGGTCCCGTGCCGATCGGCGCCGCGCTGCCCCATCACCGCGCCTACGTGCTGAACAAGCGTCTGCGGCCGGTGCCGGTGGGGGTGGCGGGGCAGCTCTACATCGCCGGGGCGGGACTGGCGCACGGCTATCTCAACCGGCCCGGGCTCACCGCCGAGCGTTTCCTGCCCGACCCCTACAGCGGCCGGCCGGGGGAGCGGATGTACGCCAGCGGTGACCTGGTGCGCTGGCGGCCCGACGGCCTGCTGGAGTTCCTCGGCCGCACCGACCGGCAGGTCAAGCTCCGCGGCCAGCGCATCGAACTCGGCGAGATCGAACACGTCCTGGCCCGCCACCCCGCCGTCCGGCAGTGCGCCGTCATCATGCGCGACGACACCTACCTGGCCGCGTACGTCGTCGGCGAGACCGACCCCGGCGGCCTGCGCCGGCACCTGGCGGAACGGCTTCCCGCGTACATGATCCCCTCGGTGTTCGTGCCGCTGACGGAGCTGCCGCTGAGCCCCAACGGCAAGCTCGACCTGGCGAGACTCCCCGATCCGGTGCCGGGCGGCAACCAGTACGTCCCGCCCCGTACCGGCACCGAACGCTGGCTGGCCGCGGCATGGCAGGAACTGCTGAAGCTGGAACGCGTCGGCGCCGACGACAACTTCTTCGAGCTCGGCGGCAACTCCCTGCACGGCAGCCAGCTCGCCGCCCGCGTCCGCGAGCAGTTGCGCATCGAACTCGACCTGCGCCACCTGTTCTCCCATCCGGTACTCGCGGATCTGGCCGCGCGGCTCGACGAGTCCGAGATCGCACCCGCGCAGACGCCGATCGTGCCGGTGGCGCGGGACGGGGCGCTGCCGTGCACGCCGCAGCAGGAAGGGCTCTGGCTCCTGCAGTCCATGGATCCGTCGTCGTCGATGTATCACATCGCGTTCGCCCTGGCGCTGCGCGGCGCGCTCGATGTCCCCGCCCTGGAGCGGGCCCTGCTCGCGCTGGTGGTGCGGCACGAGGCGCTGCGCACCAGGTTCGCCGAGGAGGACGGCCTGCCGCGCCAGGTGATCGACCCGCCGCCTGCGACGTTCTCGCTGCCGGCGGACCCCGTCGAGGCCGGCCAGGTCGAGTCGTGGGTGACCGAGTGGACGACGCGGCCGTTCGATCTGGCGGCGGGGTCGCTGTTCCGCGCGGCGCTCGCGCGGCTGGGGCCCGACGAGCACGTGCTGGTGCTGGTGGTCCACCACATCGTCGCCGACGGCTGGTCGGCCAAGATCCTCGCCGACGAACTCGGCGCCCTGTACGCCACCGAGCGCGGCATACGAGGAGCAGAACTGCCGGCGATGTCCCTGCAGCCGGTCGATCACGCGGTGTGGCAGCGCGGCTGGCTCGACGGCGCCGAGATGGACCGGCAGATGGCTTACTGGCGTGAGGCCCTGGCCGGTCTGCCGACGCTGGACTTCCCGGCGGACCGCCCCCGGCCGGCCGACCCCACCGGTGCCGGCGCGGCCGCCGACCACCAGGTCCCGGCAAGCACCGCGGCGGCGGCGCGTGCGTACGCGCGGACGCATCAGGTGTCGTTCCTGGCGGTGTTGCAGGCGGCGTTGCTGACGGTGCTGCACCGGTACACCGGGCAGGAGGACCTGGTCATCGGGTCGATCTTCTCGGGTCGTACCCGTCCGGAGATCGAGCCTGTGGTGGGTTTCTTCGCCAACACCGTGGTGCTGCGTACCGATGTCGGGGGTGAGCCCACGTTCGCCGAAGTGGTCCGCCGTTGTCATGAGACGGTGCTGGACGCCACCGAGCGCCAGGACATCCCCTTCGCGTTGATCGTGGACGCGCTCCAGCCCGAACGGGTCGCCGGACGCAACCCCCTGTTCCAGATCAGCCTGACGCTCCAGCCGGCCAACAACCAGGCCGACCTGACGCTCGGCGACGTGGCCGCCGAACCGCTGGACGCGGCCGCACGTTCCGCGCGGTTCGACGTCGCGATCGACGCGATCGACAGCGGGGACGGCCTGGACCTGGTGGTGGAGTACTCCAGCGAGTTGTTCGACCCCGGCCGCATGGAGCGCTTCCTCGACCACTACGTCGCGGCGTTGACCAACGGCCTTGCCGACCCCGGCGTGGTGGCCGAGGACATCGACATCATGTCGAGCAGTGAGCGGCAGCAGGTGCTGCATGCCTGGAACCCGGCCGTCGCGGTGGCCGGGTCAGAGGGAGGGGTGTAGTGGTGCACACCGTTGTCGCCGGTGCGGTGGGCACGTCGGGTCTGTTGCATCAGGTCGTGGCCGGGCATGAGGCGGGTCGTGTGGCGTTCCGTTTCGTGGGTGGTGTTTCGGGGTGTCCGGTTGAGCTGACGTATGGGGAGCTGGGTGGTCGTGCGGGCCGGTTGGCGCGGGCGTTGGGGGAGGTGGGGGTGGGGCGGGGCCGGGTGGTCGGGTTGTTGCTGGAACGCGGTCCGGATCTGCTTGTCGCGCAGCTTGGGGTGATGATGAGCGGGGCGGCGTGGATGCCGCTTGATCCGCGTAATCCGCCGGCCCGGCTGGCTTTCCAGGTGTGTGACGCCGCGGCGCCGTTGCTGCTGACGACCTCGGACCTGGCCGATCTGGCCACCGAGGTCGCCCCCGCCACCGCGATCTGGGTCCTGGACGACCCGCCGCGGCAGGCCGATCTGGCCCGTTTCCCCGAAACGGCGCCGGACATCGACGTCCGCCCGGTCGACCCGGCATACCTAATGTACACCTCCGGCTCCACCGGCACCCCCAAAGGGGTCCTGATCTCTCACGGGTCGGCGTACACCTACTGCAGGAACGCGGTCGAGCAACTCGGCGTCACCGCCGCCGACGTGCTCCCGCAGGTGGCCAACCCCGCCTTCGACGTCACGGTCTTCGACACCTTCGCCACTCTCCTGGCCGGCGCGACCGTCGTCAGCGCCCCGTTCGCCGTCATGACCGACCCGGCCGCGTTGACCACGCTCCTGCGAGCGGAGAACGTCACCGTCGCCTACATCCCCCCGGCGGTCCTGGGCCTGCTCGACCCGGCACACCTGACCGGCAGCCGGCTCCGCGCCGTCCTGTGCATCGGTTCTGTGCTCGGCGTCGAACTGGCCAACCGCTGGTCGCGGCCCGGCCTCGCCCTGCACAACGGGTACGGCCCCACCGAGGCCACCGTCATCTGCACCAACTACGTGTGCCCCGGCACACCTCTGGAAGGCACGGTGCCGATCGGCGCCGCGCTGCCCCACCAGCGCACCTACGTGCTGAACAAGCGTCTGCGGCCGGTGCCGGTGGGGGTGGCGGGGCAGCTCTACATCGCCGGGGCGGGACTGGCGCACGGCTATCTCAACCGGCCCGGGCTCACCGCCGAGCGTTTCCTGCCCGACCCCTACAGCGGCCGGCCGGGGGAGCGGATGTACGCCAGCGGTGACCTGGTGCGCTGGCGGCCCGACGGCCTGCTGGAGTTCCTCGGCCGCACCGACCGGCAGGTCAAGCTCCGCGGCCAGCGCATCGAACTCGGCGAGATCGAACACGTCCTGGCCCGCCACCCCGCCGTCCGGCAGTGCGCCGTCATCATGCGCGACGACACCTACCTGGCCGCGTACGTCGTCGCGGAACCGGGCCACGACGACCCCGACCCCGCCGAGCTGCGCGAGCACCTGGCACACGCCCTCCCCACGTACATGATCCCCACCGCGTGGGTCGCGCTGCGCGCGCTGCCGTTGACCCCGAACGGCAAGCTGGACGTCGCCGGGCTCCCGGACCCGATGCCGGACACCAAGGAATACGTACCGCCACGTACCGGCACCGAACGCTGGCTCGCCGCGACCTGGCAGGAACTGCTGGCCGTCGAACACGTCGGCGCCGACGACAACTTCTTCGACCTCGGCGGTACCTCCCTGCACGGCACGCAACTCGCCGCCCGCGTCCGCGAAGACCTGGGCATCGAACTCGACCTGCACCACCTGTTCACCGAGCCGGCGCTCGCGGACCTGGCGGCGCTGCTCGACGCGTCAGAGGCCGCACCCGCGCAGACGCCGATCGTGCCGGTGGCGCGGGACGGGGCGCTGCCGTGCACGCCGCAGCAGGAGGGGCTCTGGCTCCTGCAGCGGTTGGGCCCGTCGTCGATGTACCACCTGTCGTTCGCCCTGGCGCTGCGCGGCGCGCTCGACGTGCCCGCGCTGGAGCGGGCCCTGCTCGCGCTGGTGGTGCGGCACGAGGCGCTGCGCACCAGGTTCGCCGAGGAGAAGGGCCTGCCGCGCCAGGTGGTCGACCCGCCGCCCGCGGCGATCTCGCTGCCGGTGGAGCGGGTCGAGGCCGGCGGGGTCGAGTCGTGGGTGAGCGACTGCATGACGCGGCCGTTCGATCTGGCGGCGGGGTCGCTGTTCCGCGCGGCGCTCGCGCGGCTGGGGCCGGACGAGCACGTGCTGGTGCTGGTGGTCCACCACATCGTCGCCGACGGCTGGTCGCTGCGGATGCTGGCCGACGAGCTGTCCCTGGCGTACGCCGCCGAGCGCGGTGCGGGTGCGGCCGAGCTGCCGGAGGTGTCCCTGCAACCCGGCGACCACGCGGTGTGGCAGCGCGACCGGCTCGACGATGCCGAGATGGATCGCCGGCTGGCTTACTGGCGTGAGGCCCTGGCCGGTCTGCCGACGCTGGACTTCCCGGCGGACCGGCCGCGTCCGGCACAACCCACCGGCGCCGGCGCGGCCCTCAACCGCCGGGTGCCCGACGACACCGCCGCGGCGGCGCGCGCGTACGCGCGGACCCACCAGGTGTCCTTCCTGGCGGTGTCGCAGGCGGCGCTGCTCACCGTGCTGCACCGCTACACCGGGCAGGACGACCTCGTCCTCGGGTCCATCTTCTCCGGCCGTACCCGCCGTGAGATGGAACGCATCGTCGGTTTCTTCGCCAACACCGTGGTGCTGCGCACCGATCTCGGCGGCGAGCCCACCTTCGCCGAGGTCGTCCGCCGCTGCCACGAGACGGTGCTGAACGCCACCGCCCACCAGGACGTGCCGTTCGGAGTGATCGTCGACGCGCTCCAGCCCGAACGGGTCGCCGGCCGCAACCCCCTGTTCCAGGTCAGCCTGACGCTCCAGCCCGCCGGCAACCAGGCGGATCTGTCGCTCGGCGACGTGGCCGCCGAGCCCCTGGACGCGGCCGGCCGTTCCGCGCGGTTCGACATCGGGATCGAGATGACGGACGCGCCGGACGGCATGTGGGTGTCGATGGAGTACTCCACCGAGTTGTTCGACGTCGGCCGCATGGAGCGCTTCCTCGACCACTACGTCGCGGCGTTGACCAACGGCCTTGCCGAGCCCGGCGCCGTCGCCGAGGACATCGACATCATGTCGGCCAGTGAACGTGACCAGGTGCTGCATGCCTGGAACGCGGCGGGTGCCGCCGCCGCGACCGGGTCAGGAGAGGGAGGAGCGTAGCGGTGCACACCGTTGCCACCGGTGCGGTCGGCACACTCGGCCTGCTCCATCAGGTCACGGCCGGGCATGACGCGGGTCGTGTCGCGTTCCGGTTCGCGGGCGGCCCCACGGGTGAGCCGCCGGTCGAGCTGACCTACGGCGGGCTGGGCCGGCGTGCCGGCCGGTTGGCGCACGCGTTGCGGGAGGCGGGGGTGGGGCGGGGCCGGGTGGTGGCGTTGCTGCTGGAACGCGGCCCGCATCTGCTCGTCGCGCAGCTCGCGGTGATGATGAGCGGGGCCGCCTGGATGCCGCTGGACCCGCGCAACCCGGCGGCCCGGCTGGCCTTCCAGGTCGGCGACGCCGCGGCGCCGTTGCTGCTGACGACGTCCGATCTGGCCGCCCTGGCCACCGAGGTCGCCCCCGCCACCATGACCTGGACCCTGGACGACCCGCCGTGGCAGGTCGATCTGGCCGGCCACCCCGAGACGGCGCCGGACGCCGGCGTCCGGCCCGACGACCCGGCGTACCTGATCTACACCTCCGGCTCCACCGGCATCCCCAAAGGGGTGCTGGTCTCCCACAGGTCGGCGTACACCTACTGCCGGAACGCGGTCGGACAGCTCGGCGTCACCGCCGCCGACGTCGTCCCCCAGGTGGCCAACCCCGCCTTCGACGTCACGATCTTCGACACCTTCGCCACTCTCCTGGCCGGCGCGACCGTCGTCAGCGCTCCTTTCGACGTCATCACCGACCCGGACGCGTTGACCACGCTGTTGCGGGAAACCGGCGTCACGATCGCCTACATCCCCCCGACGGTCCTGGCCCTGCTGGACCCGGCGCGACTGGACCAGAGCCGGCTCCGCGCGATCCTGTGCGCCGGCACGGTGCTCGGCGTCGAACTGGCCAACCGCTGGTCGCGGCCCGGCCTCACCCTGTACAACGGCTACGGCCCCACCGAGGCCACCGTGATCTGCACCACCTACGTGTGCCCGGACACGCCGCTGCGGGGTACGGTACCCATCGGCACCGCCCAGCCCCACCACCGCGCCTACGTCCTCGACAGGCGCCTGCGGCCGGTGCCCGTCGGCATCTCCGGCCAGCTCTACATCGCCGGCGCCGGCGTGGCCCACGGCTACCTCAACCGGCCCGGGCTCACCGCCCAGCGTTTCCTGCCCGACCCCTACGGCGGCCGGCCAGGCCGGCGGATGTACGCCACCGGCGACCTGGTGCGCTGGCGGCCCGACGGGCAGCTCGAATACCTCGGCCGTACCGACCGGCAGGTCAAGCTCCGCGGCCAGCGCATCGAACCCGGCGAGATCGAACACGTCCTCACCCGGCACCCCGCCGTCCACCGATGTGCCGTCGTGCTCCGCGACGACGCCTACCTCGCCGCGTACGTCGTCGGGGACGCCGACCCCGGTGTCCTGCGCCGGCACGTGGCAGAACACCTTCCCACGTACATGATCCCCTCGGTGTTCGTGACGATCCCCGAGCTGCCGCTGAACCCCAACGGGAAGCTCGACGTCGCCAGGCTTCCCGACCCGGCGCCACACGCCAAGGAATACGTCCCGCCCCGCACCGACACCGAACGCTGGCTCGCCGCGACCTGGCAGGAACTGCTCGGGGTGGGACGGGTCGGCGCCGACGACAACTTCTTCGAGCTCGGCGGCAACTCCCTGCACGGCAGCCAGCTGACCGCTCGCGTACGCAAACACCTGCGCGTCGAGATCACGACACGCCACCTGTTCACCAACCCGGTCCTGGAACGGCTCGCCTCCCGGCTCGACAGCGGCGACGCCGACGGCGCCGCACGTTCCGACGACGCCGCGGCGCTGCAGCCGGAAGGCACGCAGCCGCCGCTGTTCTTCGTGCACCCCGTCGGCGGCTCGGTGGCCCAGTACGTGCGCCTGGCGCCGTTGCTCGGCGCCGACCAGCCCTTCTACGCGATCGAGGACCCCGGCCTGCGTGGCGGCACCAGCGCCGGTGACGTGCCCGGGCGAGCGTCCGAGTACATAGAGATCATCCGTCGGGTGCGGCCGAGCGGGCCGTACCGCCTCGGCGGCTGGTCCCTCGGCGGCGTGATCGCCCTGGAGATGGCCAGGCAACTGGCCGACGCCGGCGAGCACGTCGCGATCGTCGTCGTGCTGGACAGCGGCCTGCCGGGCGACCCCGGTGTCCCGGGCGACCTGGAGGTGCTTTCCGCCTTCGTGCGCGACCTCACCGGCATCGCCGGGGTACGGCCACCGGATCTCGATCCTGAGTCGTTCCGGCACCTGGCCCGGGACGCGCTGGAGGAGCAAGCGATGGCGGTGCTCGACGACGCCGGCCTGGTCCCCGCGGGCACACGTGACGAGATCCGGACACGGATGCGGTTGTTCGCCGCCAACACCAGGGCGATGTTCACGCACCGGCCGCGCGGATACCCAGGTCGGCTGGTGCTGGTCAGTGCGGCCGCGAGCGCCGCCACGGACCCCGCCGCGTGGCAGGCGCTCTGCGCGGCCTTCGAGCATCGCACCGTACCGGGCGACCACTACAGCATGTTGCAGCAGCCCCACCTGGAGGAACTCGCCGCCGTGCTGCGCGACTGCCTGCGCGAGGGGCAGGAGCGATCGTGACGCTGTCCCACCTCCGAGCCCTGGTCCCTGTTAGAGGGGACAGGTACGCAGTGACATCGGCACCTTAATGTCCTGGATAGGCGAAGTACTTGCTGTTCAGCCGGCCACGCCCGCCGTAGCACGAATGCGCGGCGACGTACGGGCGCGACGTCCCCGAAGGACTAACAGATGAGCGAGCTTGCCAGCCTGACCACCATGGAAGTTGAGGCGCTGACCGACCCGGGCGGCGGACTCAACCTCACCGACGGACACGCCCGGCTCGTCCTTTCCGCACAGCAGGCGGCCATCGTCGAGCGTATCCCCGACATGTTCGCCGAGGCCACCCGCCGTTCCTTCCCGGACATCGAACGGGAGGCGCACGCCGCGTTCCTCGGTGCGATCGGGCAGCACAGCGCACCGATCGGCACCGGCCGGATCCTGAGCTGCTACTCCTCCACACTGGCCACCGACATCGTGGCCCGGGCCCTGCCCGCCGGCGCGGTGATCGCGGTGCTGCACCCCACCTTCGACAACATCGCCGATCTCTTCGTCACCCGGGGCCTGTCGCTGGTGCCCCTGTTCGAGTCGGCCATGCTCGCACAGGACTGGCCCGGGCCTCCGGTGCGCGCGGTCGTGGTGACCCACCCGAACAACCCGACCGGCCTCGTCATGCCGGAGGGGCATCTGCGGTCGCTCGCCGAGCACGCCGCCCGGCACGGGCAGACGGTCATCATCGACGCCAGCTTCCGCGGCCAGGTGCGCGAGGCCCAGTACGACACCTACGCGATCCTCGAAGCGGCCGGCGTGAGCTGGATCGTCATCGAGGACACCGGGAAGCTCTGGCCCGTGCACGAGCTCAAGATCGGGTTGCTGGCGTACAGCGAGCGGACCAGGCTTCCCATCGAGCGCGCGTTCTCGGAGTCGCTGCTCGCCGCCTCACCGGTCGTCCTGCAGCTCATCAAGGCCCTGGCCGGGGACTGGGTGGACGGCGGCTACGAGCGGGCCCGCGCGCTGGTGGAGCGGAACCGGGTGGTGGTGCGGGAGACGGTCGAGCCCGCCGGGCTGCGGCTGGCCGACCCCGACTCGCAGATCAGCGTCGCCAGGATCGAGATCCCCCCCAGCGGCCCCGACTCCGCGGTCCTGTACAAGGACCTGGTCGCCCGCGGCGTCCACATGCTGCCGTGCAGGCCGTTCCACTGGGCCGACCCGGATGGCGGCCTGCGCTTCATCCGCGTCTCCCTGGCGCGTCCGTTCGAGGTCGTCGAACGCGGGGCGCGGACGCTGGCTCAGGCCTACCGCGACCTGTGCGTGCACGCCGGCTGACATCGCTTCGACGGGAGGTGCGCATCGATGAGCACGGATGCCCTGACGCTGACCGAGGACGACCAGGCCGCCTTCGGTTACGACCCGTTCGACTACCGGATCCACGAAGATCCCTATCCCGTCTACGCCTGGATGCGTGAGCACGCGCCGCTGTACCGCAACGAGCACCGCGACTTCTGGGCCCTGTCACGGCATGCCGACGTGGTGGCGGCGCTGCGCAACCCCAAGTTGTTCTCCAACCGCAACGGCATCTCGCTGGAGTCGGAGCTGTGGGGCCCGCACGCGGTGCAGACCAGCTTCTTCCTCGCCATGGACCCGCCGGAGCACGGCGCGTACCGCAGCCTCGTCGGGGCCGCGTTCACGCCGCGCAAGGTGGCCGCCCTGGAGGCGCGGATCCGCGTGCTCGCCCGGGAACGGCTGGAACCGCTGCGGGACCTGGCGAAGTTCGACTTCGCCGCCGACTACGCCGCCGCGCTGCCCAACGACGTGGTCTGCGAGATGCTCGGCGTCCCGCCCGAGGACTGGGACCAGGTCCGCGCCGACACCGACCAGCTCAACCAGCGCGAGAACGGCTCGGAGGACCGCGGTCCGAACTCCGTGGCCGCCGCCCTCCGGCTGGCCGACTACTTCGTCGAGCTGGTCGGCGACCTTCGCCGCCACCCCGGCGACGACCTGACGTCGGCCATGATCCAGGCCGAGGTCAACGGCGTCAGGCACACCGACACGCAGATCGTCGCCTTCCTGTTCCTGGTGATCAGTGCCGGCAACGAGTCCACCGGCAAGACCATCGGCAACGCCTGGTACCACGGGTGGGTGCACCCGGAGGCCCAGCGTGCGGGGCTGAACGGACGCGCCGCCGACTGGGCCAACGAGACGTTGCGCTACGACTCGGCGAGCCAGATGACGGCCCGTACCCTCACCGAGGACACGGTCATCCACGGCGTCAACCTGACGAAGGGTGCGCGTGTCGCGATCCTGCCCGCTTCCGGCAACCGCGACAGTCGCGTGTTCCCGGACCCGGACCGCTACGACCTGGACCGCGACACCAGCAAGATGATCAGCTTCGGGTACGGCCCGCACCACTGCCTCGGCGCCGCGCTCGCCCGGCTGGAGATGCAGATCGCCCTCGAGGAGATCGGCACGTTCGTGTCGGAGTACGAGATCGACCTGGCCAACACCCGGCGTGTGCACTCCCCGCACCAGCGCGGGTTCGCCTCCCTGCCGTGCGCGGTGACCCACCGGCCGAAGCCGCGCCCGGTGGACGCGGGTACATCCAACTGATCATTGGGGTCGACGATGAGCACTTCCCACGCTGACACTCGCAACGACCACGACGGTGACGGGGCGGAGACGGCGTTGCCCCCCCACGGGGTGCGCACGTTCACGATCGTCTGGGGCGGCCAGTTCGTCGCGGTGACGAGTCTGACGGTGCTCAACTTCGCGGCGGCCTTCTACTTCTACGAGCGGTACCCGTTGCCGTTCCTCGGCATCATGTTCGCGCTTCCCTTCATCCCCTTCCTGGTGACCTCTCCCTTCGCCGGATCACTGATCGACCGGTGGGGGCCGAGGCGCGCTCTGCTGGTGAGCAACGTCGGCGGCATCGTGCTCGCGGCCAGCCTGGCTGTGCCGCTGTTCACGCGGACCTTCTCCGTGTGGCACGCGTTCGCCGTCATCATGCTCGTTCCCATGCTCAAGGCACTGCTGCTGCCCGCCATCGAGACGTCGGTGTCGCTGCTGGTGCCGAAGCGGCACATCGGCCGCGCGAACGGGACCCGGATGCTGGTGAACGGGCTCGGCGCGGTGCTGGGGCCGATCGCCGCCGGGCTCCTGCTCCGTGCCATCGCCATCGAAGGCGTCGGCCTGCTGGTGGCCGTGTCGCTGGCTCTCGCCGTGGTGACCCTGGCCGTGGTGCGGATCCCGCCGGCCCGGCGGCGACGTCCGGACGCCGGTGCGCGGACGCCACTGGCGCAGTTCAGGGACGCCTGGGACGTGATCAGGACCCTGCCGGGGATGGTGGCGCTGCTGGTGTTCTTCGGCGTGATCAGTTTCGGCATCGGCTTCGTCGAGGTGCTGCTCCCGGGCCTCGTCCTCGCCTTCGCCTCGGAGGGCGCCCTCGGCGCGGTCCTCGCGGTCGGAGCGCTCGGCATGACCGTCACCGGTGTGGCGATGACGGTGTGGGGCGGGCCCCGCCGGCGGGTCAACGGCATGCTCGGATACTCGCTGCTGTTCGCGGCGGCGATCGTGCTCGGCGGGCTCCGGCCGAACATCCTGCTGATCGCCCTCGCCGCCTTCGTCTTCCTGGGCACCACGTCGATCATCATCGGCAACTTCCACACCATCCTGAACACCAAGGTGGAGCCCGAGCTGCTCGGCCGGGTCATGGCGTTGAAGAACGTCGTCTATGCCGGCCTGCTCATGGTCGGCAACGTCATGGCGGGGGTCCTCAGCGGTGTCCTCCAGCCGGTGGTGGGCGAGGACCAGGTGCGGTCGGGCGTCGTGGCGTTCCTCGTCGGGGACGGGCCCGACCGGGGGTTCGCGCTGCTCCTGGTGGCGGCAGGCGTGCTGATCGCGCTCTGCACGCTGTACGCCTACCGGCATCAGCGGCTGAGCGGCGTGGAGGAGGCGCTGCCGGACGTGACACCGGAGGACCTGGCGGCCGACGCGGTGCGGCGGTGAAGGGGCAGCCATGGCACCGACCGCCTCCGGGTTCCGCGCGTTCACCGTCCTCTGGTGCGGACAGTTCGTCTCGCTGACCGGGTCGGCGCTGTCGGGTTTCGCCTTGGGGGTCTACGTCTATCAGGTGACCGGTTCAGCCACGACGCTCGGGCTCATCTACGCGCTCTCCGCCCTCCCGTTCGTTCTCGCCTCCCCCTTCACCGGTTCGCTCGTGGACCGGTTCGGCGCGAAACGCGCGATGGTGGCGGCCAACGCCGGGTCGCTGATCGTCATGTCGGTCCTGGCGGCCGCGCTGTTCATCGACGCCTCCGCCGTCTGGCCGGTGGGCCTCGTCGTCGCCTCCCTCTCGGTCCTCGCCGCGCTCCAGATGCCCGCGTTCGAGGCGTCGGTGCCGCTCCTCGTACCGAAAGGGCAACTCGGCCGGGCGAACGGGATGCGGCTCATCGCGGTGGCGTCGAGCCAGGTCCTGGCACCGGTGGCCGGCGGGTTCCTGCTCCTGGCCATCGGCATCGACGGGATCATCCTGATGGACTGCGTCTCGTTCGGCGCGGCCCTTCTCACGTTGATGTGGGTCCGGATCCCGCGGGTCCGCCGGCCCGCCGAGGCGGCGGCGGCCGGGGTGGCGGCACTGCTCAGGGACTTCTGGGTGGCGTGGCGGTATGTCGCGGCCCGGCGCGGGCTGCTCGCCCTGCTGGTCTTCCTCGCGGCCCTGGAGTTCTGCGCCGGTTTCGTCGACGTGTCGATCACCCCCCTGGTGCTCGCGTTCGCGACACCGGGCGCCCTCGGCACCGTCCTGACCATCGGCGGGGCCGGCATGATCGCCGGCAGCCTGGCGATGACCGCGTGGGGCGGCCCCCGGCGGCGCGTGCGGGCCATACTCGGGTGTTCGCTGGTGCTCGCGGTGGCGATCGTCGCCGGCGCCACGCGTCCGGACGTCGTGCTGGTGGCCGTGGCCGCCTTCGTCTTCTTCGCGGTCCTGGCGGTCGTCATCGGCAGCAACCAGAGCCTGTGGCAGTCGAAGGTGGAGCCGCATCTGCTGGGCCGGGTCATCGCACTGCGGAACATGGTCGCGTCGGTCCCGCGGCTGCTCGCGTTCGGCTTGGCGGGTCTGGCCGCCGATCAGGTGTTCCAGCCGTTCGTCGGCCGGGACCAGGTCCGCTCGCCGCTCCTGGCGGCGTTCATCGGCGACGGCCCGGGCCGGGGGTTCGCCCTTCTGATGATGGTGATGGGCCTGCTGCTCGCTCTCTGCGCCGTGCTGGCCTACCTGTCACCCCGGCTCCGGCATCTGGAGGACGAGCTCCCGGACGTCACACCTGAGGACGTGACTCCCGGAGGGGACGCCGCCGATCCGCCCGAAGTCGGACAACCGGAACCATGGCAGAGCGAGACCGTCCCGTGAGGAGGGCACGCCGTGCTCAATGACGCCCAGCTGCGCGAGTACCACGACGACGGTTTCGTCGTCGTGCCGGGGGTGCTGACGCCACGCGATCTGGCGCGGATCCGGGACGAGGTCGAGCGGCTCTACGGTGAGGACCATCCGGGCCGGGTACTGGAGAAGGACGGCCGGACCATCCGCGGCGTCCACGGCTGCCATCAGGCGAGCGAGCTCTTCTCCCGCCTGGTCCGGCTGCCCGACCTGCTGGAACCGGCCGAACAACTGCTGGCCGGCAAGGTGTACGTGCACCAGAGCAAGGTCAACGCCAAGCGGGCACTGCACGGCGACGTATGGCCGTGGCACCAGGACTACATCTTCTGGGAACGGGAGGACGGCATGCCCGCGCCGCTGGTCACCAACGTGGCCCTCCTGCTCGACGACGCGACACCCCACAACGGCCCGTTGCTGTTCGTCCCCGGCTCCCACCGCTTCGGCACCCTCGCCACCGAGCGGCGGTGTGACGGCGGCGAGGAGAGCTGGAAGTCGAACCTCGCGGCGGACCTGGACTACGCGTTGACCGCCGAGCAGCTCGGCCCCATGGTCGCCCGGCTCGGGATACGGGCCGCGACGGGTGCCGCGGGCAGCATGGTGTTGTTCGATCCCCGGCTGGTCCACGGCTCGGGCACCAACATGTCCCCCTACGACCGGCAGCTTCTCATCATCACCTACAACAGCGTGGACAACGTCCCGCAGGAGGTGCCGAGCCGCCGGCCGGAGTTCCTGTCCGCCTCGGACACCACGCCGCTGGCCCCGCTCACCGGCGGGCTCTGACCATGACCCCGCCGGCGCACCCGCCGGCGCACCCGCCGGCGCACCCGCCGGCGCACCCGCCGGCGCACCCGCCGGCGCACCCGCCGGCGTACCCGCCGGCGTAGCCGCCACAGGCGGGCGGCCGGCACGCGCGGACGGCCGCACGCCCCGGGCACCGGTGCGGTCACCCGCCGGACGCGGCGCCCCCGGTGGTGCCGGCCAGGGTGGCCTGGATCGACGCCGCCACATCGCGGACGCTGCCGCCGAGCAGGACGGTCACGTCGGGCCGCACGTGCAGCTTCTCCAGGCACTCGTCGAGCAGTTTGAAGGCGAGCAGGGAGTGGCCGCCGAGCGCGGCGAAGGTGTCGAGCACGCTGACCGGCCCGGTCTCCAGGACCCGGTGGTAGATGTCGATCAGGGCCGCCTCGACCTCGTCGGCGGGCGGCACGATCTCGCGTTCGCCGCCGGCCCGCGCCTGCCACGCGGCGACCAGCGCGTCCTTGTCGACCTTGCCGTTCACGGTCGCCGGGATACGCGGCACCGGCACGATCGCCTCGGGTCGCATGTGACCGGCCAGGACACCGGCCGCGTGCTCGCCGATCGCGTCGACGTCCACGCCGTCCACGCCGGCGGGCACCACGAAGGCGAGCAGGCGGACCGGTGTGCCGTGCGCGACGACCGCGCAGTCGGCGACCGACGGGTGCGTGGCGAGCACCGACTCGATCTCGCCGGGCTCGACACGCAGCCCACGGATCTTGATCTGCCTGTCGATCCGGCCGAGATGCTCCAGCACCCCGTCGTCGCGGTACCGGCACAGGTCACCCGTCCGGTACATGCGTGTCCCCGGCGGCCCGTAGGGGTCGGCGACGAACCGTTCTGCGGTGCGGCCCGGTGCCCGCCAGTACGCCTGCGCGAGCCCGACGTCGCCGCCGATGTACGCCTCGCCCGGCATGCCGACCGGCACCAGGTCGAGGCTCTCGTCCAGCAAAGTGATCCGGAAGTTGGCCGCGGGCCGTCCCAGCGGCACCACCGGGACCCCCGGTTCGGCCGGAAGGACCATGTCGGTGACGTTGCCCGCCTCGGTCGGGCCGTAGCAGTTCACCAGCTTCGCCGTCGGCAGCGTGGCGTGGAACCTGTCGCGGACACGGGGGGTGACCGGCTCACCGCCGCACATGGCCCAGCGCAACGCCCCGGCCCGGCCGGCCGACACCTCCTCAAGGAACGGGGCCATCACGGTCGGCGGCAGGAAGATCGTGGACACGCGATGGTCCTCCACGAGCCGGGCGAGGCGCCGCGCGTCGCGGTGCTCGCCCGGCGGGCAGATCACCAGGCACGCGCCGTGGTAGAGGGGCCAGAAGAGTTCCCAGATGGAGACGTCGAAGCCGGGTGAGGTCTTGAACAGCGCGCGGTCGCCGGGGGCGAACGGGTACCGGCCCTGCATCCAGGTCAGGTGCGCCAGTGCGCCGGCCGTCGGGTAGGCGACCCCTTTGGGGCGGCCCGTGGTGCCGGACGTGTACAGGATGGTGAGCAGCCCACCCGGCCCGGCGTCCACCGCGGGGTCACTCGCCGGCAAGGCGTCCCACGCCCCCTGCCCGGACTCGACGTCCACCGTGTGCCACGCGCCGTCCGGGACACGGCCGCGACAGGCCGGGTCGGTGAGCACGTGTCCCGGCGCGACGTCGCCGAACATGTACGCGAGCCGGGAGTCCGGCAGCTCGGCCTCCAGCGGCACGTACGCGGCGCCGGTCTTCGCGGCGGCGTAGATGGCGATGACCTGATGGATGCCGCGCCGCATGCAGATCCCCACGCGGCCGCCCGAGCCGGCCCCCTGGCCGATGAGGAAGCGCGCCAGCCGGTTGGCCCGCTCGTTCAGCTCACGGTAGGTGAGCGTGGTGCCGTGCCCGTCCACCAGCGCGACGGCACCGGGGGTGCGCTCCACCTGCTCCTCGAACGGCGCGGTCATCGTGGTGTGCCGTACCTCGGGGACGCCGTACACGTTGAGACCGCGCAGGATGCGTTCGCGCTCGGTGTCGTCGATCAGCGGATGCGCCGCCATGGGGGTGCCGGGATCATCCGCCAGGCGGGTGAGGAGCCGCAGGAACGTCCGGGCCCAGCACTGGGCGGTCGGCGTATCGGCCGCGCTGGTCATGTTCTCGGCGTACAGGCACCGGTTGTCCTTCGCGACCACGATCGTGACGTCGATCCCGTGGCGGGTGGCCGGGTCCGGCGCCGCGGCACCTGGCGGCAGCGCGGCCCGGCGCAGCGCGGTACGGAAGTCGTCGGCGAGATCGACCGGTACGGCCGGGGCCGGCGCGGTGAACTCCCGCGCTTCCTGCACCACCTGGACCCGGCGGGACGCGCCGGGCCGCGACAACCGCCGCGCCAGCACCGTGGCGCAGATCGACAACGGGAGGAATTCGTCGGCCCCGGCTTCCGACGCCAGCGTGGACAGCGCCTTCGCGAGGCCCGGCGGGATCGGCACCGGGCCGACGCACTCCGGCGGCATCGACGTCGTCCTCTCGCCGTTCCTCGTCGCGAGGACAGCCGGCTCGTCCGCCGGAGAGAGAACGGATACCGGTGCGGCGACCGCGGGTCCGACCGGGAAGCGGCTGCTGGTCACGGATGCTCCAATGGCCTGGATCGATCCTGATCCTCAGTTAATCGAGCGGCTCTCGGGCCGGTCAATCCGCGGGTCCGTCCCCCGTTCGCAGGACAACTCCGCCGCCCAGTCGCCGGTTCACGGGACTCTCCCCACCGTGCCGCCCCCGCCTAGCGTCGGGGATGCGAGTCGCGGACGCTGCCCCGGCGGCTCGCGGCCGGAAAGCGGGTGAATCGTGCTTCGGACTGATGGGCGCCTGCCGTGAGCGATATCGAGACCCTGATGCGGCCATCGACCGCCGGGCCGGAAATCTCGGTCCTCGACCTGATCCGCGCGCGGGCGCGCGCGCACGGCGACCGCGACGCGCTGGTCGACCTCGTCGGCACGGCCGCGGCGCCGCTGAGCTACGCCGCGCTGGTCAGCCGGATGGACGCGCTGGCGAGCCGGCTGCGCGCCCGCGGCGCCGGGCCGGAACAACCGGTGGCCGTGCTGCTCGACCGCTCCGCCGACACGGTCGTCGCGATGCTGGCGGTGCTCGCGACCGGCGGCGCGTACAGCCCGCTGGACGTCACCGCACCCGACGCGCGCATCGCGGTGACCGTGCGGCACCTGGGTGCGCGGGTGGCGGTCGCCGACCACGCCAACGCGGGCCGTCTGCCGGCCGGCGTCGCCGTGGTGGGTCCGGACGCGGCCGGCCCGCAGGAGCCTCTCGCGGTCACGCCTCATCCCGCCGCGCCGGCGTACGTCATGCACACGTCCGGCTCGACCGGCGTGCCGAAGGGTGTCGCGATGACCCATCGCGGGCTCTCCCGGCTGGTCCGCTGGCAACTGGCGAGCGGAGTGCCGGGGCTGCGCACGCTGCAGTTCACCGCGACGTCCTTCGACGTGACCTTCCAGGAAGTGCTCTCGACACTGGCCACCGGCGGCTGCCTGGTCGTGGCCTCCGACGAGGTGCGCCGCGATCCCGCCGCGCTGCTCGACACGATCGTGAGCCACCGGATCCAGCGCTTGTTCCTGCCGTACGTGGCGCTGCAGCTGATGGCGGTCACGGCCGGACGGCTTTCCGTGACACCCGGCTCGCTCCGGCACGTGATCACCGCGGGCGAACGCCTGATCATCACGCCGGCGATCCGCGACCTGTTCGCCGCGATCTCGCACTGCCGGCTGGACAACCACTACGGGCCCACCGAGACGCATCTCGTCACCAGCCTGACACTCCCCGCGGACCCGGCCGCCTGGCCGGCGATCCCCCCCATCGGCGCCCCGGTGGCCGAGGTCTCCTGCTGGGTGCTCGACGACCGGCTCCGCCCCGTGCGGCACGGGGACGTCGGCGAGCTCTACGTCGGCGGGGCCTGCCTGGCCCGCGGGTACCACGACGACCCGGCCCGTACCGCGGAACGGTTCGTGGCCAGCCCGTTCACGGCGGGCGAGCGCCTCTACCGCACCGGCGACCTGGCCCGCCTGCGAGACGACGGCGACTACGAGTTCGTCGGCCGCGCCGACCGTCAGCTCAAGGTGCGCGGCTTCCGGGTGGAGCCCGCCGAGGTGGAGGACGCGTTGCTGCGCCACCCCCGGGTCGAGGCGGCCGCGGCCGGGCTGCGCGAGGTCGCCGACGGCGTGTCCGTGCTCGTCGGGTACCTCCAGACCGACGGCCCGGTCTCCCACCGGGAGCTCACCGAGCACCTGCGGGGCATACTTCCCGCCTACATGGTGCCGTCGCGGTACGTCACCGTCGCCACGATGCCGCGGACCACGACCGGGAAGGTCGACGCGCGGGCACTGGCCGAGCTGGCGCTGCCCGCGGCCCCGGCCCCGGACGGACCCGCGCCGGCCGGGCCGTCGCTCGCCGAGATCGTCACCGCCATCTGGGCCCGGGTGCTCGGCCACGACGAGTTCGCGGGCGACGACGACTTCTTCGAGGTCGGCGGGGACTCGCTGCTCGCGACGTGGGTGGTCGCGGAGCTCGGGCAGGCCCTGGACCGGCCGGTCGACCTGTCGCTGTTCCTGGAGTACAGCACGGTCGACGACCTGGCCGGAGCACTGGGTTCGGTCGTGTCCGTCCCCCGGCCGCGGCACACGTCGTCGCAGATCGTCACGCTCCGCCCCGGTCCCTCCAACCGCAGCCTGTACCTCGTGCACCCGCTCGGCGGTGAGCTGCTCGGCTACCGGGAGCTGGCCCAGGCCTCTTCCGCGCCGCTGCGGCTGCTCGGCATCGGCTGGACGGGGGAGCCGCCCGCGTTCGGCAGCACGCTCGGCGAGATCGCCCGCATGCACGTCGAGCAGTTGCGCACGATCGAGCCGGACGGGCCGTACCGGCTGGGCGGCTGGTCGTTCGGCGGCGTGCTGGCCTACGAGATGGCGCAGCAGCTCGTCGCCGACGGGCACACGGTGGACTTCCTGGGGTTGTTCGACGCGAACCCGGTCATCGATCCCCTCACCGGCCTGCCGATGGCGCGGACGCCGTTCCTCGGACTGCTGGACACCGTGGTGGCGCGACTCGACGACCCGGCCACGACCGACGCCGACCTCGTCGAGCTGACGTCGGCCGAGACCTGGGTCCAGCTCATGGGGGCGCCGATCGCGGCCGGTGTGTCGAGCGCCTACCTGCGCACCGTGCTGGAGACCGCGCGGGCCTGCATGAACGCGGCGATGCAGTACCGGCCCCTGCCGTATCCCGGGCCGGTTCATCTGTTCCAGGCCGCGGGCGCCGGGCCGGTGCGCCAGGCCGAGCTGGCCGCGGCCGTCCGGGACCTCTGCACGGGGCCGCTGACCGTCATCCCGATCGGCGGCGACCACTGGACCTTCATCAGGGGAGAACACGTCACCGAGACGGCGGCGGAACTGGATGCCGCGCTTGAACGCGTCGGTGAGGCAGGGAGTGCCTGAAGTGGATCTTGAAACAGACGCGAAGACCTTCGCCGAGCAGGGGTACATCGGGCCGTTCACACTCTGGGAACCGGAGGAGATGAAGGCCTGGTGGAAGGAGCAGCGAAGGGCACTGCTCGACTCCGCCCGCAACGCGCGCAAGGTGTTCGACAACCCGGTGAACTACGACCGGCACCTGGACATATCCGGGCTCAGCAGGCTCATCAGCGAACCGGAGATCGTGCGCCGGATGCAGGCCCTCATCGGCCCCGACATCCTCTGCTGGCGCACCGAGTTCTTCCCCAAGAACCCCGGTGACTCGGGCACCGGATGGCACCAGGTGGAAACGTACGCGATCGGTGAGACGAGCCAGGGCATGCTGGAGGCGACGGAGCACTCGCCCGGGCTGCCGATGGAGCTGACCTGCTGGGTGGCGTTCACCGAGGCGGCCAGGGAGAACGCCTGCATGAAGGTCATCCCGGGCAGCCATCGCCGGTGGCGCTACGACGAACGCGCGCCGATGAAGTGGAACGGCACGGCGCGCGACAACTCCTTCTTCGGCTACAACTACGACGACATCAAGATCGACAAGGACTGGAACCCGGAGCAGGAGGACGTCCGCCACCTGGAGATGCGCGCCGGACAGTTCTTCATCTTCACCGCGCGCTGCATCCACGGCTCGAACCCCAACACCAGCCGGCGGCAGCGCATGGGCTTCGCGATCCGGGTGGTGCCCACCCACGTGCGGGTCTACGGCGGCATGACCGAGTTCGACGAGTTCGGCCACCACTTCGACCTGGCCCGGCACGGCTGCGTGCTCGTCGCCG
Organism: Sphaerisporangium sp. B11E5; assembly: GCF_039871875.1. Lineage (NCBI taxonomy): Bacteria > Bacillati > Actinomycetota > Actinomycetes > Streptosporangiales > Streptosporangiaceae > Sphaerisporangium > Sphaerisporangium sp. B11E5. The sequence continues at coordinate 307,855 of NZ_JBDPMD010000003.1, read as the reverse complement.
GGGAGGACGAGTACCGGCTCAACCGGGTGGTGCGCGAGAACGCGTGGGGCGAGCGGTTCTCCACTCTCGAAAGGGTGTGACCAGATGCGAACCCGATACGTGACCACCGTCGAGCTCGACGAGGCGCGGCTGGCGAAGGATCTCGAGCAGAGCGCGTCGTTCCACTACTCCGAGGCGTACAGCAACTACCTCATCGGCGGTCCGTGGAAGAGCGCCATGGTGTGGGCCACCGGCGGGGACACCGGCACCGGTGTGCTGACCAACTACGCCTACGACCAGCGGTCCACCTTCACCGAGTACGGCGGCCAACTGCCGTACATCCAGGAACTCATCACGGACGTGGCCGACCTGAGCCGGTTGCAGTTCGTCCGGCTGGCCGTGTTCTCCGACAGTGTGATCATCCCGCACCGCGACTTCCTCGAGCTGTCCGACGTGCCCGAGGAGGCGCGGTCGGCACATCGCCTGCACATCCCGCTCGTCACGCACGACAACTGCTTCTTCAGCGAGGACAACGTCGTGTACCGGATGCGCGCGGGCGAGATCTGGTACTTCGACGCGGCCCGGATCCATTCGGTGGCGTCGCTCTCCAGCGAACCGCGGATCCACCTCATCTTCGACTTCGCCGACCGGTCCGGCGCCGGGCCCCTGGTCAACGGGGAACCGGAGGCGGAAGGCGAGGGAATCCCGGCCGGCCGCCGGGTGGAGCGGCCGCCGCTGCCCGACGCCCGGCGCGCGAACCTGCTGCGGCTCGCGGACGTGCTCACCATGGACAACTTCCGCGAGGTCTTCAGCATCGTGATCAAGACGCACTTCCGGTGGGACGGCGGCGAGAACTTCGCCTGGGACACGATGACCGGCCTCGCCCGCGCCTGCGAGGACCCGGCCGTCCTGCCGCACACCCTGAACCTGCAGCGCTACTACACCTTGGATCGATCCGGTAGTAAGGAGTGACGAGCATGACCACAACGCTGTCGTTCGGCGACCGTCTGGCCGGGAGCCCGGTGCACCGGAAGTTCCAGGACCACCCCTTCTTCGCCGCTGTCGCCACCGCGGACCTGACCAAGGAGCAGGCCGCCATCCTCATCGAGCAGTGGTGGCACCCGCTGCACTACTTCCCGACCTTCCTCGCCCGCTGCGTGGCCGTCCTGCCGGACATCGCCGCCAAGAGCGCGATCACCCGGATCCTCAACCAGGAGGCGGGTGGCGGCGTGGTGTCCCAGGCACACGAGGTCATCTACGTCGACTCGATGGACAAGTGCGGGTTCGACCGCGCCCGGGTCACCGGGACCGAGCCGTACGCCGAGACCGCGGCCCTCGTCGAGGGCTACCGGAACGCGTCGGACGGATGGGAGAGCGCACTCGGGTTCATCTTCGCCACCGAGACCACTGACCTGCTCATGGTGTCCAGCATCGGCAAGGCGATCGAGCGGACCACCGGCATCACCGACAACGAGTGGGTGAAGATCCACGTCGAGCAGGAGCCGGACCACGTCGAGGAGGCCAACCACGCCCTGCTCGCCAACTTCAGCGCCGAGCAGGAGGACGCCGTCCTGCGGGCGGCCAACGAGATGTGGACGCTGTGGACGGCGTTCTTCGACCGGCTGGTCGTGGAGGCCGGCGTCGGGTCGTCCGCTCCGGCGAGGTGAGCCGTGGAAGACGTGCGGAGCACCTACCTGCGCTTCCCCTCCTGGACGCAGCACTTCTGGACCTGGCAGACCGGGAAGGCCCTGCCCGGGCAGAAACCGATCGTCCGGCACACCTGGGCGTCCTACCTCGGTGTGACGCTCTTGCTGTTCTTCGCCGGCCTGACCGTCTCGACGCTCGCCGTGGCGCTCATGTTCCCGCTGTGGTACGTGGCGCTGCTGCTGGGCTGGCTGCTCACGGTCAACGGGGAACGGCTGATGGTGCTGGTCATCGCGCACCAGGCGCTGCACCGGCGCTTCTCGGGCAGCTCGCGCCGGGACGCGTTCTGGGGTGAGGTCGTGACCGTGCTCTCCGTCTTCCACACCTTCCGGGATTTCAAAGAGGAGCACTTCGACAACCACCACAGGCGGGAGGTCTTCGCGACGAGGGCCGACCCGCCGGTGCAGTTCCTGATCGACCTCGGGTTCCGGCCCGGGCTCAGCCGGACGGCGCTGTGGCGGCGCGCGTGGGTCGTGTTCCTGTCACCGCTCTTCTACTGGAACGGCTTCCTCGGCCGGATCAGGAGCAACCTCAAGGGCCGGGGGCGGCGGCTCGCCGCCTTCGCGGTGTGGATCGGATGGTGGCTCTCCCTGCCCTTCTGGCTGCCGAACGGTGCGCTCGTCCTGGTGCTGGCGTTCGTGGTGCCGGTCGTGCTGTTCGCGCAACTGAGCGCGTTGCTGGACCGGCTGGGGGAGCACGAGTGGCTGGGGCCGCGCGACCCCGCGTTCGGTCACCGCTTCTACACGGTGGCCAACACCGCGGCCAGGTACTGCGGGTCCCCGGTCCCGCCCGCCGGGCTGCCCCTTGGCGCGCGGCTGCGGGCATGGTCGCGCTGGACCGCGCTCACGGTCTGCTACCACCTGCCCTCGCGGCTCCTCGTCGTGGTCGGGGACCTGCCCAACCACGACTACCACCACCGGTACCCGTCCACGCCGGACTGGACCACGGCCGCCTACGCGCGGCAGCGGGACATCGACAACGGACCGGAGGGACCGCCCTACCGGGAGGTCTGGGGCATGGGTGCGGCGATCGACCAGATGTTCCGTACGCTGGCGGGCCAGGGGGAGAGCCGGGCGGATGCGTTTTCGAGTCGTTGACACCTTCTCCGACGAACGCTTCGCCGGCAACCCGGCCGCCGTCGTCGAGGTGCCGCGGTTTCCGCCGGACGGCGTGATGCAGCGCACCGCCCACCTGATCGGCCTCCCGACGTCGGCGTTCGTGGTGCCGGTCGCGCCGGCGCGCTACCGGGTGCGCTGGTTCACCCCGTACAAGGAGATCAACCTGTGCGGGCACGCGACGATCGCCGGCGCGCGTCACCTGTTCCTGGCCCCGGAGAACGCCGGCCAGACCAGGCTCACCTTCGTCTCGGACAACGGCGTCCTGCACGCCGAGCGGGCCGGCGAACTGATCGCCATCGACCTGCCCAAGGCCGGACTCACCGTCGGCGAACCGCCGCCCGGGTTGCTGGAGGCGCTCGGCACGGACGCCGTGGTGTGCGCGGTGTCGAGCGACGACGTCCTCGTCGAGGTCGAGTCGGCCGCGGTGGTCGCGGCCGTCCGCCCGGACTTCGCGGCGCTGGCCAGGCAGCCGTTCCGCGGCCACATCGTCACCGCGCGCGCCGCCTCGGGCGCCGACTTCGTCTCCCGGACGTTCTTCCCCTCGCTCGGCGTGAACGAGGACCAGGTGTGCGTCACCGCGCACTGCAAGCTCACGCCGTACTGGTCGCAGCGGCTCGGCCGGGCCCGGCTCAAGGCGTTGCAGCTCTCCGAACGCGGCGGCCGGCTGGAGGTGGAGGACCTGGGGGACCGGGTCCGGGTGCTCGGCACGGCGGTACTGCGGGACGAGGGCGACACGACGGTGCTCGACGACGGCGCCGGCACCAGAGAAGGAGCGCTCCGATGAGCCCGCACACCGTCGCGCTGCTGCTCCTCGGCCTGGCGGTCATCGTCGCGGTGGCGCGGCTGTTCGGCATGCTCGCCCGGCGGCTCGGACAGCCCGCGGTGATCGGCGAGATCGTGGCCGGCATCCTGCTCGGGCCGACGTTGTTCGGCGGCGCGATCTCCGGGACGCTCTTCCCCGCCGAGGTGCGGCCGTCACTGACCCTGCTGGCCGACCTCGGCGTCTGCCTGTTCATGTTCCTCATCGGCCTGCACCTGGACCACACGTTGCTGCGCGGCCAGAGCCGGACGGCCTCCGTCGTGTCGTTCGGAGCGATCCTGCTGCCGTTCGGTCTCGGCGTCCTGCTGGCGCTCCACCTCGCCGGCGGCCACGAGACCGGCGACCGGACGGCGTTCGTGCTGTTCATGGGTGCCGCGATGGCGGTCACCGCGTTCCCCGTCCTGGCCCGCATCCTCACCGACAACGGCCTGCTCGACACGCCGATCGGCGGGCTGGCGCTGGCCTGCGCCGCGGTGGGCGACGTGCTCGCGTGGGCCCTCCTCGCCGTCGTGGCGGCGCTGGCCGGCGGCGGCGGTCATCCGTGGCGCGTGCTGTTCGTGGTGCCCTTCGCCGTCCTGCTGCTGGGGGTGGTACGACCGCTGCTGGCCCGGCCGGCCGCCCGCCGGCCGGTGTCCGGCCCGCTGACCGGCGTCGTGCTGGTCGCGGTGGCGGCCGGGCTGCTGCTGTCGGCGCTGGCGACGAGCTGGATGGGCCTGCACGCCATCTTCGGCGCGTTCCTCTTCGGCGCCGCCATGCCGCGTGAGGGCACCCTGGCGCTGCGCCGGCGGGTGCTGCCGTGGATCGAGCGGATCTGCACCGTGCTGCTGCTGCCGGTCTTCTTCATGGTCGCCGGCCTCAAGGTCGATCTGTCCCGGCTGGACACGGTCGCGTTCGGTGAGCTGGCGCTGATCCTGCTGGTGGCGATCGGCGGCAAGTTCGGGGGTGCGTACCTGGGCGGGCGGGTCACCGGCGTGCGTCCCCGCCACTCGGCGGTCCTCGGCATCCTGATGAACACCCGCGGTCTCACCGAGCTGATCGTGCTGACTGTCGGGCTCCAGCTCGGCGTGCTGACGCCGGAGCTGTACTCCCTGATGATCGTGATGGCCCTGGTCACGACCGCCATGACCGGCGTCCTGCTGCGGATCGTGTACCCCGAGCGCAGGATCGTCGAGGACAGGGGGCCCCGGACCCGCACGTTCCCCGAGGAGGCGGTGCCATGAGGGAGTCGCGGGCCAAGAGCGTCTGGTTGCAGCGCGAGCCGTCGCCGGCGGCGGCCGCGCGGGTGTTCTGCGTGCCCCATGCCGGCTGCGGCACCGGGGTGTTCCGCAACTGGCCACCGGAGCACGGGCCCGTCGATTTCCTGCCGGTGGAGCTGCCCGGCCGGCTGAGCCGCTTCGGTGAGACGATGCCGGCGACCTTCGAAGAGCTGGCGGCGGACATGATCGCCGGGCTCGAACGCTACATGGACGTGCCTTTCGCCTTCTTCGGCCACTGCTGGTCGGCGCTCCTCGCCTACGAGGCGACCGCCCGGCTGCAGCGCGCCGGCGGGCCGGCGGCGGCGCGGCTGTTCGTCTCCTCCCAGCTCGCCCCGCAGGACGGGCCGGTGGGGCGGATGCTCGGCATGGACGAGGCGGAGCTCGCCGGGGAGCTGGAGGCGATGATCCGCGACCAGGGCGGCACGCCGCACCCCGAGCTGGTGGCCGTCTACCTGCGGGTGCTGCGCGCCGACGTCGAGATGAGCCGGCGGTACGTCGTCCCCGACCCGCTCCGGCTCACCTGTCCCATCACCGCCATCGGCTGGAGCGAGGACAGCGAGGTCCGGCCCGGCCAGATGTCCGGCTGGCCGGCCTGCGGTGACACCTCCTTCGAGGTCTTCGCCGGCCGCCACAACAGGTTCGTCGACGCGCCGCGGGAACTGCTGACGACCCTGTGCGCCGGCATGGCGGGCCGGGGGCCGTCCCGGCTTCCGGTGACATCACGGTGAGCACGACGCGCCATAGCGTTGCGGTGTGGACATTGCGATCGCCCAGCTAGAGCAGTGGATGCGCGACTACTACCACAACGTCGACCACGACATCGGCAGCAGCGGCGTACGTGACCTGACCATCGCGGAGCTGCGCGGACTGTGCGGATTCGAGCTGTCGGAGCTCGACACGCTGACCTGCCGCGACAGCGAGAGTTACGGCGGCAGCGGCCTGCGTGCCGCGCTGGCCGACCGCTGGACCGGTGGCGACGTCGACCGGATGATGGTCACCCACGGTTCCAGCGAGGCGATCTACCTGGTCATGAACCTGGCGCTCGAGCCGGGCGACGAGGTGATCGTGGTGGACCCCGCCTACCAGCAGCTCCACGGCATCGCCGCGGCGCGCGGCTGCCGGGTCACCCGGTGGCCGCTCGACCCGCGCGCCGGGTTCGCCGCCGATCTGGCGCTCCTGCGCGAGCTCGCGCGGTCAGGCCCCCGCATGATCGTCGTGAACTTCCCGCACAACCCCACCGGAGTCTCCATCACGGCCGAGGAGCAGAAGGAACTGGTCGCCATCGCCGCGGAGGCCGAGGCCCTGCTGGTGTGGGACAACGCGTTCGGCGAGCTCACCTACACCGCCGACCCTCTGCCGCTGCCGACCTCCTGGTACGACCGGTGCATCGCGTTCGGGACGTTGTCCAAGAGCTACGGGCTGCCGGGCCTGCGGGTCGGCTGGTGCGTCGCTTCCCCCGGCCTGCTGGCCCGCATGGCGCTGCTGCGCGACTACATCGCGTTGTACGTCTCGCCTGTCCTGGAGTTCTTCGCCGAGCAGGCGGTGCGGCACGCCGACCGGATCGTCGCGTCACAACGGGAGCACGCCGGCGGGAACCTGCGGCTGCTCCGCGACTGGGCGGACGGCCTGCCTGACCTGGTGCGCTTCACTCCGCCCGGCGGCGGCGTGACCGCCTTCGTCGAGTTCCCCGGCCAGCCTGACGTGGTCCGGTCCTGCCGCCGCCTCGCCGAGCGGCACCGGGTCCTGCTCGTACCCGGCGCCTGCTTCGGCGACGCGTACCGCGACCACGCGCGGCTCGGCTTCGGCGGCACGACCGCCGGGCTGACGGCCGGGCTCTCCCTACTGGAACAGGTACTGCGCGAGGACGCGAGGGGTGACCAATGACTGACCTGCAGAGTCGCATCGCGGCGCTGTCGCCTGAGCAGCGGACGATCCTGGAGCGGCGGCTCGCGGAACTGACGGCCGCACGTGGGTCCGCGCCAGAGGAGCGGATAACGCCCCGCGACCCCTCCCGGCCGATCCCGCTGGCGTTCCAGCAGGAGCGGGAGTGGGCCATCACGCAGTTCCGGCCGGCCAACAACATCCCTGGCGCCTTCCGGGTCGAGGGTCACCTGGACCTGGCGGTGCTCAGTCGCGTCCTGACCGAGGTCGTGGATCGGCACGAGATCCTGCGCTCCACCGTCGAGCTCCAGGACGACGGCACCCGGGTGCTGGTGGTGCACCCGCTCACGCCGGTGCCGACCCCGTTGGTCGACCTGTCGGGCCATGCACCGGAGCGGCAGCGCGCTGAGGTGCTCCGGCGCTGGAAGGCCGAGGTGATGCAACCGTTCGGCCGTGATCAGTCCCTGCGGCTGCGGACCACGATCCTGCGCATGGCCGAGGACAACCACGTCGTGCTGATCACCACCGACCACACCGCCGCGGACCTGGTGTCGATGGCGATCCTCGTGCGGGAGTTCGCGGCGCTGTACGCCATGCATCTCAACGGCGGTCCCGGCCTTCCCCCGCTGGAGATCCAGTACGCCGACTTCGCCGCCTGGCAGCGCGAGTTCGGGGAGAAGCGGATGGCCGCCGAGGTGGACCACTGGCGGCAGACGCTCGAAGGCATCCCCGGCGTGCTGGCCCTCCCCAGCGATCGGCCGTTTCCGCCTCGGCCGACGTTCGCCGGCGCGGCGCACGTCGTCGACCTCTCCGCCGAGTTCACCGCCGAACTGCGCCGGTTCGTCGAGAACGAGAAGGCGTCGCCCGTCGTCGTCCTGCTCGCCGCCCTCTCCGTGTTGCTGTATCGCTATCTCGGCCGGGAGGACCTGGTCATCGGCGAGATCGTGTCCGGGCGCGGCCGGGTGGAGGTGGAGCAGCTCATCGGCTGCTTCGTCACCGCGCTCCCGCTGCGCATGCGGCTGGCCGACGGGCAGACCCTGCGTGAGGTCGTGGGACAGGCGCGGCGGACCGTTCACACCGCGTACGACCATCAGGACCTGCCCATCGAGCGCCTGATCGACGAGCTCGACCTCGGGCGGGAGGCCTCCCAGACCTCCATGACCCACATGTGGCTCGACGTCCGCACCCCGGAGAGCACCCTGGAGGTCCCCGGCCTGCGGATCAGCCGGGAGCCCATCGAGGTCAACATGTCGGCGGCGCCACTCACCCTCGACGCCAACCCCAACGGCCGGCAGATGCAGCTCCAGTGGGTGTACATGACCGACATGTTCGACAAGGAGACGATCGTCCTCCTGGCCGAGCAGTTCACCACGGTCCTGCGCCAGCTCGTCACCGCTCCCGACACCCCGGTGGGGCAGGTGGAGCTGGCCATGACATCGGCGACGGAGATACCCGCCGCCGAGGCCGGCGGCGCCGACCCCGGCTTCGTCGAACTGTTCCAGCGCCGGGTCGCGCTCGCGCCACACGCACCCGCGGTGATCTGCGACGGCACCCCGACCAGCTACGCCGAGCTCAACCGGGAAGCGAACCTGCTGGCCCGCCGCCTGCGCGGCCTGGGGGTCGGCCGTGAGACACCGGTGGGCATCCTGGTGGACCGCTCGGTGAGACTGCCCGTCGCCATCCTTGGCGTGCTCAAGGCCGGTGGCGTCTACGTCCCCCTGGACCCCGCCTATCCGCCCGAACGGATCGCCTTGATGCTCGCCGACTCGGGGGCGCGGGTGCTGGTCACGCAGAAGCGGCTCGCCGACCTTCTGGCCGAGGCCGGCGTCCAGGCACCGGACCACGCCGTGCTCCTCGACGCGTCGTCCCCGCCGCCGGACGCGGGCGCCGACAGCGACCTGCCGGACGTGCCCGACCCGGGGTCGCTGGCGTACGTGGTCTACACATCCGGCTCGACCGGCCGGCCCAAGGGCGCGATGATCGAGCACCGCTCCCTGGCCGTGTACGCGCGCGATGTGGTCGACCGGCTCGGGCTCGGCGCCGGTGACCGCTTCCTCCAGTTCTCCTCGCCTGGGTTCGACGTGCTGGTGGAGGAGCTGTTCCCGACCTGGCTGGCCGGCGGCGCGGTGGTCATCCCCTCGCAGCACATCATCAGCGGCGAGATCGACCTCGCCGACCTGGTCGAGCGGGAGCGGCTGACCGTGATGGAGCTGCCCGCCGCGTACTGGCACGAATGGGTGCGTGAGCTCGACCGGCTGGGGCGGGAGCTGCCGAGCTGCCTGCGGCTGGTGATCATCGGCGCGGAGCGCGCGCTGCCGGACCGGCTGCTGATGTGGCGGCGGCTCAACGTGCCGTTGATGAACTGTTACGGCCTGACCGAGACAACCGTCACCTCGACCTTCTTCCGCCTCGACCCGGCGGACCCGGTGTGGGACTGGCCGAACCTGCCGATCGGCACCGCGCTGCCTTCGGCCGACCTCCGCATCCTCGACGACCGGCTCCGTCCGGTGCCGGTGGGTGCCATCGGCGAGATGTACATCGGTGGCACCAGCCTGGCCCGCGGGTACCTCGCGCGTCCGGGCCTGACGGCACAACGTTTCGTCGCCGACCCGGACCCCCGGCGGCCCGGCCGGCGGCTCTACCGGACCGGCGATCTGGTCCGCAGGCGTCCCGACGGGAACCTGGAGTTCCTCGGCAGGGTCGACACCCAGATCAAGATCCGTGGTTTCCGCGTCGAACCCATGGAGATCGAGTCGACGCTCAGCCGGCACCCGCAGATTGCCGAGTCGGTCGTCGTGGTGTACGAACCGTCGCCCGGGGACCGGCGGCTGGCGGCGTACGTCGTCCCGAATCCCGGGGCCAAGGCCGGCGTCCCCGAGCTGCGCCGGTTCCTCGAACGCGAGCTGCCCGCGTACATGGTGCCGTCCGCGTTCGTCGAGCTCGAGGCCCTCCCGCTCAACGCCAACGGCAAGATCGACCGGGACCGGCTCCCGGCGCCGGACGGGCTGCTGCCCGACTCGGGGGAGGAGTACGTCGAGCCGCAGACGCCGGTGCAGGCGAAGCTGGCCGACGTGATGGCCGCCGTCGTCGGGCTCGGCCGAGTCGGCATCCACGACAACTTCTTCGAGATCGGCGGCGACTCGATCCTGGCCATCCAGGTCGTCGCCAGGGCACAGGAAGCGGGCCTGCGGCTCTCGCCCTACGATCTGTTCACCCACCCGACCGTGGCGTCGCTCGCCGAGGTGGCCGCCGCCGGGCCCACCGTCGACGCCGAGCAGGGCGACGTGACCGGCCCGGTGCCGCTCGCCCCGACCCAGCGGCGGTTCTGCACCTCCGGTGCCGAGGAACCGCACCACTGGAACACCTCCGTTCTGCTGGAACTGCGCGAACGGGCGGACGCGCGACTGGTCGGCGAGGCCGTGGAGCGGCTGCTCGCGCACCACGACGGCCTGCGCCAGCGGCTTCTGCTGGCCGGCGAACGGACCCGGGTGCGGATAGCGCCGCGCGGCGACGTGACACCCCTGCGGACGTACGACTTGTCCGGCCTGGACGAGGACGGACAGGACGAGCGGATGGCCGAGCTGGCGGACGAGCTGCAGCGTGGTCTCGACCTGGCGGTCGGTCCTCTGGTCCGCGCCGGCCTGTTCCTGCTCGGCGGGCGGCGACCGGACCGGCTCGCTCTCGTCGCGCACCGGCTCGTGGTGGACCCGCCCTCGATGCGTGTGCTCCTCGACGACCTCGGGACCGCGCTGGCCCGGTCCGCCGACGGCCGGGAGGTGAAGCTGCCGGCCAAGACCACGTCATGGCAGTCGTGGGTTCGGCGGCTCACCGCCTACGGCGCGACGGAGCCGGTGCGGTCACAACGCGAGTACTGGTCCGAGCTGGCCGCGGCGCCGGCCGGCGAGCTGCCCTTCGACATCATCCCGGCAGAGCCGGGGGCCGGCACCGTGGCGACCGCGCGGACGCTGGAGGTGTCGCTGAGCGCCGCGGAGACCGCCGAGCTGATGCGCGCCGCGTCCGACGCGCTGAGCTGCCGCACCGAGGAATTGCTGCTGACCGCGCTCGGCCGCACCCTGACCGGCTGGACCGGTGCCGACCGGCACCTGGTCGACCTGGAGCGGCACGATCGGGATCCGCTCGCCGAGGACGTGGACCTGTCCAGGACGGTCGGCCGATTCAGCGTCGTCCACCCGGTCGCCCTGACCTGCGAACCCGATGCCTCCCTGGAGGAGACCCTGAAGACGGTGAAGGAGGGGCTGCGAAGCGTACCTTCGGGCGGAATCGGCTGGCTCCTGCTGCGCCAGGGCCGCGAGCCGCTGCCGGAGTCCGCTGTCCGTCTCGGCTTCACCTACCTGGAGGCGACGGATCCGCCGGCGTCGGACGTCTTCACGGTCCTGCCGGAACCGGCCGGGGCCGAGGAGAGCCCGCGTGCGCCGCGGCCGTACCCGATCGAGGTGCGGGCGTCGGTCGCCGGCGGCGCGCTGGTCGTCCACTGGCGCTACAGCGAGGGCCTGCACCACCGGCACACGATCGAGCGGCTGGCCGACACGTACCTCGGCGAGCTGCGGGCGCTGGTCGACCTCGGGCGGCATGTCACCTCTGTGCACACACCCTCCGATTTCCCGCTCGCGAGGGTGAACCAGGAACAGCTCAACGACCTGTTGAGCCGGCTGTAGGAGGACCTGTGGAATTCAGCCTCTTCTTCTTCGCCGACAGCGGCGCCGCCGGCGCCGACGGGTATCGCCTGCTGCTGGAGAGCGCCCGGTTCGCGGACGCGAACGGCCTGTCGGCGGTGTGGACGCCTGAGCGGCACTTCCACTCCTTCGGCGGCCTGTACCCGAACCCGGCGGTGACCGGCGCCGCCGTCGCCGCGGTGACCGAGCGGGTGGGCATCAGGGCGGGGAGCGTGGTCGCGCCGTTGCACCATCCGGTCCGCATCGCCGAGGAGTGGTCGGTCGTCGACAACCTGTCGAGGGGCCGGGTCGGCGTGTCGTTCGCCTCCGGCTGGCACGCGGTGGACTTCGTGCTCCGGCCGGAGAACTACGCGGACCGCAAGAGCGCCATGGTGGAGACGGCCGACATGGTCCGGCGGCTGTGGCGCGGCGACGAGGTCGAGTTCTCCGACGGGGCAGGCGAGAAGCAGAGCGTACGCATCTTCCCCGCTCCGGTGCAGCCCGAGCTTCCCGTGTGGATCACCAGCGCGGGTTCCCCCGAGACCTTCCGGGCCGCCGGCAGGCTGAACGCGGGACTGCTGACGCACATGCTGGGCCAGGATCGGGAGGCGCTGGCACGGAACATCGCCGCCTACCGGCAGGAGCTGGCCCAGACACACGGCGAGAACGCCCGCGGCCACGTCGCCCTCATGCTCCACACCATGATCGGCGACGACCGCGGACGGGTACGCGAACTGGTGCTTGAGCCCTTCGGCAACTACCTCCGCAGCTCAGCCGACCTGATCATCAAGGCCGCCTCCACGCTGCTCCCCGCCGGCGTCGACCTGAACCGCCTGCCGGACCGGGACAAGCAGTACCTCATCAAGCACGCCGTCGACCGCTACTTCACGACCAGCGGCTTGTTCGGCACCGTGACCGACGGCCTCGAGACCGTGGACCGGCTGCGAGAGATCGGTGTGGACGAGATCGCCTGCCTCATCGACTACGGCGTACCGCACGACGAGGTCCTCCGGTCGCTGCCCTACATCGCCGAGCTCCGCGCCCGCACCAAGTGACGACGTGGGGCGCCGGTTCCAGGTGTCGCGGATGTCGCCGGCACCTGAGCCCCAGTAGGGACGTGTCAAACGGTCTCGCGGGCTCCCCCCGATATGAGCTCCGGCCCCGGCTCGCGGGTGTTCCCCGGGCGGACGAGCACCAGTGCCGTCACCACGGCGACCAGCGCGACCGCCGCGGCCACCAGGCACGTCGTGCTCAGCGCCCGGGTGAACGCGACCTCGGCGAGCTCGCGCACAGGGCCGTCGCCGAGCCCCTCGAAGCGGCCACTCACGACCGCCGCCCTCGTCGCCGGCGCGGTGCCGGACATCTCGGCGTCCGTCCGCGCCGCGAAGATGACGCCGAAGGCGGCGACCCCGGTCGCGGTGCCGAGCGGGAAGAACGTGTTGGACAGGCCCGACGCCATGCCGGCCCGGTGGCCGGGCACCACGTCGAGCGTCACGCCGAGCAGCGGCGGGAACGCGAGCGCGCCTCCGGCACCGATGAGCAGGAACCCGGGCAGCATGACGAGCCACGAGCTGTCCGGGCCGACCCGGGCCATGAGCACGTACGCGACGCAGATGAGGGCGAAGCCGATCGCCATCAGCCGGGACGCGGGGACCCGGTGCCCGAGCCGTCCCGCCAGCGGGGCGACGACGAGGATGGGCAGCGTCATGGCGAGCAGCCGCACCCCGGTCTGCAGCGGTGAATGGCCCAGCATGCCCTGCAGCCAGAGGATGAGGTAGGGCAGGGCGCCGAAGCTGGTGACCCGGGCGAAGAAGGTCAGCAACACGGCCCCGCTGAAGGCCGGCAAGCGGAACAGCCGCACGTCCAGCATGGCGTACGGCCGACGTGCCTCGACGGCGGCGAACACCCCGAGCAGGGCGACTCCCGCCGCCAGCGTGCCCAGCACCTGCGGCGATCCCCAGCCGCGTGCCGAGCCGGCGATCAGCGCGTAGTTGAGCCCGAACAGCCCGAGCACGGCGAGGGCCGCTCCCGCCAGGTCGATCCGGCCCGGCGACGACGCCTCTCGGGCGGGTTCGCGCAGCCACAGCGACGCGCCGGCGACCAGCGCGAGCCCGACGGGCAGGTTGATGAAGAAGATCCACCGCCATCCGAGGGTGTCGACGACCACACCGCCGACGAGCGGGCCGAGGCCGGCGGCGGCACCGCCCACCCCGGCGAACAGGCCGATCGCCGCCTGCCTGGCACGCCCCGGCGGATGAGCCCCGGCGATGAGCGCCATCGCCGTGCCCATCACCATCGCGCCCCCCGCGCCCTGCGCGACGCGGAACGCCGCGAGGGAGACCGGGCTCCACGCCAGGCCACAGGCCGCCGACGCGGCCGTGAACAGAGCCACGCCGCCGGTGAAGATCCCCACGCGGCCGGCGCGGTCGGAGACCGACCCCGCGGTGAGCAGCAGTGCGGCGAAGGCCAGCGTGTACCCGTTGACCACCCACTGCAGGCCGTCCAGCCGGGCGCCGAGGTCGGCCGCGATCCGCGGGAGCGCGACGTTGACGATCGTGACGTCGAGAGTGAGGAGCACCGCGGCGACGCAGACGAGGGCCACGGTCCACCCGGCGCGGTGTGAACGACTCATGCGTACAAAGTACACATCGGGGACCTGGCCGGAAAGAGGGGTAAATGAAAAGGATTATCGGTTTGTGGCCAGACTCGCCACGATCAGGCGCAACGCCTGCTGGAAGCCGGCATCGTGGTCGAAGGACCGCATCGCCCGTCCGACCCGCTCCGGATCGTCCACGGCCTTCATCATAAGGCCGGTCCTGGCCTCCCGCCGCTCCGGCGTGGCGGAGGGAAGGAAGGCCAGGTGGCCGAGGACGAACCACCACAAGGTCATGTACGCCTGCGTGGCCTGCCGGTCGTCCAGGCCGAGCTCGGCGAAGCGGTCCAGGGTCCAGGGGAACAGCTCGGCGGCGCGCGCCGAGAACAGCTCACCCTCCCGCAGGATGTCCACGACCCAGACGTGCCGCGCGAGGTAGGCGTCGACCGCGGTGAAGGCCGCGACGATTCGCTCCTGTGGCGTGCCGCCTTCCCCGGGAAGCGGCGGCAGCCCCTCGGCCACGTCGTCCAGCAGCGCGAGGACCAGCTCCCGCTTGTCCCTGACGTGCCGGTACATGGCCATCGGCGTGGCGTGCAGCTCGGCCGCCACCCGCCGGATGGTGAGACCACTCACCCCTTCCGCCTCCGCCACCCGCCGCCCCGCGGCCACGACCAGCGCACGCGTGAGGAATTGCCGAGCCACCCGCCTACCTTACTTCTCCGCTCCCGCCACCAGCGTGGGCGCTTCCGGCCCGAGGCCGATCAGCTGAGGCGCGGCGGCACGATCGTCTCGGCGCCGCCTGGCCCTCATCGGTTGTTGTCCGACAGGGTCTTGCCGAAGATCCCGCTGGGGAGCCCGCGGATGTACAGGACGGCCTGGATGCCGAGGTAGGTCCACAGGAAGGGGGCCGAAGGGCTGACCTCGCCACCGCGCACCGGTTGCCAGTTGACGAACCAGCCGCTCCTGGGGCTGTACTGCTGCCACCAGATGCTGCCGTCGTACGCCCGTACGGCCACGTCGATCATGCCGTTGCCGTAGGACGTCGCGACGGGCCTGGACTGTGATATGCCGCCGCCCGGGATCTCGAACCAGTTGTTCCAGAAGAGGGTCCCGTCGGGCCGCAAGTAACCGAAGCTGACGTAGAGCCGGGAATTGGTGCCCCGGTGCATGGCCAGGAACTCCGCCCCGTTGTACACCCCGACGGCGGGGGAGTTCTCCGTCGTGGCGCCCGGGATCTCACCGCCTCCGTGCCAGACGAGGCTCGTGTCCATCCATCCCGTGTAGATGTGGTTGTTCGTGCCGCGGAAGGTCACCAGCAGGAACGCGTGGTTGTTGAACGCCGTGAGGGAAGGGGTGCTTCGCGTCAGCACGCTGCCGGGCAGCGCGAGCCAGGAGCCCCAATTCCCGTTGATGTAGAGGGCGTAGTACAGCCTGTCGTTGGTGCCCACGTGGAACACGACCGGTATGTCGTTCCACATGGCGAGCGTGGGTGCGGCCGTCGTGCGGGCCCCGCCGGGGATCTCGACGGCGGCCCCGGCGTTGATGACGTAATACAACCGCTCGTTGTTGCGGTACACGATGATTCTGGCGCCGTTGTTGTAGGTGCCCGCCGCCGGCGTGTCGTTGGTGACGACGTTGGTCGGCAGGGTGTCGTACCAGTCGCCCTCGTCGGCGAGGGCGGCGGTGGGCGAGATCGTGAGGATGAGCAGCGCCGACATCACCGCGGCGATCAGCGCGATGAACCTTCTCCCTGAGCTTCGCATGCTTGCCGACCCTTCATGTCGTAGGCGGCGCGTCCCGGCGGACGCCCGGCTCTACGACCATCGCCCCGGTGGCGTGCCGCTCGTATCCGTGTGGCCCTGGCGGTGAACCCTGGTTCCCGCCTGTCACCTCCAGTGGGCCCGGCTCATGCGGACGTGGAGCCGGACCGGCGGGTGCGGCGGGTGATCAGGGCCTCGACGCCATCGAGGAGCAGGTCGAGGCCGAAGACGAAGTCGGTGTCGTCGACCCAGCCCTCGGCGCCGTGCAGGGCGCCGGCGCGTACCGCGGCCGCGAGGGCGGGGTAGGTCCCGGGGTCGAGGAGCCCGGCGAGGACGTCGCCGTACTCGGCGGCTCCGGTGAGGTCGGTCTCGCCGCCGAGGTTGTGGACGAGGGCGGCGTCGGTGAGCGCGTACCCGGTCAGGGCGGTGGCCACGTTGATCTTCTCGCCGTGGCCGAGGCCGGTGCCGTCGAGGGCGGCGAGCGCGCGGTCCAGCCAGAGCAGGCGGCGGGGGCCGAGCGGCGGGGTGAGCTGGGCGATGGACAGCAGCCACACGTGGTCCAGCAGGAGGTCGCGCTGGGTCCTGGTCCACAGGGCGAGGTAGTCGCGCCAGGGCATGCCCTCCGGCTCGGGCGGCGGCGGGGCGACGCCGTCGGCCATGGCGGTGAGCAGGTCCTCCTTGCTGCCGACGTACCGGTACAGCGCGGTCGCCGCCACCCCCACCCGTGAGGCCACGCTCGCCATGGAGACCCCGGCGATGCCGTCCGCGTCGGCGATCTCGATGGCCGCGGCGGTGATCGTGGCCAGGTCCAGCCGCGGCCGCGGCCCCCGGCGCGTCACCGGTTCACGGCCCCACATGCGCTCCACCACGGACGGCGGCTGTTCCTGTGTCATCGCGATCCCTCCTTGACCCGCTCCAGGGATTGTGCAATAACCTGAAAACTATGAACGCCATACACAGTACGCCATTCACAGATTCGGCGTCCGCCATCGTCGCCAGGGGCCTGACGAAGTCGTTCGGCGGCACCACCGTGCTGGCCGGCATCGACCTGACCGTGCCCACCGGCACGTTGCTCGCCCTGCTCGGCCCGAACGGCTCGGGCAAGACCACCACCGTGCGCGTGCTCACCACCCTGCTCGCGCCGGACGGCGGCACCGCCGCCGTGGGTGGGCACGACGTCACGCGCGAGGGCGCCGCGGTGCGCCGCATGATCGGCCTGACCGCCCAGCAGGCCACGGTGGACGACCTGCTCACGGGGCGGGAGAACCTCGAACTGTTCGCCGGCCTGTACCACCTCGGCCGGTCGGGGGCGCGGCGGCGGGCACAGGAGCTGCTGGAGCGTTTCGACCTGGCCGGGGCCGCGAACCGCCGGGTCGGGACCTACTCCGGCGGCATGCGCCGCAGGCTCGATCTCGCGGCGAGCTTGGTGGCGGGCCCGCGCATCCTTTTCCTGGACGAACCCACCACCGGGCTCGACCCCCGCAGCCGGGCCGAGCTGTGGTCGGTGATCCGCGAACTGCTCGCCTCCGGCACCACCATCCTGCTCACCACGCAGTACCTGGAGGAGGCCGACCAGCTCGCCGACCGCATCGTGGTGATCGACGCCGGCCGCGTCGTGGCCGACGACGCCCCCGCCGCCCTGAAACGCCAGGTCGGCACCGAACGTCTGGTGCTGCGCCTGTCCCGGCCCGAGGACGTGCCCCGCGTCGCGCCCGTGCTCGGCGAGGCGGTGAGCGAGACGACGGCGCGCGAGGTCACGCTGGCGGTCCAGGGCCCCGGCCACCTGCGCCGCACGCTGGACCTGCTGCACAAGGCGGACATCGCCGTCGAGCACGTCGAACTGCGCAGCCCCACCCTCGACGACGTCTTCTTCGAGCTCACGGCGGCCGCGGCATGAGCGCCGTCGTCACCGCGACCGGCGACCTGAGCCGCCTCGTCGTCCGCAACCTGCGCCGCGAGACACGCGTCCTCGACGGCCTCATCGTGAACACCGCGCTGCCGGTGGTCATCATGGTGCTGTTCGTGTACGTCTTCGGCGGCGCCATCACCACCGGCTCCAGCGGCCTGGCCTACATCGACTTCGTGGTCCCCGCCGTCCTGCTGATGGCTGGCGGCTACGGCGCCGCCATGACCGCCGTGAACGTCGCCTCCGACATGACCGAAGGCATGATCGACCGTTTCCGCACCCTCCCCATCGGCGCCTGGACCGTCCCCGCCGCCCACGTCGTCGCCTCGGTCATCCGCAACGTCGCCGCCTGCGCCTTCGCGCTGACAGCCGCCGTCATCCTGGGCTTCCGCCCCGCCCCCACCCCCGCCGGCTGGCTCCTGACCTCAGCCGTCGTGACGGCCTACGTCCTCGCCCTGTCGTCCCTGGCCGTCCTGTGGGGCCTGCTGGTCAGATCCGTCCAGGCCGCGGGCGCCTTCAGCTTCGTCGTCCTGTTCCTCCCCTACCTCTCCGACGGCATTGTCCCCGCCGAGACCATGCCCCCCTTCCTGCGCGACTTCGCCGCCAACCAGCCCATCACCCCGATCGTCGAAACCCTGCGCGCCCTCCTCCTCGACCGCCCCGCCGGCTCCTCACCCGCACTCGCCGCCACCTGGCTCGCCACCACCGTCCTGCTCAGCATCCCGGCCGCGGCCCTGCTGTTCCGCCGCAGGACATCGGCCTGACACGGCGTCCCGCTGCCGAGCCATGCCTGTGAACCTGATCGTCGTCCACCCGCCTCTGCCCGGCCGTGGGCTACCCGTCACATTCCCACCATCTCGACAGAGTCGACGATCTTCACCCCTTCGGCGAACTGGAGGTTGGGAAAGCCGGTGTCCTGCTCGGTCGTGGACGCCTCAAGCACCTCGATGGCGTGCGGACTCAGCTCGACAAGGTAGAGCGTGAACAAGTCGCCGGGTGCGGCGCCGCCGACGTAGATCTTGGCTGTCCAGCTTGTGCCGGTGAACCGCATTCCACCCGCCATATCGGGCGAATCTCCGGTCCAGTACCTGCCGTTCGTGTCCATGTAGAGAAAGAGCCAGAGCTGGTGACCGTTGCCAGGGCTCTGTCCCGTTCCGGCTACCGAAAGCATGCCGCGGTATCGAATGCGGGCGTTCTGCTGTGGTTTGGTGATCGCTGGAGCGGCGGTGGCCGCCGAGGACGTCGCCGGCCCGGCGCTACTCGCCTTGCTCGTCTGACCGTCGCCATGATCGCCACCTCGCGAGTTGACGTACGAGAGGATCCCGCCGCTCGCGAGGACGACAGTCGTCGTCACCAGCGCGAGAGAGCCGCGCGACAGTCGGCTGGGCCACGACCGTGCTGTGCCGATTTTGGGTTCCTGCGGGCCCGTCACGGGCGCCGGGACGTGGTCTCCACGCGGGGTGATGTCCGCGCTGGTGAGGAAGCTGTGGGCGGCGCGAGCGGCCAGGCGCAGGAACCATTCACGGTCCTGCGACCGTACTGACGGGTGGTCGAGGAAGAGAAGCGCGCACGCCACGGTGGAGAGCAGGCTCTGGCGCTGCCAGTCACCGCGATAGCCGGTGGGCTCTATCCACTCCAGCGCGGGCGCGCGTATGCCGTCGATCAGCTTGCCGAGCCACCCGGGGAGGCGGGCATGGCCGTCCCCCGCATGGGTGACGAGCGCGTCGATGAGTGCGCTCCGCTGGATGGACGAGAGGTCGTTCATCGACTGGCCGATGAGATAGAGCAGCAGGTATACCGGATCACGGGTGAGAGGGCCACGGGACTCGTACCTGGCCAGATCGATCAGGGCGAATTTGCCGGGGTCGACGGGGTTCACCTGAACGAGCACGTTCTCGCTGTTCAGGTCGCCATGGGTCCGCCCGAGGAGCACCGGGACCCGGACGCCCGCGGTCAGCGAATCGTCCCGCAGCAGGCGGAGCGGGTTGGGAAGCGGTTCCGGCTCCGCGGGGAAGGTCCACATGGCCCCGTCGTTCAACGAGGGCGGGGGCGTGAGCCGCGTGCCGAAGTGCCGCCGCAGGAAGGCGGCGACCGGCTCTGCGGGTCCCTCGTCACGGGTGGGGAACACGGCCCACTCGGCCAGTACCCCACTGACGACGCGCCGGCATACGGCGGCGAACATGTCGGCATCGCACGCTGCGATGCCGGGCCGGGTCTCGCTGGGGCGCAGCACTGCGTCCAGCAGCGCGGTCAGCGTGTTGTAGTCGTCGAGCCTGCCGGTGGCGAGGGTCTGGAAGAAGATCCACGGGTAACGCCGGTCCGCGTGTTGCATGACGACAGGGAGCGGGTCGTGGACCGTCGAGGGCAGCCGGGACCGCCAGACGTGGGGTGCCTCCTCCAGCGCACGATGGTTCCTGGCGTATTCGGTCTCGCTGAAGTCGTCGCCGCTCGGCGTGACGAGTTTGAGAACGAGTTTGACCGTCCCCTTCGTCCGGTGGGTCGCCCGGACCAGGGCGACTCGCGCACCCGACCTGCCGTTCGCGAACCATCGTTCGAGTTCGAAGCGCAGCAGCTTCTGTTGCGCCCACCGTCGCAGGGTGTCCGCGGAGTCGGGGCCTAGACCGGCGGCTAAGGCAGGGTCTACAGGATCCGGAGCAGCCATGGGTCCTCCGCGAGGGAGGATAAACGACTCCGCGCGCTCATGGCTACGCGGACCATCACTGTTCCTCTCTGGGCAGCAGGGACGTGACCACTTTGCCTGCCGCATTTCTGGGAAGCTGCGCCACGAAGATGACCTCACGCGGTACGGACGGAGGGAGGAGCCGGTCGCGGACGTACTGGCGGATCGTGTCGGGGGCCAGGGCGGTACCTGAGCGCAGGACGACGAAGGCGATCAGGCGGTGGCCGAAGTCGTCGTCGGGCACCCCGAGGACCGCGACCTCGCGGACCTCGGGCAGTTCCTCGATCAGCCGCTCCACCGGCCCGGGGAAGACGTTCTCACCGCCTGAGACGATCATGTCGTCCTCCCGGCCGTCGATGTACAGTAGCCCGCCGGCGCCGATGTGCCCGAGGTCGCCGGTCGGGTGCGCAGCCGATCGAGGACCCGACGGCCCGGACAGGTAACCCGTGAAGATCATGCGGTTGCGCACGAACACCTGGCCGGTCCGCCCTGGTGGCAGTTCGCGACCGCCGGCGTCCCGGATGGTCACAGTGGTCCCCCGCGGTGGGCGGCCCGCTGACTGCGGAGCGCCGCGCAGGTCGGCCGGCGTGGCGATCGACGCGCAGGCGACCTCGGATGATCCATAGATGTTGTAGAGAATGTCGCCGTAGGCATCCATGAAGCTCTCGGCGAGGCCTGTCGGCAGGACCGATCCGCCCACGGCGACCAGGCGGAGCGCGGTGGGCCGAGGGGCGAGTTCCATGACGCGTTGGAGCACGACGGGGGCGGTGACGAGCACGCTGCAGCGTCGTGAGACGACCGTGCCCAGTAGTTCCGCCGCGTCGAAGCGGTCACGCAGCACCATCGTCGCCCCGAGGCCGAGACAGGTATGCATGGCCGCGTGTCCCCACATCCCGTGCAGGGGCACCGCGATGGCGACGCGATCGTCCACGGTGAGCGGGACCCGCTCCAGCAGGCCCACGAGGGAGGTGAACCGGGAGCGAGGAGGTCGCATGACACTCTTCGGCGTGCCCGTGGTCCCGGCGGTGAGGACGGTCACCCGTCCACGTCTGGGCGGTGGCCGATGCGTGGGTGCCGTGCGGAGGGTGGCCGGTTCGGGAAGGCCAGGGAATCCCGGGACGGCGTTCAGGTGACGGAGTCCGAGGGCGGCGGTGAGGCGGTCGAGTTGGGAAGGCCGCAGCTGCGGGTTGAGCAGGACGGCGTCGTAGCCGAGAGTCAGCGTGGCGAGCAGGGCCTGCACGGTCTCGCGGGGACCTCGTGCGAGCACACCGACCCGCATGTCCTCGCCCCGGGCACCTGCCAGGCGCAAGCGGTGGGCGAGCCGCTCGGTGGCGGCGAGCAACTCGGCGTAGGACATCTCGCCTACGGCGTCGATGAGAGCGGGATGGTCCGGCGACCGCGCGGCTGCGGCGCGCAACAACCCCTCAGGGCCGGTGCCCCAACGGCGTAGCGCCCACGCCTGGGCTCCCAGCCTTCGTGGCGAGTTCGGGCGAAGCAGGCCGCTGCGGGCCAGGGCGCGCAGCATCAGCCGGTCCCAGTGAAGCGGGTGGCGTAGGTATCGTCGTACGGGCGATCACAAAGTTCCTGTAGGCGGCCCATCACCGCGTCGGTGACAAGGCGGCTCGCACGTGCGGTGTCCGATGTCGCGGGAAGGTCCTCGAAGAACATGGGTTCCCCGCATCGCATGCGCGCGCGACGCAGCCGTGGGACGATCCTGCCCGCGGGGAGGATCGCGTCGGTGTTGAGCAGCGCAATGGGTACCACCGCGGCGCCGGTCCGCAGGTGGAGACGGCCGACACCGGTCCGGCCACGATGCAGCAGTCCGTCACGTGAACGGGTTCCCTCGGGAAAGATGCCGACGAACCCGCCGCGTCCCAGCACTGCGGCAGCGGCGTCGAGTGCCTTCTCCCCGTCGTCCCCGCCGTGCCTGTCCACCGGGATCATGCCGGCGGCCGAGAGAAGCGCCCCGAGGAACAGGCGGGATGACCCCGTGAAGTAGTCGCTCTTGGCCAGGAACACGATCGGGTGCCGCACGGTCAGCTGGACGAGCACCGGATCGAGGAAGGACAGGTGATTGCAGGCGATGATCAGCCCTTCACCGGTTCCCGGACCGGACGAGGGCAGGTTGGCGCGCCCATCGACCACGGGCCGGAACATCAGCCGGATCAGCGGCCCGGGGAACACCCTTTGCAGCAGCCGGTTGATCGCCGGTCGAGGATCAGACACGGATGCCCGCCGGTGCGCCGCGTAGCATTGGGGCACCCTGTCTCACCTGGACGAGCATGATGTCGCAGGCAAGCGACAGTGAGGGCGCGAGGACCGCCGCCTTGTGCTCGCTGACAAGGGCGGTGAACCGCTCGAACGACGCCGGGCAGGTGGCGCGCCACCATCCGATGCCCGTCCGGCGCTGCTGCGGCGCTGTTACCGTAAGCTGCTGATATTCGTCCGGATGCTCTCTGATCAGGCTGGCCAGCAAGTTGATCCGCCCTGCCGCCAGATCGTCCCAGAAGTCGACCACGTCGTCGGCGAGCTTGGCAAGGATCCCCACGTGCCCGAACTGCTCGGTGGTCCGCTCACACGCTCGCGCCCCATGGAGGATGGCCACGACGTGGGCGAAACATTCGGCGAATCCGCCTGAGTCCAGCACCGCGCTTTCGAGGTCCTCCTGGAATGACCGGCTGGCCGGTGGAGCGGTGGTGATCTTGACGTAACGGTGGTACTGGCTGGAGATCCTCGCCATGAGGAAGTCCCTGACCGCGAACCGCTCAGGATGCTGTCCGAAGAATCCGACCAGAACGTCGAGCCGCTCCTGCACACGTGCCTCCGCGAAGACCGCACCGAACCGCAGTGACCCACCTGCCGTGAGTCCCCGTTCATATGCGTCGTCGAAGGCACTGATCAACCGGTTGAGGCGGATCATGAGAGGGCCGGTCTCCCGTCGCAGTGGATGCCCGGCCAACTCTGTGTACCCGTCCAGGAACAGATTGATGACGGCGTCGTAGAGCGCGGCGCGGATGCGCGCTTTGACGCGGATCCCAGAGGTCTCCCCGTGAACCGGAAGGCCCCGGCGATACGGCTGGCGCGCGGCGTGCCGGACGAAGTGACGTGCGAAGGGGCCCGAGGTCCTCACAACACGCGCCTGCGCCCGAAACGACCACAGGTCGGAGGTGGTCTCGGCGGTCATGGCGCGACCCCGATGGTGGGCACCGCGGACTGCCCGCCCGATCGCGTGGCGGAACCGGCAATCACGCGGGCGAACATCTCCAGAGGGGACGGAGAGGGCGAAGTACGTCCGTCCTGGCCCGCGGTGAGTTCGCGGGCCTCGATGACCAAATGGTGCGCCATCTCGTCGAGGCGTCTTCGCAAGCCGGTGTCGACGCCATGGTCGCGCATGAGATCGACGATCTCCCGCTGGTGTGTGCCTTCCCGTAGCCAGCGGGTCACTTCGGCGGCGGTGGCCGGAGCGGTCCGCTGAAGACGGGACCGTAACTCGATCAGCGGCCACGTGTACTTGCCCTCACGAAGGTCCTCGGACCGTTCTGGATCGCCGGCGAAGACGTCATCGTAGTCGTCGCTCATCTGGTATAAGGCGCCCGCCCGGGCACCGAATCCCTCGGCCGCGTGTTCGTCCCGGCCGGCCAGGAAGGCGCCGATACGGGCCGCGCACCCGAACAACCCGCCCGTCTTGTGCGCGATCATCGATTCGTACGGGAAGCGGGCCGGCTCCGGGTACCAGCCGAGATCCCACCCGATGTCGATTGTCTGCCCCATGAACAGCCGGGTCGCGGCCGTGTCCAGCAGTCGATGGATCTTGAGTCGATCGCTCGCGGGAAGGTTCTCCGCGCGATGGACCGGGTGGTAGGAGAGTGTGCGCAGCAGCCCGGCCAGATTGATGGCCATGCTGGTGCCGGACGTCGTGTGAACGGCACGCTCCCCGCGGCGGAGCTCGGCGTTGTCCTGGATGTCGTCGAGGATGAGGGAGGCGAGATGGAACAACTCAACCGCGACCGCCGCCGGATACAGACAGGGCAGTCCCTCCGCTGGGAGGCCGGCCGTCGCCAGCATCAGCAGAGGTCGCAGCCGCTTGCCGGGGCGGGCGAGTTGCGTGCAG
Organism: Sphaerisporangium sp. B11E5; assembly: GCF_039871875.1. Taxonomy (NCBI): domain Bacteria; kingdom Bacillati; phylum Actinomycetota; class Actinomycetes; order Streptosporangiales; family Streptosporangiaceae; genus Sphaerisporangium; species Sphaerisporangium sp. B11E5. The sequence continues at coordinate 283,374 of NZ_JBDPMD010000003.1, read as the reverse complement.
AGCATTTTTTCCATCGGGGGAAGGTCCTCCCACGGCCACCGGGTGACCTCCGCGAGGGCGAGCCGGTCGATCTCTGTGAGCGAGGCCTCGAAACGAGCGGTCAGTGTTGTGAGCATCGTGTATTCCTCAGGGCTGTCTGTGCGACGGTTCGGGAGGTGGGAAACAGCAGAGGCAGCGCGGCGGTAACGTACGCGGGATGGCGGGCGGCCAGGGCGCGGATCATCTGCCCGCCCTCGGGAGTAGGTCCGGCGTAGGCCGACACGTAGGCCGTGCAGAACGCGGTCACGGTGGACTCGTCGGCCAGACGGCAGTGGAGCAGGGCCATCGCGGCGGTGACATACCGCCAGTAGCGCGCGCATTCCTCGGTCCGCCGGTCACCAGGGGCCGCCATCAGTGGAGCGATGGCGATGAGCCCGCCCATGAACTGGATGTGGCCGGGGCGCATGCCCGCGAATGCCAGATGCCTCGACGACAGCGCGCACGCGGCGTCGACGACGAGGGGATTCCTGATCCCTCCGCTCCAGGCGTTGTCGGTAGACATGCCGAGCAACCGGAGCAAGAAGCGCTTCTCAGCCTTGCCGTCGAGCACCGATCGGGCCATCCGTCCCTCGCGGGCGCGCACGTCCGTGAGGACGGGCAGGGTGAGATACGTGAGGAAGATCAGTGCGCCGGCGATCCCCATGACCCGCGGGGCCGTCCAGATCGATCGCACCGCTTCCATGTCCGGGTCGTATTCGGGGGACCGGACGTAGCCCGGTGGCGGTGGCCGGTCCGCACGTTCGCCGTTATCCATCGTTCCCACCTGCTTGGACCCGGCTTTCCCGGGCGGTCAACCGACAGCAAACGATGTGCGTCTACTTCGGCGGAACAGCACACGGAAATGTCCGTACAAAGTCGTACAAGTGGTTGTTATGTCGGGAGGCCGTGAGTGGACCATCATCCGCCAGCTGACCCTCGTATGGTGAGCGGCGAACTCGCTGCCGGACTCGGACCTGCCGCCGCCTCCGTCCTGTCGCAGTGGGCCGAGATGGAGGGCTATACCTTCAAGCTGATCCGCTGGCTGCTGAACGGCAGATCGACCGCGCAGGTGGCGGTGGTGCGTGAGGCGCACTCGGCCGGGTACCGGAATCTGATCCTCAAGGTCGACCACGTTCCTGCAGACAGGGCAGGGCTGTCCGAACGCCGCCGCCAGGTCGAGGCCTTCCAGCAGGCGCCTGAGGGTTTCCCCGAGGCCCACCTCGCGCGGACCGCGCACCAGTCGCTGCCCGTCGGCGAGGGCCGGTGGATCGTCTTCCAAGAGGTCGCAGGGCCGGCGATGGAGAGAACGATCATGCTCAGCACCCTGCTGGAGGCGGTCAGGTCGGGGCAGGACTCACCCGAGCTGTTCACGTCCGCGTGCGAGACGATCGTGCATTCGGTGCTCGACGCCTGGGCCGTTCATCCCGCCGCCTTCGCGGAGGACATGACCGCCTCTGAGTTTCTGCGGCACGTGCTTGTGGACAAGCTCCGGCCCGGTACGAAGCTCCAGACGCTGGCGGCGGCGCCGGCCGAGCCGGACGTCGTGCTGGACGGCGTACTGTCGCCGAACCCGTTCGCTTTGTTGTCAGGGCGGCTGGACGATCCCGCCGGCCCGTTCACGCCGTTCCTTGGGCGGGCCCACGGTGATCTGCACGTCGAGAACGTCCTGCTTCCGGTGGCAGCGACCGTCGACCCGGCCGGCTACCGCCTCATCGACCTGGCGAAATACTCCTCGGACGCACCTCTCACCCGTGATCCGGTGCACTTCGTGCTCAATGTGGTCGTCCGGGTTCTGCCCGACCTGTCCCCTTCCCAGCGGCAGGTGCTGATGGACGTGCTCATCGGACGCCCCGACCCGGCTGAGCGGCTGCCGTCCTGGCTGGCGGCCTTCGTGACCAGGATCCGCATGGCGGCCGAAAAGTGGCTGGCGAAGAGCAGCCTGGCCACCGAGTGGCGTCAGCAGAGCATGCTGTCGCTCATCGCGTGCGCGCTGATCTTCATGTCGCGTAAGTCGACGCCTCCCGAAGATCGGCCATGGTTCCATTCGCTGGCGGCGAGGGCCACCGCGGCGTACCTCGACCAGGTTTACCGCGGTCACGCGTATCGCTGAAGCCTTGCCAGACGCGCCCTGGTGGCGGCGGTGGCGGGATGGTCCTCACCGAGGACGTGGACCCGGGACTCGAGGACCTGCCGGAACAGGGAGACGGCTTCCACCGTGTGGCCCAGGCTCTGCCTCACCTCTGCCAGTGAATGCAGGATGCCGAGCGTCCGCGGGTGTTCGGGGCCGAGTACCCGCCCGGCGGTGCGCGCCAGGTCCGCCAACTCGGTGTCGGCCGCCACTAAGTCGCCCGCGTCCTGGTCCACCTTGGCCAGGTAGTGCCGTGTGATGAGGGTGGCGGGGTAGTCGTCACCCAAGAACTCACGCCGGGCGCGCAGCACCTCCCGCAGTCGTCGTCGCGCCTCATCGAGGCGCCCCTGGGCCCGCCGTAGGTCGGCCAGGTTGTTTCTGCTGGTCAACGTGTGCGGGTGGGTCGGCCCGAGCACCCGTTCCCGTGAGCGGAGCGTGTCTACGAACAGGGACTCCGCCTCGTCCCTGCGGCCAATGTTGCGCAGAGTCCTGGCCAGGTAGTGCCGGGTCGTCAACGAGTCGGGGTGATCGTCCCCCAACGTGCGGACCCGGGCTTCCAGAACGCGCCTGAACCCTCGCTCGGCCTGCTCGAGCCGCCCCAGGGCGGCGGTGACCCGGTTGAGGTCGTGGTCCAGCGTGAGGATGGCCGGATGGTCGGGAGAGAAGATCGTCCGTCCGACGGCCAGGGCATCCTCGTACCGTCCGGCGGCCTGGGCGAGGCGGCCCGCTGCCCGTAGATAGCGGGCGGCGAGCGTGGCTGGGCGGAGCGCCTGAGACGGTGGCTGCGCGAAGGGGCATTGCCGAAGGAGGTCGAGCGGACTCATGCAGTGGTCGGCCAGAACCCGCCAGTGGCTCCACGAAGCCGGGTCGCTCGGGTTGAGCTTCTCGGCGATCCGGGTGAGGACGGACGTGAGTAGGACCAGGTAGTCGTTGACGTGATCGCGCAGGTCTGGGTGTCTCAGGCCGAGCTCTCGGACCAGCGGATGGATCGTGCTGGTGTGGGCCACGTCGTCTTCGGCATCCGGAGTGCGCATGAGCTCCAGGAGGCCAACCCCCGCAAGCCCGGACAAGGCGTCCCGCAGCTCACGGCCGGTGATGGCGGGGAAGAGCGCCGACTGTGCGAGCTCTTCCACGTACAGCAGGATCCCATACGGTACCGGGGCCGGCCGCAGGCACGACAGGAGCCGCAGGAGTGGCCGGGCGTACGTCACCCCCCGCGCGTCGAGTGACTGGAGCGAAAGCTCCCAGGTGTGGCCGACGAGTTGCCGCGCCCCGCGCCCCGCCGGTCGTTCACCGACCAGCACCTCCTCGTGCATGCCCGCGTCGAGGGCGCGGGCGTACTCCGTGTAGGTGGCCGGCCCTGCGAGCGTCGCGGGCAGCAGGGCGGCCTGACTCAGGTGGCTCCCGGCGAGGCGCAGCGCCAGTGGCAACCCGGCGAGGCGCTCGGCCAGCGTGGTTGCTTCGGGTAGGGTTCCCGCGCGTGTGCCGGCCAGTTCGTGCAGGACCTGGCCTCCGTCGGCCGCGGACAGGGAGCCGACGCGATGAAGTCGGACCCACGAGCCGCGGGCCGAACCCCAGATCGCCGGGTCGCCCTGCCTGCTGGTCACGAGGACCGTTCCGTAGCGGCCTTCGACGGGACGCAGCCAGCCTGGCGCGTCGGTCACCGGGCCTCCGTCGAGCGCGAGGTCGTGTTCTGGGTCGTCGGCGTTGTCGATGATCAGCAGCCAAGGGCGGCGGTAGAGGTTGAGGAGCCGCCAGACCACGTCAGGGGCGCTGCCCACCCGCATGACCTCCCGTACCGCTCCGAGGTCGGCGGCGAGCGCCTGCATCCCCCCGGCCACGCCCGCGCTGCCGTCCGCCGCGATCCACCATGTCCTGACGCCCGTCCTGAGCGAGCGCCGGGCGAGTTCGAGAGCGATGGTGCTCTTTCCCACTCCGCCCAGGCCGTGCAGGATGTGCACCCGGTGGCCATTCCTCGGGGCCCCGTGGCCGAGACCGCGGCCGAGGAGTGCGAGCAGGCTGTCGCGTCCCCGGATCGCTGGCTCCTGGCGGAGCCGTTCGATCGGTGGCCGGGTGGAGACGAGATCGGCCTGCTCGGGGAGTGGTAAGGGCGACGACGGGCCCTCGTCGCTGGCCGGTGTGCTCGGCTCTCCGCGCCTCAACCTGCCCAAGGCCGACAGCCACCGGTCGATGTCCGTGAGGTCGCGGAGCCCGCACGCACGGAGGATCTTGGGCAGGTTGCCCGACTTCAGCGCGGGTAGGTGGCGTCCCGCGAAGTAGCCACCCAGGGTGCTGGCCGGGATGCCGGTGAGCAGCTCGATGTCCCGGATGCTCAACATCGCGCCCTGCCTGACCTCAGTGAGGGCGCGGCCGAGGTCACCGGGACTCTGGAAGGTGGTGGGGTCGGGAAACCCCGAAACGCGGATGAGGCCCGTCATGGACGGGTGAGCGGGGCCGGGGGGGCGAGGGTAGGGGCAGACTCGTGGAGGAGGGTCAGGTCGGAGCGTAGGTCGAGTTGGTGGGACCGCAGGACGGCGCCCCCCTGTTCCAGGAGTTCCACGGCGAGTGGCGGGTGGGCGGCGGCGTCGCGGACCAGGGTGTCGTGGTGGGCGAGCCGACGTTCCTGGTCGGGGTGGATGAGGCCATGCCACGCGACCAGTGGTACGAGGGCGACGGCCTGGCGGTAGGCGTCGGCCGCGCAGGGCCAGTCGTCGGCCAGGTGGGCGTTCAGGCCGCCGGCGGCGCGGGCAGCCCGCAGGCGGGAGTCCGGGGCGCCGGCGCCCGTCTGTTCGAACCGGGTACGCAGCGACAGTTCCCACTGGAACGGACGGACGGCCAGCACCGGGTGGCCGTCGGGCGTGGCGGCGACCGAGTCGCGGGAGGCGGTGAGGGCACCGGTCAGGTCGTCATGGTTCCCGGATCGGGCGAAACGCAGCCAGGGTGTGGCAGCGAGGTCGTCGAGGATGCGGGCAGGGTCTGGGCGGCCGGTCGGGGAAGCACCTGCAGCGGCCTGCGCCAGAGTCACCGCCTCCTCCGGCTCAGGACCCGTCGCGGTGTGGACGGCCTCGTTGAGGTCGGCCAGGTATCCCCGCCGCTCGAACCGGGTGCGCAGGACCGTGCCAACGTTGCCCGCGTACTCCAGCCAATGGGAGCGGTGGGTGACGGTGGAGGCGGCCAGCCGGAGCGTGGCGACCGCCTCGTCCAGGTCGGCCTCGGCGCCGGAACGGTCGTAGCGGGTGAGCAGCGCGGTGCCGAGTTCGGAGAGGTACACCGCCTGCGCCGGATGGGCGGGGGGCTGCCCACGGAGCGCCTTGGCGCGGCAGATCGACGGCACGGTCGAGCTTGGCCGGGTCGTCGACCTGCTGGACCTGCCGCGGCGCAGCAATTCCCGTACCCGGTGGAACACGGACCCCCTTCTGCATGTGGGGGGCAAGGACTTGCGGGCGAGGCTGCCAACGATGGGTGTGGTACGTGGAGTGCTGGTGGATGAGATCGGACGGGTCGGGGCGACACTCGGCCAGGGGACCAGGCCGGGGACGAGGAGGTCGAGGTCGCCGAAGTAGGCCAGGATCTCGTCGCGCGTGCGCCAGCGGCCGGTGCCGAGTTTCTCGTCGCAGATCTTCTCGCTCGCGAGGACCTCTATGGCGACCTCGGGGTGCGCCGCGCCGGGGTTGTGGATGTGGGAGATCGCCTGGTAGCTCCCCGGCGGCGAGCTGGACGCGGAAGCGGGACGCGGTGCCTGCCGGGTCCTCGTGGTTGTTGAGGTGGTGGAGAATCGTGAAGAGCAGCAGGGCGACGGGCTCGTCCCTGTTGATGAGGGCATGGAGCGAGGGGTTCGCGAGGATCCTCTCGGGTTCACGCAGGTCGGCCTGGATGACCGTGGTCGTGGTGCTGGTGGCGAGCAGGGCCCGCCCGCGCCAGCACGATGGGATCGTTGTCGACATGGACGACGCGCGCCTTTGGGGCGATGCCCTGCGCGACCTCGTGCACGTTGCCCTGGGTGGGCAGGCCAGAGCCGATGTCCGGGAATTGCTTGATGCCCGCCTCGGCGCTGAGGTGAGATCACCCGGCGGAGGACCCCGCGGTTGGCGAGGCCCACCTTCTGCGCGTCCGGGGTGATCTTGAAGACCATCTCCGCGATCTCCCGATCGACGGCGACGTTGTCCTTGCCACCCAGAAAGTAGTCGGAGACGCGGGCGATACTCGGCTTCGAGGTGTCGGCCTTGGGCGGCACGTTGTCCTCCTGGAGCTTGGTCCAGCTTCAGTCGCGGCCTGTTCCTGACACCGGCTTGTCCCTGTCATCGTCGTACGGCGGACGCGGGACCCTCACCTTATCGATCCCCGAATGGCGTGACCACCGATCTGTGATCACCGGGCGGGCGCGGCTCAGGGGTCGGCCCGCGCGGTGCGGTGCGGCACGCTCTACTGACTCCCGCGCCACGGCCAGGACGCCGGGCTCTCGGTCTCCCGTGCCGTCACAGCCCGCCGGACGCCGAGCACGGGCCGCGAGACTGACCAGGTCCGGCATGGTGAGGAACAGGGCGACGGACGTCGAGGAGCCGTAGGCGGAGTACAGCGCGGGAACACCGGGGTGCTCCGCCGGCGACGGTGCTGCCGATCGCGTACGCCGCCGAGGCCTGCGAGTGCGCAATATCTGCTTGGTGGTGAAGGGCAGGCCGCACAGGTCGTCCAGCCCGGCGACGCCCTCGGGTCGACGCCGTGCTCGGCGAACAGGCGGGCGTAGAACGGGGAGCGGGCGGGCAGCCCCGCGAGGTGCGCATGCAACATCGCGGTGACGGCGTCCCTGTCCTCGGGCCGGACGAAACCGAGGGTGGTCACGGAAGGTCCCCTCCTGGTCGGAATGGGACCCGACTATGACGACCGGCGGCCGGGACGGTCGACACGACTTCCGCCTCACGGAAGTCGTGTCGTCAGGGCCCGCCGGCGGCGTCAGACTGGTGATCCATGGCGGACAAAGTACGCACGGCCGTGCAGGTCGCCCTGCGGCGCATCGAGATTGGGGAGTTCCCGCGACTGGTGATCGGGCCGGACGAGGGCCTGCTCCGCGTGGAGGCCGACCGCGTCTGCGGCAGCGACGTGGAGGTGCACCGGGGCTACCACCGTGTCGCGGACGGCGACCGCTGGTGCCCGGCCACGAGCCGGTCGGCGTCATCGAGGAAGTGGGCGAACGCGCCCGCGGCCCGGTGACAGGTGACCGTGGAGATCCCCGTGCCGAGCCGCTTCTGCCGGACGTGCCTCGACGGCGGCTACCGGTCCTGCCCCAACCGGACCCCGGCTACGGCATGACCGGCGTCGACCGCGGCTGAGAGTCACCCCGTCAGCAGGCCGTGCGGGTCGAGGACGAACTTGCGGGCGACGCCGCGGTCGAAGTCGGCGTAGCCGCGGGGCCTCGTCCAGCGGGATGGGTGTCGCGTTGACGGCTTCGGCGATGTGGACCCTGTCGTGCAGGATGGCGTTCATCAGGGCGTGGTGGTAGCGCATGACGGGGCACTGGCCGGTGGTGAAGGTGTGGGACTTGGCCCAGCCCTGGACGATGCGGATGGACAGGGAGCCCTGTTTGGCGGCTTCGTCCGCGGCGCCGGGGTCGCCGGTGATGTAGAGGCCGGGGATGCCGATGCGGCCGGCGGCGCGGGTGATCTCCATGGTGGAGTTGAGTACGGTCGCGGGGGCCTCCTCGGCGCCGGTGCCGTGGCCGCGGGCCTCGTAGCCCACGGCGTCGACCGCGGCGTCCACTTCGGGGACGCCGAGGATCTGCTCGATCTGGTCGGGCAGGGAGGCATCCAGTGTCAGGTCGGCGATCTCGCAGCCGAAGCTGCGGGCCTGGGCCAGGCGGTCCCTGTTGAGGTCGCCGACGATCACCACCGAGGCGCGGAGGAACTGGGCGGCGTGGGCGGCCGCCAGGCCCACCGGGCCGGCGCCTGCCACGTAGACGGTGGAGCCGGAGGTGACGCCGGCGGTCACGGCGCCGTGGTAGCCGGTGGGGAAAATGTCGGACAACATCGTCAGGTCGAGGATCTTCTCCATGGCCTGGTCGCGGTCGGGGAACCTCAGCAGGTTCCAGTCGGCGTACGGGACCATGACGTACTCGGCCTGGCCGCCGACCCAGCCGCCCATGTCCACGTAGCCGTACGCGGAGCCGGGGCGGTCGGGGTTGACGTTCAGGCACACCCCGGTGTGGCCCTCCTTGCACATGCGGCAGCGCCGCACGCGATGTTGAACGGGACCGAGCACAGGTCGCTCGGCTTGATGAACTCGACGTCCCGGCCGCGCTCGACCACCTCACCGGTGATCTCGTGCCCGAGCACCAGCCCGGGCGGCGCGGTGGTGCGGCCGCGCACCATGTGCTGGTCCGAGCCGCAGATGTTGCTCGCCACGACCTTGAGGACGACCCCGTGCTCGCACCTGCGCCCGACGTTCGCCGGGTGCACCCCGGGGCCGTCCCTCAGCATCAGCTCCGGGAAGCCGATGGCGCGCACCTCGACCTTGCCCGGCCCTATGTACGTCACTGCCCTGTTGCCGGCCACCACGCCCTCCTTGGGTCTCGTCGGCGGTGGTAGCACAGGAGGGGGATCCGACGGCGTGGATGTCCGTGAAGGCGAGCGCGGTGGGGCCGAACTTCTCCTCCTTCACGATACGCGCGCCGTCGGGAGGGGAGAGCAGCAGGGACCGGCACAGGAAGTCGCCGTGGGACAGGTCGGCCTTCTCGGTGCGGTCGTGGCAGGGTTTGCCGGGAAGTCTAGTCGGCGAGTCCTCAGCCGACCTTTGGGAAAGGCCGCCTCATGCGAGCTCGTGATCTGCTCACCCCGTTCCCCACCGTGACACCCGGCACATCGGTCATCGACGCGGCGCGGCTGCTCGCGGACCACGACCTGCCGGGCCTGATCGTCGTCGACGACGAGGGACTGCCGGCCAGCATCCTGCCCGGCACCCAGGTGCTGCGACTCGCCGTGCCCCGGTACTGCCAGGACGACCCGGCGCTCGCGCGGGTGGTCGACGAGGCGCACGCCGACGCCCTGCTGTCCTCGCTGGCCGGGCGGGCCGTACGCGACGTGCTGCCCGGGCGCCCCCGGGAGCTCCCGGTCACCGACCCCGACGCCACGGCGCTGGAGATGGCCGCGTTGATGGCCCGCACGCACAGCCCGCTCGTCGCGGTGGTCGACGAGCGGCGATTGCTCGGCGCGGTCACCCTGAAGGTCCTGCTGGACGGGTTGCTGGCCCAGTGAGCGTCCTCGCCTGGGTGACGGTCGCCGTCTTCCTCGGTGCGTACGCGCTGATCGCGACCGAACGTGTCCACCGGGTCGCCGCCGCGCTCGGCGGCGCCGGCCTCATGCTGCTGATCCACGCCAGCGACGCGGGCGCGGCGTTCTTCTCCGAGAGCACCGGCGTCGACTGGAACGTCATCTTCCTGCTGCTCGGCATGATGGTGATCGTCGGGGTGCTGAAGCAGACCGGCCTGTTCGAGTACCTGGCGATCTGGGCGGCCAAACGGGCGCGCGGCCGGCCGTACCGGCTGATGGTGCTGCTCGTGGTCATCACCGCGCTGGCGTCCGCCATGCTGGACAACGTGACCACGGTGCTGCTGGTCGCGCCGGTGACGTTCCTGGTGTGCGAACGGCTGGCCCTGTCACCCGTGCCGTACCTGATCGCCGAGGCCATGGCGTCCAACATCGGCGGTGCCGCGACCCTGGTCGGCGACCCGCCCAACATCATCATCGCCAGCCGGGGCGGCCTGTCGTTCAACGACTTCCTCGTGCACATGGCGCCGATGGTGATCGTGCTGATGGTCGTGTTCACCGGACTGTGCCGCGTCCTGTTCCGCCGCTGGTTCGTCTACGACCCCGAGCGGGCCGCGCAGATCATGCGGTTGAACGAACGTGAGGCGATCGCCGACCGCTCGTTGTTGTGGCAGAGCCTGGCGGTGCTCGCCGTCGTGATGGCCGCGTTCGTGCTGCACCCGGTGCTGCACTACGAGCCGTCGGTGGTGGCGATCCTCGGCGCCGGGGTCCTCGTCGCCGCGACCAGGGTGACCACCGAGCAGGCCATCGCCGCGGTGGAGTGGCCCACGCTGGTGTTCTTCATGGGCCTGTTCGTCATGGTCGGCGCCCTCGTCGAGACCGGGGTGATCGGCCAGGTGGCGAGCCTGGCGGTCGAGGCGACCTCCGGGCAGCTCGGCCTGGCGAGCATGGCGCTGCTCGGTGCCTCGGCGGCACTGTCGGCGATCGTGGACAACATCCCCTACGTGGCCACCATGAGCCCGATCGTCGAGCAGATGGTCCAGGCCGCCGGCGGCCCGGGTCCCGGCCAGGTGCTGTGGTGGAGCCTGGCTTTCGGCGCCGACCTCGGCGGCAACGCCACCGCCGTGGGCGCCGCCGCCAACGTCGTGGTCATCGGCATAGCCGCACGCAACGGCACCCCGATCTCCTTCTGGCGCTTCACGAAGTACGGCCTGGTCGTCACCGTGGTCACCGTCGCGCTGGTCGCGCCGTACCTGTGGCTGCGCTACCTGTAGCTTCCGCGTACGCCGGGGACGGGTCCCCCGATACCGTGCGAAGAACCTGTCGCTCAGGGCAGTGGTACGGCGGCAACGGAGGTGGACGCGGTGGAAGGGCGGCGGCTCGTGGGCAGGGAGGCCAGGGCGCTCTGCGCGGGTGCGGAGGCGCTGCTCGCCGACGCGCGGGAGGTGCTGGACGAGTACGGGGTGGTGCGCGGAGCGGTCGTGGAGGCGCTCGGGGCGGTGCGGCGGGAGGCCGCGCGGGGAGAGCTCGGGGCCATTCCCGTCGGGCGGATCAACGACGTCACGGACGGGCGGCTGCGGGTCGGGGTGCTGGAACGGAACGGGTACGCGACCGTTCTCGACGTGCTGGACGCCTCCGCCTACCAGTTGCAGCTGCTGCCGGGGGTGGGGGCGCAGACGGTACGGCAGGTGCAGGCGGCGGCGGGCCAGATCGCGCGGGCGGTGGAGCAGGCGGTCGGGATCCGGATCGACGTCGAGCGGCAGGACCCGCTCAGCGGGGAACTGGTGGTGGCGCTGCGGCGGTTGGTGGACGCCGGGCCGGAGCTGCCGCGTGCCCTGGAGGTGGCCCGGGGCCTCGTCTCGCGGCTCGAAGGGCTGCTCGGCGAGGCGCGGCCGGCCCGCAGCAGGGTGCGCATGTTCTTCGCGGACACCGGCAGGCGTGAGCGTGCGCACGCGGCGGTGGGGCAGATCGCGCGGCTGCTGGAGGACTCCCGGGAGACACGGCTGCTGCTGGCGCAGGTCACCGCCGACCTGCTGCGGCCCCCGGTGCCGGCGTTCGAGGCGTGGGCGGACTTCGAGTTCCGCGGCGCGGAGTACTACAGCCTGCTGGCCGAGGTGGCGGGGGAGCCCGTCGAGAGCGGGCGGGGGGTGCTGCCCGACGACCTGCTCACGAAGGTCAACGCGCAGGCGCTCGACGACACCGAGCGCAGGGTGTCGCTGCGGGGGTATCAGGCGTTCGGGGCGCGGTTCGCGCTCGCGCAGGGGCGGGTGATCATCGGGGACGAGATGGGCCTCGGGAAGTCGATCGAGGCCATCGCGGTGCTCGCCCACCTCAAGGCGCGGGGGGCGACGCACTTCCTGGTGGTGTGCCCGGCGAGCGTGCTGATCAACTGGGTGCGGGAGATCGAGGGCCGCAGCACACTCGCCGCCTACCCGATCCACGGTCCGGGCCGCGACCTGGCGCGGGAGGAGTGGCTGCGGCGGGGCGGCGTCGCGGTGGTGACGATGGACAGCTTGAACCGCCTGCACGTGCCGCCCGGCGTCGAGATCGGTCTGCTCGTCGTGGACGAGGCGCACTACGTCAAGAACCCCCGGACCAGACGTGCCCAGGCGGTGGCCGGGTGGTGTGAGAGGACCGAACGTGTGCTCTTCCTGACCGGCACCCCCATGGAGAACCGCGTGGAGGAGTTCCGCACCCTGGTCTCCTACCTGCGCCCCGACATGACCGACACCCTGCGCGGCGGCGACCTCGCCGCAGGCGCGAAGGTGTTCCGTAAAGCGGTCGCCCCCGTCTACCTGCGGCGCAACCAGCAGGACGTGCTCAGGGAGCTCCCCGGCCGCGTCGACGTCGACGAGTGGGTCGAGTTCAGCGGCGCCGACTTCGCCGCCTACCGCGAGGCGGTCGCCGCGGGCAACTTCATGGCGATGCGCCGCGCCGCCTACGCCGAACCCGCCACCTCCGCCAAGCTGAAACGACTGCTGGAACTGGTGGAGGACGCCCGGGCCAACCACCTCAAGGTGGTCGTCTACTCCTACTTCCGCGACGTACTCGCCACCGTCGGCACAGCCCTGGACGGCCGGGCACGCGGCCCGATCTCCGGCGCCCTCCCCCCGCCGCGCCGCCAGGAACTGGTGGACGAGTTCTCCCGCACCTCCGGCCACGCCATCCTGCTCAGCCAGATCCAAGCCGGAGGCACCGGCATCAACCTCCAGGCCGCCTCCGTCGTCATCATGTGCGAACCCCAGGTCAAACCCACCATGGAATCCCAGGCCGTGGCCCGCGCCCACCGCATGGGCCAGGTCCGCACCGTCCAGGTCCACCGCCTCCTCTCGGTGGACGCGGTGGACCAGCGCATGCTCACCATCCTGGCCGGCAAATCAGAACTCTTCGACGCCTACGCCCGCCGCAGCGACCTCGCCGACTCCACATCCGACGCGGTGGACATCTCCGAACAGTCCCTCGCCCACCGCGTCGTCGAGGAGGAACAGCGCCGCCTCGCCCTCGGCGCTCCTGAAACTCCCGGACGCGCCGCCGGGGCTGCTCAAGATTGAGCGGACGTGCGGTGGCGGTTGGGTGACATTCGGGGGAGGAAGCCGAATCTGGGAGAGGGAGTCATGAGCGAGACGGGAGTGTGGGGGGCGGAGAGGTCGGCGCAGCGTCAGACGACGTTGCCGGCCGAGCAGTTGCTGCATTCGGGGAACGCGGGGCTGATCATTCATCGGGTCGGGATGCTCGAGTACGAGATGGCGCAGGAGGGGCGGGACTTCAGTGTCGAGCTGGTGAACTACATGAACCGGGCTCAGGTGGGGGTCGCGACGACCTTCCTGTACGAAGAGGTGTTCGGGGTCAAGGACCGGGTGCACTGGTTCGTGCACATGAAGTCGCCGGAGCTGTACAGCAGGCTGCTGGAGATGGTCGACCACGACGCGGCGTTCCAGGACATCGCGCAGCGGGACCGGCTGCCCAAGAAGGGCGGCGGGAACTGGGAGAAGATGTTCATCTACGGGAGCCTGCGCGAGACGATCATGTGTCCGCAGCACGGGTTCGCGAACGTGGGGCACGAGGAGCAGCCGAGTGATCCGCGGGAGAGGCGCGAGTCGTTCGTGCCGCCGGCGGTGCACCAGACGTCGCAGCCGCCGGACCAGCAGCTCAACTCGGCGAACGCCGGGGCGATCATCCTGCGCACGGGGGACGTCAGGTACGAGTTCCGCGAGGAGGGGCGGCAGTTCCTCTACGACTGGTCCAACCACATCAACAACGCCCTCCCGGGGCAGGCCACGGCGTTCATCTACGAGCAGACGTGGGGACAGCAGGACCGCATCCACTGCCTGATCCACCTGCGGCAGCTCGAGGACTACCGGCTGGTCCAGGAGGTCGACCGCAGCGAGGGCATGGAGAAGGAGGTCTACGACGCCGAGCGGGTGCCCGAGGCCAAGGGCGGCGGCAAGTGGGACCGGCTGTTCGTGCCCACCAGCATCAACGACACGGTGATGGTGCCGCATCTCGCCGACCGGCGGTGACACCATGGCGCTGGGAATCGAGGCGATCGGCGCCTACGTGGGCCGGGCGTTCCTGGACGTGCGCGGGATGTTCCAGGCCCGCGGCCTGGACATGAGCCGCTTCGCGAACCTCATGATGGAGCGGCGATCGGTCAACCTGCCGTGCGAGGACCCGGTCACCAACGCCGTCAACGCCGCCAGGCCCCTCGTCGACGCCCTCGACCCGGCCGAGCGCGAGCGCATCGAGGTGCTCGTCGTGGGCACCGAGTCGGGCCTCGACTTCGGCAAACCGATCAGCACCTACATCCACCACCACCTCGGCCTGAGCCCCAACTGCCGCTCCTTCGAGGTGAAACACGCCTGCTACGGCGGCACGGCGGCCCTGCAGACCGCCGCCGGCATGGTCGCGGCGAACCCGGTGCCGGGCGTCAAGGCGCTGGCCGTCGCGACCGACGCGGCCAGCGCCACCGTCAAGGCCTCGTACTGGGAGCCGTCGGAGGGCGCGGGGGCGGTCGCGATGCTGGTCGGCGGCCAGGCCGGGGTGCTGGAACTGGACCGGGGCGCCAGCGGGTTCCACACCTTCGAGGTGATGGACACGCTGCGCCCCCGGCACGACATGGACTCGGTGGACCCGGACCTGTCGCTGCTGGCGTACATGCGGTGCGTCGAGGAGAGCTTCGCCGCGTACCGGAAGCGGGTGGCCGGGGCCGACATCGTGGACACCTTCGCCTACCTCGCCATGCACACGCCGTTCGCCGGCATGGTCAAAGGTGCGCACCGCATGCTGCTGCGCAAGCAGAAGGGGTTCGGCCCCCGCGAGATCGAGGCCGACTTCACCTCCCGGGTCGTCCCGTCGCTGACGTACGGGATGCGGGTGGGCAACACGTTCTCCGCCGCGCTGTACCTCGCGCTGTGCTCCCTCCTCGATCACGGGGACTTCGCCGAGCCGCGGCGCGTCGGGCTGTTCTCCTACGGCTCCGGCTGCGCGTCGGAGTTCTACAGCGGCGTCGTGCCCGCCGGCGCGCGGCCCGCCGTGGACATCGGGAAGGCGCTGGAGGACCGGCGCGAGATCACCGTGGACGACCTCGACATGATCACCGATCTGAGCGCCGACCGGGTCTTCGGGGTGCGTGACGCGGTGTTCGACCCCAAGCCGTACGCCGACCTGTTCGAGGACAAGTTCGAGGGCCGCGGGCTGCTCGTCCTCGACCGCATCGCGGAATTCCACCGCGAGTACCGGTGGAGCTGACCGCCATGGCCACCACACTGCGACTGAGGATCCGCCCCACCATCGACGCGGACGCCATCACCGAGATCCACGACGCCCTGGACCAGGCCGAGGCCACCCCCGACTGCCGCATCCTCGTCCTCGAGGGCGGCGACGGCGTCTTCTGCACCGGCCTGAACCTGGAGGGCGCCGCGAACGAGGACGCCTCCGACGGCGGCACGGCGTTCTTCGGCCTGCTCAAACGCTTCACCACCACGCCGCGTGCCGTGGTCGCCCGGGTGGACGGCCGCGTCGCCGGCGGCGGCGTCGGGCTGGCCGCCGCGAGCGACTTCGTGTACGCCAGCGCACGCAGCACGTTCAGCCTGCCCGAAGCCCTGTGGGGGCTGCTGCCGTGCTGCGTGCTGCCCTTCCTGATCCGGCGCACCGGTTTCCAGAAGGCGTACACGATGACGTTCAGCACCCAGCCGGTGGACGCGGCCGAGGCCGAACGGTTCCACCTGGTGGACGCGGTGGCCGACGACCCGCGTGCGCTCGTCAACCGGCTCGCGTACCGGCTCACCAAACTGGACGAGTCGATCATCGGGGACATGAAGGGCTACTTCCGGGAGATGTGGATCCTCTCCGACGAGGTCGAGGCGACCGCGGTCAAGGAGTTCAGCCGCCTGATGTCCACCCCCGAGGTGCGGCGGCGGCTCACCGACTACGCGACGCACAAGCGTTTCCCCTGGGAGCGCTAGAAAGGATCGCTGCCGATGTCTGTCGTCTGGGTCTTCCCCGGGCAGGGTTCCCATCGCCGTGGCATGGGGGACGGGGTGCTGGAACGCCACCCCGATCTGTGCGCCCGCGCCGACGAGATCCTCGGCTACTCGGTCGCCGAGCTGTGCCGCGACGTACGGCGCCTGCGCGACACCCGGTACGTCCAGCCGGCGCTGTACACGGTGGACGCGCTCACCTACCTGACCCGGTGTGAGGACGGCGACCGCCCCGACTACCTGGCCGGCCACAGCCTGGGCGAGTACGCGGCCCTCTTCGCGGCCGGCTGCTTCGACTTCGAGACCGGCCTGCGGCTGGTGCGCCGCCGCGGCGAACTGATGGGGGAGGCGAGCGGCGGCACGATGAGCGCCGTCCTCGGGATGCCCAGGGAGCGGCTGGAGGACCTGCTGGCCGGCACCGGGGTCGACGTCGCCAACGACAACTCGCCCGAGCAGGTGGTCATCGCGGGCCCCAAGGAGGAGATCCAGGCGGCGAGCCAGGCCGTCACGGAGGCCGGGGGCAAGTGCGTGCCGCTCAACGTCCGCACGGCGTTCCACTCGCGGTACATGAGGGACGCGGCGGAGGCCTTCCGGGAGACGCTGGAGTCGGTGGAGTACGCGGACCCGCGGATCCCGGTCATCTCCAACGTCACGGGCCGGCCGCACGGCGGCGGGTCGATCGCCGAGTCGTTGCGCAGGCAGATCGACAGCCCCGTGCGGTGGCTGGACGGGATGCGGTATCTGATGCGGCAGGGCGTCGACCGGCTCGAGGAGATCGGCCCGGGGGACGTGCTGACGAAGTTGTGGGAGGTGACGCGCAAGTACCCCGTCCCCCCGGAGGAGAAGCCCGCTCCCGCCGTGGCCGCGTCCACGGACCTCGCCGCGAACCTCGGGTCCCGGGAGTTCCGGGAGGACTACGGGCTGCGGCACGCCTACCTGGCCGGGTCGATGTTCAAGGGCATCGCGTCCACCGACCTGGTCATCAGGATGGGCAAGGCCGGGCTGATGGGCTTCTTCGGCGCCGGGGGGCTCACGCTCGCCGAGATCGAGGACGCGATCGAGACCGTCAAGCGGGGGCTGGGCACGGGGGAGGGCTTCGGCATGAACCTGCTGTACGGCTTCGACGAGGACGGCCTCGAACGCGACACCGTCGAGCTGTACCTCAAGCACGACGTCCGCCACGTCGAGGCCGCCGCGTACCCGCACGTCACCCCCGCCCTGGTGCGGTACCGCTTCACCGGCGCGCACCGCGACCCGTCCGGCCGGCCGGTGGCCGTACGGCACGTCCTCGCGAAGGTCTCACGCCCCGAGGTCGCGACCGCCTTCATGGCCCCACCCCCCGAGCCGCTGCTGCGCCGCCTGGTCGGCCGCGGCGAACTGACCCCCGACGAGGCCGACGCCGCCGCGAGCCTCCCCGTCAGCGAGGACATCTGCGTGGAGGCCGACTCCGCCGGCCACACCGACGGCCGTTCCCCGTACGGCCTGATGCCCGCCATGGTGAGCCTGCGCGACCGGGAGAACACCCGCCACGGGTACGCCAAGCCCATCCGCGTGGGTGCCTCCGGGGGCCTCGGCGCCCCCGAGGCGGTCGCGGCGGCGTTCGTCCTCGGCGCCGACTTCGTGGTCACCGGCTCGGTGAACCAGTGCTCCGTGGAGGCGGGCACGTCCGGCGAGGTCAAGGACATGCTGGCCGGCCTGGACGTCCAGGACACCACGTACGCCCCCGCCGGCGACATGTTCGAGCTGGGTGCCCGTGTGCAGGTGGCGAGAAAGGGCACCCTGTTCCCCGCCCGCGGCAACAAGCTCTACCAGCTCTACCGGCAGCACGCGGCACTGGACGACCTCGACGGCGCGACCGCCCGCACCGTCCAGGACAAGTACTTCCGCCGCTCCTTCACCGAGGTCTGGGACGAGACCGCCGCCTACCTGGCCGCCCGGAAGCCCGGCGAGCTGTCGAGAGCCGAGTCCAACCCCCGCCACAAGATGGCCCTCGTCTTCCGCTGGTACTTCGTCAACTCCATCCGCCTGGCCCTGGCCGGCACCCCCGGCCGCCGCGTCGACTACCAGGTCCACTGCGGCCCCGCGATGGGGTCCTTCAACCACTACGCCAGGACGATCGGCCTGGAGGACTGGCGCGACCGCCACGTCGATCTGATCGCCGACCACCTGATGACCGGCGCCGCCGAGGTCCTGGACTCCCGCCTGCGCCACCTCACCTCCCGCTGAGAGGCCGGTGCGGTACCAGGGGTCAGTGGACGAAGGGGGTCAGCAACACGCGGTCCAGGTCGTCCTGGACGGCGTCGAGGACCTCGCGGCGGGGGCCCTTCAGGTAGAAGTGGTCGCCGGGGAAGACGCGGAGGGTGAAGCCGCCCGCGGTGGCGCCGCGCCAGGCGGTTATCTCGTCGGCGTCCACCTCGGGGTCGGCGTCGCCGTGGAGAGCGGAGACGGGGCAGGTCAGGCCGGGGGCGTCGAGGGGCGAGTAACGCTCGTTCAGCTCGAAGTCGGCGCGCAGGGTGGGGAGGAAGACCTCAAGGAGGCCGCGCTGGTCCATCACGGCTGAGGGGGTGCCGTTCAGGGTGGCCAGCTCGGCGAGCAGGTCGTCGTCGGTGAGGTCGCTGAAGCGGCGGCGGGTGGCCGGGAGCCGGGGGGCGCGGCGGCCGGAGACGAAGAGGATCAAGGGCTCCCCGGGTGAGCTCGCCGGGTCCCCGCCGTCTCCCGCGCCGCCCGAGGCGCGGGCTTCCGCGTGGCGGGCCTTCAGGGCGCGGGCGACCTCCCAGGCGACGGCGGCGCCCATGCTGTGGCCGAACAACGCGTAGGGGCGGCCGGTGTGGGGGGCCAGGGCGTCGGTGAGGGCGGGGACGAGGTCGGCCATGCGGTTGTACGGGGTCTCGCGCAGGCGGCTCTCGCGGCCGGGGAGGACGACGGGGCACACGGCCACCGACGGGGACAGGTGGTCCTCCCACCGGCGGAACAGGGCGGCGCCGCCGCCCGCGTGGGCGAAGCAGAAAAGACGTACCTCGGCGTCCTCGCGGAGGGCTCCTCCGGCGATCCATGCCTTCGACATGCCCTGAAGCTAGCGAGGCGCGGTCACGGGTGACTGCTCAGTCTTGAGCAGGCATGTCCCGGCCGCGTCATTAGCGTCGGTTGACGGGAGGAGGACCATGGTGTCGAACGAGAGTGTCATTGAGACGGTCATCCGGTTGCTCGATGATGTGCTGCCGGGCGAGGGCGAGCTGACCCCTGGCTCGGTCCTCAGGGACCACGGGCTGGACTCGATCTCCGCTGTACGGGTGTGGTTCGAGATCCAGCGGGTGTTCTCGCTGGACCTCCCGGTGGAGCGGCTCGGTGAGTGCGTCACCGCGGCCGATCTGGCGGAGCGCGTCGCGGACGAGATGGGCACCCCGGCGGGCGACGCCGGGCCGGCCGGGCCGGCGGTCACGCCGCGCCCCGGCGACCGTTTCGCGCCGTTCCCGCTCACCCCGATCCAGCAGGCCTACGTGCTCGGCCAGGACGAGGACCTGACCGAGGACCCGGTCGGCTGCCACGTGTACCGCGAGTTCGAGGTGCCGGACCTCGACACCGCCCGCCTCGAGACGGCCTGGCGCCGCGTCGTGGACCACCACGACGCCCTGCGCCTCGTCATCGGCGAGGACGGCACCCAGCGTGTGCTCGAACAGGCCCCCGAGTGGTCCATGCCGGTCCACGACGGCCCCCCGGAGCAGGTCAGGGACCGCCTCACCCGCCACGTGTACGAGCCCGGCGTCTGGCCCCCGTTCTCGGTCGAGGTCACCCGCCCCGGCACCGTGCACCTCGGTGTCGACGCGAGCGTCACCGACGGCCGCGGCCTGGACATCCTCCTGCGCGACTGGTGGCGCTGCTACCGCGACCCGGCCCGCGAACTCACCCCCGCCGCCGTCTCCGCCCGCGACTGCGTCATCGCCCTGGACGAGTACGGCCAGGGCCCGGGTGCCCGCAGGGACCTCGACTACTGGAAGGACCGCCTGCGGGACATGCCGCCCGGCCCGCGCGCCGCGTCCGGCGAACCGGACGGCGTGGAGCGCATCGCGATGACCGGGGAGCTCACACCGGACGAGTGGCGTTCCCTGCGCCGCGTCGCCACCGGCCTGGACGTCTCCCCGACGTCCCTGGTGCTCACGCTGTTCGCCGAGGCGCTCGCCGGCGACGGCGATTTCTCCCTCGCCCTCACCACCACGGCCCGCGCCTGGCTGCCCCGCGAGGTGGACGAGATCGCCGGTCCGTTCACCTCCACCGCGGTGTTCGTCGCCGAGGACACCCGCGGGGAGCCGCTCGACGAGGCGATCCGCGACGTCCACCACCGCCTGTGGAGCGACCTCGGCCACGCCTCGGTGTCCGGCGTGACCGTCATGCGCGAGCTGCGCGCGAACGGCCCCCTGCCCGTGGTGTTCACCAGCCTGCTCGACGCCCCCCAGGACGACGCCGTCCCGCCCGTGACCTACGCCCTCAGCCGCACCTCGGGCGTCGCCCTCGACCACCAGATGTGGGAGCACGACGGGGCCCTGCGTTTCCGCTGGGACGTCACCCCGGGCCGCTTCACCCCCGGCGCCCTCGACGTCGCGTACGCCGCGTTCCTCAACTCCCTGCGTGCCCTCGCCGCCGACGGCGACGCCGTGGAACGCCCGCTGAACGAGCTGCAGAAGGCCTACTACGTCCCCCGGGCCAACGGCTCCTGCGACTACGACGGCTGCCAGGTCTACCACAGCTTCCACGTCCGCGACCTGGACGTGGACCGCCTGTCGGCCGCCTGGACGCGCCTCGTCGCCGCCCACGACGCCCTGCGCTCCGAGGTCACCCACGACGGCCGCCTGCGCACCCGCCCGCGCGCCCCGCGTACCTGGACCGTGCCCGTGGTGGACGCCGTCCGCCCCGACGACATGGCCGCGTCCGCCTTCCCCCTCGGCCGCTGGCCGCAGTGGGACCTGCGGGTGAGCCGCGACGGCATGGCGCACGTCGCCATCGACCTGTCCGTGCTCGACGGCCGGAGCATCCACGTCGTGCTGCGCGACCTGTTCCGCCTCTACGCCGACCCCGAGGCCGCCGTCCGTGAGGCGGCGCCCGCCGGCGAGCACACCCCCGCCGGCGACAAGGACTACTGGGCGCACCGCTTCGACGGCATGCCTCCCGGCCCGCCGCTCGCGTCCCCGCCCACCCCGCGCGTACGGCTGAGCGGCAGCCTGGAGGAGCGCCCCGGTGCCGGGCTGCCCGACGAGGTGATCCTGGCCGCGCTCACCGGCGCCCTGTCCGGCCGGTTCACCGACCCGTTCACGGTCGCCGTCGTCCGCTGGACCGAGGAGTCGGAACGCCACCGCCCCGGCGAGTTCACCGCGCTGAGCTGGGTCACCACCCCCGGCACACCCGAGGCGGCGGCCGCCGCGTACCGCCGCCAGATCGACGCCGACGCCGCCCACGGCACCCTCGAAGGCCTCGCCGCGCTGCGCGGCATCACCATGAAGGAGCGCCGCACCCGTTCCTACGGGTTCCCCGTCGTCTACACCAGCACGCTGAACCTGGACGAGCACCCGCTCCCCGACGGCGTCGAGCTCGGGCCGTGGATGACCTACACCCCCGACGTCGCCCTCGACTGCATCATCGTGCGGGAGGGCGGGCACCTGCGGTACTTCTGGGACGCGGTGGAGGCCGGCTTCCCCGACGGCCGCCTGGAGGAGCTGTTCGCCGCGTTCGAGCGGGCCCTGCGGCAGAGCACCGAGCGGCACGCCGACCGCGACACCATCCTCTACACCTGGAACGACACCGCCCGCGAGGTCCCCGAGCGGCGCCCCGCCCACCTGCTGTTCGAGGAGCAGGCACGCACCCGCCCCGGCGCCGTGGCCCTGCGCACCCGCGGCGGCACCACCACCTACGGCGAGCTCAACCACAAGGCCAACACCATCGCGTGGCGGCTCAAGCGCATGGGAGTGACCCCCGGCACCGTCGTCGGCATCCGCCTGTGCCGGGGCGCCGACATGGTGGCCGCGGTGTTCGGCATCCTCAAGGCCGGCGGCGCGTACCTGCCGGTCGAGCCCACGCTGCCCGCCGAGCGCGCCCGGGTCATGCTGGACGACGCGGGCAGCGGCATCGTGGTGACCTGCTCGGGGACGGAGGGCTGGCCGGTCCCCGGGGACGTGCGCACCGTCGAGCTGGACCTCGACCTGGACGACGCGGACGGCGGCGACCCCGAGCCGGTCAACTCCGTCGACGACCTCGCGTACGTGATCTTCACATCGGGCAGCACCGGCAAGCCCAAAGGTGTCGAGGTGACGCACCGCCCGCTGCTCAACCTGCTGAACTGGTGCAACCGGACCTTCGGCTTCGACTCCGGCGACGTCGGCCTGTGCGTCACGTCCCTCGGCTTCGACCTGTCGGTGTTCGACATCTTCGGCCTGCTCGGGCGCGGCGCCTCGCTGTACATCGCCGACGAGGAGCAGCAGCGCGACCCCGAGCTGCTGCTCGACGTCCTGCTCACCGAGCCGATCACGTTCTGGAACTCCGCGCCGACCACCCTGAACCAGCTCTCGCCGCTGTTCCCCGACCGGCACGACGGCACCGGGAACCTGCGCCTGGTGTTCCTCAGCGGCGACTACACCCCGCTGCCGCTGCCGGACGCCGTGCGCGGCCTGTTCCCCCGGGCGCGCGTCGTCAGCCTCGGCGGGGCCACCGAGGCCACCGTGTGGTCCAACTACTTCGAGGTCGGGGAGATCGACCCCGACTGGCGGAGCATCCCGTACGGCAGGCCCATCGACAACTCCCGGTACTACATCCTCGACGAGGACCTCGAACCGTGCCCCGTGGGCGTCGAGGGCGACCTCTACATCGCCGGTGACTGCCTCAGCCTCGGGTACCGCAACCAGCCGGAGCTGACCCGGGAACGGTTCGTGCCCGACCCGTTCGTGGACGGGGAGCGCATGTACCGGACCGGGGACCGGGCCGCGTACTTCCCCGACGGCGTGATCACGTTCCTCGGGCGGGCCGACACACAGGTGAAGATCCGCGGCTTCCGGGTGGAGCTCGGCGAGATCGAGCACCGGCTGCGCGGCCACCCGGGTGTGCGGGACGTCGTGGTGCTCGCCAGGGACGACCAGTCGGGCGAGCGGAAGCTCGTCGGCTACGTCATCGCCGAGACCACCCCGCCGCCGTCCGTCGCCGAGCTGCGCCGGCACGCGGCCGAGACGCTGCCCGCGTACATGGTGCCCAACTACATCGCTTTCGTGACGACCTTCCCCGCCACCTCGAACGGCAAGCTCGACCGCGACGCCCTGCCCTGGCCGCTGACCGGCGACCCCACCCCCTCCGAGCCGGAAGCCGGCCCCGAGCCCGCCGCCACGTCCGGGCCCGCCGGGCCGGAGCCCTCACCTGAACTGGTCGCGGAGATATCGGCGCTGTTCGCCGACCTGCTGGCGGTCCCTGAGATCGACCCCGGCGCGGACCTGTGGGACCAGGGCGCGACGTCGTTCACCATGGTCCAGGTCTCCAAGGCCCTGCGGAAGAAGCACGGCCGCCGGGTGCCGGTCTCGTCCCTGCTCGACGAGCCCACCGTCAACGCCATCGCGGCCGTCGTGGCCGGCGCCCTCCCCGGCGACCGGCCCGCCCAGCCGGCCGCCGCCCGGCCGGCGGCGGCCCCTCAGCCGGAGCACTCCGAAAGGCCGGCCCAGGAGCTGCGCGAGCCGGCCCCCGCCTCGGCCGGTGACAAGGCCGGTGACAAGGCCGGTGACAAGGCCGGTGACGAGGCGGGAGGCCAGGCCGAGGACCAGGCCGCACGCCCCGCGCCGCAGGACGGCCCCGGTGAGGTCGAGTTCTTCTCGCCCGACGACCGGGCACGCTTCAAGGAGGCCGCCTGGAACCTGCGCCCCCTGGAGCCGACCGCCAGCGTCATCCGCCTGGACCGGCCGGAGGTGGCGGACGAGCACTACGCCTGGCGGGCCAGCACCCGCGAGTTCGCGGCGGGCGGCATCCCGTACCGCTCGTTCTGCAAGCTCCTCGGGCTGCTCCGCGAGGCCACCGTCGGCGGGCGCGAGCGGCACCTGTACCCGTCCGCGGGCGACACCTACGCCGTGCAGGTCTACGTGCAGGTGAAGCGCGGCGCGGTGGACGGGATCGCCGAGGGCGTCTACTACTACAACCCCCGCGAGCACGTGCTCCAGCTCCTCGACGACCGCCCGGACCCCGGAAGGTCCCTGCACTTCGTCTACAACCGCCCGCTGTACGACCAGGCCGGCTTCAGCCTGTACCTCGTCGGCCAGACCAAGGGCATCGAGCCCCTGTACGCCGAGCAGAGCCTGCGCTACCTCACCCTTGAGGCCGGGTACATGGGCCAGCTCCTGATGTCCGGCCAGGCGGCGTGCGGCATCGGCCTGTGCCCCGTCGGCGACGTCGCCTTCACGCCCCTGCGGGAGCGGCTGGCGCTGGACGACGGCCACCGGTTCCTCCAGGCCTTCCTCGGCGGCCCCGCGCGGTTCGCCATGCGCGCCCCCGGGACCGGCGAGACGCCGATGTTCACGGGGCGGGCCGCCCCGGCGGCCGACCGCCCCCGCGAGGGTGTCGCGATCATCGGGCTGGCCGGGCGCTACCCCGGCGCCGAGGACCTGGACGGCTTCTGGCGCAACCTCACCGAGGGGGTCTCCGCGATCGGCGCGGGCCCGCGCGGCGGCGGCGTGCCCGGCGGCTACCTGGACCACATCGACCGGTTCGACAGCCTGCTGTTCCACATCGCGCCGCGCGAGGCCGAGACGCTCGACCCGCAACTGCGGCTGCTGCTGCACAGCGTGTGGGAGTGCCTGGAGGACGCCGGCCACACCGCCGCGTCCCTGCGCCGCGCCGCGCCCCGGGTGGGGGTCTTCGTCGGCGCGATGTGGCACGACTACCAGCACGCCGGGGCCGCCGCCTGGCGCGAGGGCGGCGACGCCGTCGTCTCCGCCACCTCCTCGGAGACCGCCAACCGCATCTCCCACTTCTTCGGCTTCACCGGCCCGAGCATCGCGGTGGACACCTCGTGCTCGTCGTCCCTCACCGCCCTGCACCTGGCCGCGGAGAGCCTGCGGCGCGGCGAGTGCGACGCGGCCGTGGTCGGCGGGGTCAACCTCGTCGCCGACGACTACCACACAGGTGTGCTCGCCGGGCTCGGCCTGCTCGCCGAGAACCCCGCGGGCCGTGCCTTCGACGCGGAGAACCCCGGCTGGACGGTCGGCGAGGGCGCGGGGGCCGTGCTGCTGCGCCGGGCCTCCGACGCCGTGCGTGACCGTGACGTCGTCCACGGGGTCGTCGAGGCCACCTGGACGGCGCACGCGGGCCACGCGGGCCGTTTCACCGCGCCGAGCGCCGGCGCCATGGCCGCGTCCATGCGGGAGACCCTGGACCGGGCCGGCGTGGACCCCGCGGACGTCTGTTACGTCGAATGCGCCGCCGCCGGGGCCGGGCTCGCCGACGCGGCCGAGGTCGAGGCCCTCACCGAGGTCTTCGGCGAGCGCGAGGAACCCGTCGCGGCCGGCACCGTCAAGCCGAACATCGGCCACCTGGAGGCGGCGTCCGGCATGTCGCAGCTCACCAAGGTCCTGCTGCAGATCCGGCATGGACGGATCGCGCCGACCCTGGTGTCCGGCGGCCCGAACCCGCTGGTCGAGCTCGACGGCACGGCGGTGGAGATCGCCGACCGGCTCGGCACCTGGGAGCACGAGCCGCGCATCGCCCTGGTCAACGCGTTCGGGGCGACCGGCACGCACGCGCACGCGGTGCTGCGCTCACCCGCGCGGCACGAGAAGTACGTCCCTGCTCGCGCCGGTGGCGAACCGCACGCCGTGCTGCTGTCGGCGGCCGGCGCGGACCAGCTCGCCGCCTCGGCCCGCCGCCTGCTCGGCCACCTCGGCCAGGAGACGGTCCCCGAGCTCGCCGACATCGCGTTCACCACCCAGACGGGCCGCGCCGCCCTGGCCCACCGGCTCGCGATCACCTGCACCGACGTGGACGGCCTGCGTGCTGCCCTGCGCGCCTTCCTCGCCGGGGAGCACCACGACGCGGTGACCACCGGCGTCGCCGACAGCCCCCGGACCGCCTCCGGCGAGCCGCCGGCCACCGAGGTGGAGGCCGCGGCGGCGTGGACGTCCGGGCAGGAAGTGGCCTGGGAGCCGTACTGGCCGGTGCCCGGCGCCCGGGTGCCGCTGCCGACGTACCCGTTCGCCGCGGAGCCCTACTGGATCGAGAGCCCCCGCGGCCGGGTGCCCGCGCGTGGCGAGGTGCCCGCGCGCCGCGAGGTGCCCACGCGTGGCGACGAGCCCGTGCCGTCGCGCGCCGAGGTCCAGGAAGCGCCGGCGCCGCAGGAGCGTCCCGGCGCCGGGAACGAGCACGGCCTGCGGGAGTACCTCAAGAGCGTCTACGCGGACGTGTCCGGCATCCCGGCCGGCCGGCTGAGCGAGCACGTGCCGCTGGAGCAGTACGGCCTGACGTCCCTCATGGTGACGCAGCTCAACACCCGCCTGCACGCGGACCTAGGGGAACGTTCCCGCACGCTCTTCTACGAGCACACCGACCTCGCGGGTGTCGCCGCGGCCCTGGCCCGCGCCGGCCGCCGCGCCCCCGGCGCGCCGGCCGCGCCGTCCCGGCGTGACGTCGCCGCGGACACCGGTCGGGCGCCGTCCCGGCAGGCGGTCACCGCCGCGGCACGCCCCGTGCCGGCCGGGGACACCGCGCGGAACGGCACCGAGGACCGGTTCCGGGACGGCACCGGACACCTGTCCCAGACAGGCGCCGACCACCCGTCGCAGGGCAGCACCGGACACGCGTCCCAGGGCGGCACCGGACACGCGTCGCAGGGCGGCGCCGGACACCTGTCCCAGGACGGCGCCGACGACCCGTCTCACGACGGCGCCGGCCGCCCGTCCCAGGGCAGCATCGGTCACCCGGCCCAGGACGGCGCCGAGGACCCGTTCCGGGAGGGGATCGCGATCATCGGCATCGCGGGCCGCTACCCGGACGCGCCCGACCTGGACGCGCTCTGGGAGAACCTGGCCGCCGGCCGTGACTCGACCCGGCGCGTTCCCGAGGAGCGGGTCCGCGAGGGCTGGCCCGCCGGCATCATGCGCGGCGGCTTCCTCGACGGCGTGGACGAGTTCGACCCGTACCTGTTCGGCATCACCCCCCGCGACGCCGCCCTCATGGACCCGCAGGAGCGCATCTTCCTCGAAGTCGTCTGGGAGGCCCTGGAGGACGCCGGGTACCCCCGGACGCGGCTGCGTGAGCGGCACGGCTCGCACGTGGCGGTCTACGCCGGGGTGATGCACAACGAGTACCCGTACTTCGGTGTGGAGAACACCCTGCGCGGCGCCGCGCAGGACACCGGCGCCACCCCCGCCGGGATCGCCAACCGGGTCTCGTACCACCTGGACCTCACCGGCCCCAGCATGTCGATCGACACGATGTGCTCCTCGTCCCTCACCGCCCTGCACCTCGCCGTGCGGTCCCTGCGCCAGGGCGAGTGCGAGGCGGCCATCGTGGGCGGCGTCAACCTGTCCCTGCACCCGAACAAGTTCATCCAGCAGGACCGCATGAAGATGTCCGCCGGAGACGGTGTCTGCCGCAGCTTCGGCGCCGGCGGCGACGGTTTCGTCCCCGCCGAGATGGCCGGCGCCGTCCTGCTCAAGCCCCTGTCCAGGGCCCGCGCCGACGGTGACCGCATCCACGCCGTCATCAGAGGCACCGCCGTGCTCCACACCGGCCGCACCAACGGCTGGGCCGTCCCGAGCGCCGCCATGGAGGGCGAGGTCGTCCGCAGAGCCCTCGCCGACGCCGGCGTGCCCCCGTCCGGCATCGGCTACGTGGAATGCCACGCCCCCGGCACCGACCTCGGCGACCCCATCGAGGCGGCCGCCCTGATGCGCGCCTTCGGCGACGCCGGCCTGAAGCCCGGCAGCATCCCCATCGGCTCCATCAAGTCCAACTTCGGCCACGGCGAACCCGCCGCCGCCATAGCCGGCCTCACCAAGATCGTCCTCCAGCTCCGCCACGGCAAGCTGGCCCCCAGCCTGCACGCCGAGACCCTCAACCCCAACATCGACTGGGACGAGATCCCCTTCCGCCTCCAACGCCACCTGACCCCCTGGACCGAGCCCTCCGACGGCACCCCCCGCCGCGCCGCCCTGAGCTCCTTCGGCGCCGGCGGCACCATCGCCCACGCCGTCATCGAAGAACACATCCCCACCCCCCGCCCGGCCCCCACCCCCGACGGCCACCCCCAACTGATCGTCCTCTCCGCCCGCGACGAGAACCGCCTCCAGGCCGTCTGCACCCGCTTGGCCGACCACCTGCGCCGCGACCACCCCCCGTCCGACCCCGCCGCCTTGCTGCAGGAACTCCGCCGCATAGCCTCCGGCCAGGCCTCCACCGGCCTCTCCGCCGGCGAACTGGCCACCCACCTCCTGCGCACGCACGACGACCAGTCCCCGTCCCTGCGCGACATCGCCTACACCCTCCAGGTAGGCCGCGAGCCCCTGCGCGAACGCCTGGCCCTCATCGTCTCCACCCACGACGAACTCATCGACCATCTGACCCGCTTCACCCAAGGCGCCCCCACCCCCGCCATACAAGGCCGCGCCACCACAGGAAACGACGGCCAAGAGCCCTCCTCCTGGCAGACCACCCCACCCGACCTCCCCACCCTGGCCCACCACTGGACCACCGGCGGCCACGTGAACTGGGAAACCCGCCGCCCCCCCGAGGCCCAGATCGTCCCCTTGCCCACCTACCCCTTCACCCGCATGCACTGCTGGCTCCCCACCCCCACCACACCGACCGCGGAACCGCACGACACGGAGCACGCCGCTCCGTCCGCCGGGGAGAGCGTCGCGCCGGCCGTTGGCGCGCGGAGCGCGGAGCGTGCCGCTCCGTCCACCGGGAACGGCGTCGCGTCGGACGTGGGTCCGCGCAGCGCGGAGCGCGTCGCTCCGCCCGTCGGGGAGGCATCCGCTCTTCGGCGCCGGGACGGCGGGACGTGGTACGGCGAATCCGGCGCCGTCGTGCGGCGGGGGACCGGTCTGGACGGCGGGCGGGAGGACGTGGAGATCCCGCTGTATGTGAAGAGCTGGGTCGAGGCCGGAGAGTTCAGCGGGTACGGGATCGACGCTCCCGGCAGTGTCCTCTGCCTGTTCACCGAGGAGTCCCGGGGACTGGCGGACGAATTGGCCGGTGCCCTGGGCCGCGACAGGGTCGTCCTGGTGGACGACCCTGGACCGGGGGTCGAGCTGCCCGCCGACCTCGTGGGCTGGATCGACCTGTGTGACCTTGGACGATCGACCCCCACCGAGGAGCTCGACCGGCTGGAACTGCTGCGGCGAGCCCTCGGAGGACGAGCCGACCTGCGAGTGCTCCACGTGACCCGAGGCGTGCTCGACCTGGACGGTCCCCGGCCCAGCCTCGCGGGTGCCCGGATGGCGTCCTTCGTCCGCATGATCTCGACCGAGTTCGCGGGTGTGGCCGCGACCGTCCTGGACATCGACGAGCCGGACACCAGGGCCATCCTCGCCGAAGCCGCCACCCGAGCCCCGTACACCGAGATCTGCCACCGGAACGGTCAGCGCCACCGCCCCGCACTGCGCCCCCTGACCGCCCCCCACGCCGTCCCGGCCCTGGACCCCGGCGCCGTCTACGTCGTGACCGGCGGCACCCGAGGCCTCGGAGCACGAGTGGCACAGCACCTGGTGACGAGAGGCGCGAGGAAGCTGGCCCTGCTGGGCGAGCGCCCCCTCCAGTCCCCCGACCAGGAAGAAGCCATCGCCGCACTGGAGCAGGCCGGAACACAGGTGATGGTCCACACCGGCCCGCTCACCGACAGAACCGCCATCGACCACTTCCTGGCATCAGTGCGCGGCGAACTGGGCGCCGTAGCCGGTGTGGTCCACTGCGCCGGCCGGGGCAGCCGCGGCCGCCCCTCCCTGGCCCACAAGGACAAACACGACATAGAAACGGTCCTGGCCCCCAAGACCACCGGCCTGGAGATCCTCGCCCAAGCCTGCGCCACGGACCGGCTCACGTTCTTCGTGACGTTCTCCTCCATCAGCGCCGCCGTCCCCCGCCTGGCCGCCGGCGTCTCCGACTACGCCGCCGCGAACACCTTCATGGACCTCTACACCGGCTACCGGAACCGTTCCGGCCACCAGGAGTTCCGCTCCGTCGACTGGCCCCAGTGGCACGAGTCCGGCGGCGCCAAGGGTGCCCCCAACCCCTGCGCCCCCTACGGCATAGCGACCCTCGGCGACGAGGACGGCCTCCGCGTGCTGGACCGTGTGCTGGCACTGCCGGACGGCGCCACGATCGTCCCCTGCCCCCCGCAGACCGAGCCCCTCGACGACCCCGACACACTGCTCACGGTCACCGCGACCAAGGCCCCCGCGAAGCCCCGGCGCCGAACCCAGGACGAGGACTGGCTCACCGACCTCTTCTCCAGAACCCTGGGCATCCCCCCGGACGCCCTCGACCCCACGATGGAGTTCGGCGACATGGGCGTCGAGTCCGTGATGCTCGCCGAACTGGTCCAGCGCATCGAGGAAAGGACCGGCCGCAGCCTGGACCCGTCCACCCTGCTGGACCACCCGACCCTCGACCGGCTGCGTGACCACCTCGGCCTCCACGAGCCCACTGCGGTGGAGACCGAGGACAAGCCCGCCCCGGCCCCCGAGGCGCGACCCCAGGCAGGCATGGACACCACAGGCAAGGTCGCGATCATCGGCATGGCCTGCCGCCTCCCCGACGCCCCCGACATCGCCACCTTCCTCGGCAACCTCCTGGCGGCCCGCAGCGCCGTGCGTGAGGTCCCGCGGTCCCGCTGGGACCACCGGACGCTGTACGCCCCAGAGCCCCAGGTGGGACGCAGCATCAGCAAGTGGGGTGCCTTCGTCGACGGCATCGAGGACTTCGATCCCGGCTACTTCGGGATGAGCGACGACGAGGCCCGCGGCCTGGACCCCGCGATCCGACTCGTCCTGGAGTGCTGCGCCACAGCGATCAGCGACGCCGGCTACGACCACGCGGAGCTGCGCGGACGCCACCTCGGTGTCTTCATGGGCGCCCGCATGTCGGACTACGGCCGCCGCGCCGGCGTCCGCCCGGGCGGTCTGGCCGCGGACCAGAACTTCATCGCCGCCAGAGTGGCCCACCACTTCGACCTGCGCGGCCCCAACCTCGTCGTGGACAGCGCCTGCTCCTCCGCGCTCGTCAGCGTCAAGCTGGCCTGCAACAGCCTGCTGGCGGGGGAGGCCGAGCTCGCGTTCGCCGGCGGCGTCGAGGTGCTGCTGGACGAGAACGACTACCTGCAGCTCAGCGCGGCGAAGGCCCTGTCGCCGACGGGACGGTGCCACACGTTCGACGCGAGCGCCGACGGGTTCGTCCCGGGCGAGGGCTGCGGTGTCGTGCTGCTCAAGCCGCTCGCGGCGGCGCTCGCCGACGGGGACCGCGTCCACGCGGTCATCGAGGCCGTCGCGGTGAACAACGACGGGCACACCATGGGGATCACCACCCCGAACCCGAAGGCCCAGGCCGAGGTCGTCCGGCGGGCGCTGGCGGACGCGGGCCGGACCGCCAGGGACATCGGGCTGATCGAGGCGCACGGCACCGGCACGCTGATCGGCGACCCGATCGAGCTGCGCGCCCTGACCGAGGTGTTCCGCGAGACCACCTCGGAGACCGGCGTCTGCGCCATCGGCAGCGTCAAGACGAACATCGGCCACACCCTGACCGCCGCCGGCGTCCCCGGCCTGCTCAAGGCGGCGCTCGCCGTGGAGACGGGCCGGATCCCCGCGACGCTCGCGTGCGAGAACCCGAACCCGCGGTTCGACTTCGCCTCCTCCCCGTTCTACCCCGCCACCGAGACCCGGGACTGGCCCGCGACGGGACGCCGGCGCGTCGCGGGCGTGAGCTCGTTCGGCCTGGGCGGCACCAACGCCCACCTGATCGTGAGCGAGCTCCCGCCGGGCGCACGCGACGGCGCGCCACCTCCACGCGAGCCGAAGCCCGCCCCGGTCTTCACCCGCAGGCGACTGTGGCTCGACAAGTCCGAGAGGACGGAGCGGCCCGGACGGACGGAGCAGCCCGAGCGGACGGAGCGGCCCGAGCGGACGGAGCGGCCCGGCACGTCCGTGCCCGCCGCGCGGACGGCGCCCGAGGGGACCCGTGAGGCGGGCCCGCCGCACCGGCCGCTCTCGATCCTCGACCTCGAACTCACGACGAACGGCGACCGAGCGAGAAGGGGTGCCTGAACACATGCCGGCGATCGAAAGTCAGACCTTGCTCACGCACTCCGACTTCATCATGCGCAACCACCGCGTGCACGGAGTGTCCGTCATGCCCGGCGTGGTGTTCTTCGACATCGTCTACCGCACGCTGGCCGCCGCCGGGTGGGACCCCGGCCGCGCCGTGCTCCGCGAGGTGCTGTTCACCGAGGCCGTCGCCACCAAGGAGGACGCCGACCGCGAGCTGCGCGTCACCGTGGGCGAGCCGCGCGGCGGCGAGCACGAGGTGGAGGCCGAGAGCCGCTGGGTGAGGGACGGCACCCCGCTGTCGCCGTGGCGCAGGAACCTCATCGGCAAGCTCGTCCTCACCGACGACCCGGAGCCCGCCCCCATCGACCCGCCCGCGCTGAAGGCGGCCGCCGGGCGCGTGGGCGACATGGAGGACCTGTACGCCCGCGCCAGGGCCGAGGACATCCGGCACGGCGACGCCATGAAGTGCGCCGGCCGCCTCCACCACGGCCGCGGCAGCCTGCTCGCCGAGCTGCGCCTCGCCGCCCCCGAGCCGGGCCACGAACGTTTCCACCTGCACCCGGCCGCCCTCGACGCCTCCACCATCGCGGGCCTCGGCCAGACGAAGGCATCGGGTGAGGAGCCGTTCATCCCCGTCTACGTCCGCGAGTTCCGTGCCCCCCGGCGCCTCGGCCAGGCCTTCTACGTGTACGCGCGGGCCCCTGAGACGCTCGCCCCCTCGGGTGACGTCATCACCAACGACTACGGCCTGTACGACGTGCGGGGCCGCTTCGTCGCCGGGTTCACCGGCCTGTCGTGCAAGCGGATCAGGTTCCCCGGGCTGATGGAGAAGCTCCTCGTCGTCGAGTCCGGGGAGCCCGGGGAACCCGGGACCAGCCAGGACGGCACCCGCGCGGACGGCGAGCCGGCCGCGCCCAAGGCTCTGGTCGCGCGCCTGCGGGAGATGGTCGCGGAGCGTCTCGGCCGGCCCTCCGCCGAGGTGCCGACCGACCAGGGCTTCTACGACCTCGGCCTGGACTCGGTCACGCTCGTCCGCCTCAGCGAGGAGCTGGAGCGGTTCGTCGGCCAGGGGCTCTACCCGACGCTGCTGTTCGAGTACAGCGACATCGACAGCCTGGCCGCGCACCTGTCCGAGACCTACGAGGGCCTGGCCGAGGCCGGGCCCGTGAACGCCCCCGCCGAGGCGCCGCGGCCGTCCGGCCGGGAGCGCACGGTCGCGTACCGCGAGGTCTGGGTGCCCGAGCCCGCACAGGAAGACGACGACCCGGGCGAGCTCGTCGTCATCGCCGGGTCGGCGGACCTGCCGTCCGGCACCGTCGTCCGGGTCGAGCAGGCCGAGGACTTCGAGAAGACGGGCGACCGGGCCTACCGCCTCGACGCCCGCGACCGCGGCCAGACGGCCCGCCTGCTCGCCGACCTCGCGGAAAGAGGCCCGCGTCACTTCGTGCTCGCCGCCACCCCCGGCGACGACGCCACCGACGTGTGCCTGAAGATCTGGGCCCTCGCCGGCGCGATCATCGGCACGAAGCCGCAGCACCCCGTGACCCTGACCTTCGCACACGAGGGCGGCCCCGCCGGGGACGCGGCAGGCGCGCTCGCCCGCACAATCTCGGCGGAGACCCCCGTGCTGCGCTGCCGCAGCGTCCAGGCCGCCGCGGGCGACCTCGCGAAGGCCCTGCGCGACACCTCCTCCGAACCCGCGGTCCGGTACGAGAACGGCGCCCGCCTGGTGCGCCGCTGGGTCGAGCACGACCTCGCCGAGGGCGCCGTCCCGATCAGGCAGGGCGGCGTCTACGTGATCGCCGGTGGCGCGGGCGGCATCGGCGGGCTCCTCGCCGGGCACCTGGAAAGCCACTACGACGCCCGCCCCGTCGTGCTCAGCCGTTCGACCGGCACCGACATCACGAAGCCGGACGAGGTGCAGCGCGCCCTGGCCGAGGCGCGGGACCGGTACGGCCGGATCGACGGCGTCGTCCACTGCGCGGGCGTGCAGCGCGACGGACTGTACTTCCGGCAGGAGCCCGGGGACGTCGAGGCCGTGCTGGCGCCGAAGACCCGCGGCGTGGCCAACCTCGACGCCGCCACCGAGGACGACGACCTGGACTTCTTCCTGATCTTCTCGTCGCTCGCCGCGACCCTGCCCAACCCGGGCCAGTCCGCCTACGCCTACGCCAACGCCTACCTGGAGTCCTTCGCCCGGTGGCGCGACGCGCGGCCCGGCCGGCGGGGCACGACCCTCGCCATCGGCTGGCCGTACTGGGCGGACGGCGGCATGCGCATCGACGCCGCCGCCCTGGACCGCTCACGCCAGGCCACCGGCCTCACCCCGCTGCCCACCGCCGACGCCCTCACGGTGCTGACCCGCGGCCTGGCCGGCGGCGGCCCGGGCTTCGTCGTCCTGCACGGCGACGAGGACCGCGTCTCCAGCCTGCTGCCCGCCCCCAGTGAGATGGAAGCGGACGAGCGCGACGAACCGGACGAGGACGCCATCGCGGTGATCGGCCTGGCCGGGCGGTACCCGCAGGCCCCCGACCTGGACACCTTCTGGCGCAACCTCGCCGAGGGCCGCGACTGCGTCACCGAGGTGCCCGCGGACCGCTGGGACCACGACGCCTACTACGACCCCGACCAGGACCGCGCGGGCCGGACCTACGGCAGATGGGGCGGCTTCCTCGACGGCGTGGACCGCTTCGACCGGGCGTTCTTCGGCGTCTCCCGGCGCGACGCCGAGCGGATGGACCCCCAGGAACGCCTGTTCCTGCAGACCTGCTGGCACGCCCTGGAGGACGCCGGCTACCCGCCGGACGCCCTGACCGGCGAGAACGTCGGCGTGTTCGCCGGCGTGATGTGGAACCACTACCAGCTCGTCGAAGGCGGGGAAGGCGGCGTCGCCCCGCTGGCCATGCACGCCTCCATCGCCAACCGCGTCTCCTACACCTTCGACTTCGACGGCCCGAGCATGGCCCTCGACACCTCCTGCTCCTCCTCGCTGACCGCCGCGCACATGGCCGTCGAGAGCCTGCGCCGCGGCGAGTGCACGCTCGCCCTGGCCGGCGGGGTCAACGTGAGCGTGCACCCGCAGAAGTACCTGCAGCTCGCCCAGGGACGGTTCCTGTCGCCCGACGGCCGCTGCCGCGCGTTCGGCAAGGACGCGGGGGGCTACGTGCCGGGTGAGGGCGTCGGGGCCGTGCTGCTCAAGCCGCTGGCGGCGGCACGCAGGGACGGCGACCACATCTACGGCGTGATCCGCGCCTCCGCGGTCAACCACACCGGCCGCACCAGCGGCGCGACGGTGCCGAGCCCCACGTCCCAGGCCGCGCTGATCGGCACCGCCGTGCGCCGCTCCGGCTGGGACCCCGCGACCATCGGCTACATCGAGGCCCACGGCACCGGCACCTCGCTGGGCGACCCCATCGAGGTCGAGGGCCTGCGCAAGGCGTTCGCCACCTCCGGCGGCACCTGCGCCCTCGGGTCGGTCAAGTCCAACATCGGCCACCTCGAAGGCGCGGCGGGCATCGCCGGCCTGACCAAGGTCCTGCTGCAGATGAAGCACCACCGCCTGGTGCCGTCCCTGCACGCCGAGGAGCCGAACCCGCACATCGACTTCGCCAAGACCCCCTTCCACGTCCAGCACGACCTCGCCCCCTGGCCCCGCCCCCACGGCACCCCGCGCCGCGCCGGCGTCAGCGCCTTCGGCGCGGGCGGCGCGAACGCCCACATCCTGCTGGAGGAACACGAGCAGCCCCCGTCCCGCGCCGATCGCGGCGGCCCGCACCTGTTCCTCCTGTCGGCCCGCGACGACAAGGCATTGCAGGAGTACGCCCAGGCATACGTCACCTTCCTGGACTCCGCGTCCGGCCCGGCCGAGCCGCCGGACGCGCCCGCGGCCCACCCCGAGGACGTCGTCGAGCGGCTGGCGGACCTGCTGGGCGTCCCCGCCGACCAGATCGACACGAGCGAGACCCTGGGCGACCTCGGCCTGGACGCCACCGGCCTCATGCGCCTGCCAGGCGCCTCGGGCCTGACCCTGGACAGCACGGTGGACGACCTGATCGCCCCACGGCCCGCATCCGGCCCGGCCCGCGAGCACTCCGGCCAGAGCCGCGAGCACTCCGGTCGGGACCGTGAGCACTCCGGTCGGGACCGTGAGCACTCCGGTCGGGACCGTGAGCACTCCGGTCGGGACCGTGAGCACTCCGGTCAGGAGAGCGAGACCGGGCGGCCGGGCGGTGTGTCTCTCGCCGACCTGGCCTACACGTCCCAGGTCGGCAGGACCGCGCTCCCCGTGCGGCTGGCCCTCGTCGTCCCCGACATGGCCACCCTGCGGGACCGCCTCGCGGCCTTCGCGCGCGGCGAGGACCCCGGCCCCGGCGCGTACACCGGCACGGCCCGCTCCGAGGCGCCCGAAGAGGGCCCCACTCCTGACGAGTGTGTCCGCCTGTTCCGCGACGGCCGCCTCGGCGAGCTCGCCGCCCACTGGACGGCGGGCGGCCGCGTCCCGTGGCGGCGCTGCCACCCGGACGAGGACGCGCCGCGCCGGGTGTCCCTGCCCACCTACCCCTTCCAGGAGGAACGCTGCTGGGTCGGCGGCTGGCGAGGTGGCCGCCGTGACCCCGGCACACCCCTGGTGACCGCCGTCCCCGAGGACACCCCGGCGGACGCGGTGCGCGCGAACTCGCCGGCGGTGCCGGAAATGGAGCCCGCCGTGTCGTTCGCACCGGAACAGGAGGACGTGCGGTCAGGGGATCGAGAGGACGCGCGTGCAGGGGAACACGAGGACGTGCGGTCAGGGGAACACGAGGACGCGGGCTCAGGGGAACACGAGGACGCGCGCTCAGGGGAACCCGAGCACGTGCGGTCCTGGGAACACGAGGGTGTGCGGCCGCAGGAGCAGGAGGATCTGCGGTTCGCCGTGCGGGACGGCGTGGCCGTGGTGACGATGAACTCCGGGCCGAACATGTTCACCGACGGGCTGATCGCAGGCTTGCAGGACGCCTTCGCGCAGATCGCGGCACGGGACGACGTGAAGGCCGTCGTGGTCACGGGGGCCGGCAAGGTGTTCAGCATGGGCGGCACCCCTGAGGCGCTGCGCACCCTGTCCGAGGGGCAGGGCCGCTTCACCGACGTGCCCTTCCTCTACGAGGGCATGCTGAAGTGCGACCGGCCCGTGATCGCCGCGATCCAGGGGCACGCGTCGGGCGGCGGGCTGGCGTACGGGCTGTACGCGGACGTCGTGCTGATGGCCAGAGAGGGCGTGTACAGCGCCAACTTCATGAAGTTCGGCTTCACCCCCGGGATGGGGGCGACGTACGTCCTTGAGGAGCGTTTCGGCCGGTCCCTGGCCCACGAGATGTTGTTCACCGGCCGCCCGGTGGGCGGCGACGAACTGGAGCGGCGCGGCGCCAACGTCACGATCCTCCCGCAGCGCGACGTACTGAAGATCGCACTCCGCCACGCCCGCTCGATCGCCGCCCTCCCGCTCCCGGCGCTGCGCGCCCTGAAGACGGAACTCGCCGGACGGGTCCTCGGCCGCCTCACCGACGTCATCGCCAGCGAGGTGGACCTGCACGAACGGGTGCTCGGCCAGGAGTCGGCGTCCCGCGTCCAGACCCACCTCGACAAGATCGACGGCTACCGCGGCCGCCCCACTTCCCCACGCCCCACGCCCTCTGCCCCGGCCGCCGCCTCGGCCCCTGCCCCGGCCCCCGCACAGGCCGCCGCCCCAGCCCCTGCCCCGGCCGCCGCCTCGGCCCCCGCACAGGCTCCCGCCTCGGCCGCTGAACAGGCCGCCGCACCGGACCCCGCCTCGGCTGCCGCACCGGACCCCGCCTCGGCTGCCGCACCGGACCCCGCCTCGGCC
The DNA here is from genome assembly GCF_039871875.1 of Sphaerisporangium sp. B11E5. Lineage (NCBI taxonomy): Bacteria > Bacillati > Actinomycetota > Actinomycetes > Streptosporangiales > Streptosporangiaceae > Sphaerisporangium > Sphaerisporangium sp. B11E5. Next base: position 245,359 of record NZ_JBDPMD010000003.1, on the reverse strand, counting down.
GCCGCACCGGCACCTGCGGTGGCCGCCGCGGAGCCCGCTCCCGACTCGGCCACCGCGGTCCCGGGAACCGGCCCCGTGGCGGCTCCGGCCGCGTCGCCCTCGCCGACGGGGTCCGAGGTGCGGGAGGTCGTGATGACGACGCTCTCGGCGCACCTCTACCTGGAGGCGGACGAGATCGACGAGAGCCAGAGCTTCAGCGAGATGGGGCTGGACTCGATCGGCGCCGTGGAGATCGTCCGCGACCTGAACCGCCGCTTCCAGCTCGACCTGGACTCGGTGGCCGTCTACGACCACCCGACCATCCCCGCCCTGGTGGACTTCGTCCTGACGACGGCCGCCGACCAGGACGCCCCTGTGGCCGCTCAGGCGGACGCCACCACGCAGGTCCCCCCCGAGGATGTCCCTACTGAGAAGGTCCTCACCGAGAACATACCGGTGGACCACCCGGTGGACGCCGGCCCGGCCGCGGCGGCCGAGGCCGTCCCCTCGCCGCCGTTGACCGAAGCAGGCCAGATCCGGCTCGGTGAGCCCGGGACGGCCGCGGTGCCCTCCGCGTCCTCCGGACCGGAGTACGTCCGCGTGGACCTCCGCCCGATCGGCAAGACCACGACCGGCACCACGGCGCCGGCTCCGGCCGAACCGGCTTCGGCTCCGTCGGCTGCGGCTGCGGCGGCTCCGGCTTCGGCTCCGTCGGCACCAGCTGCGTCGGCACAGGCTCCGGCACCGGCACCTGCGGTGGCATCGTCGGCTCCGGCGGAGGCTCCGGCTCCGGAGAGCACGCCCGACATCGCCGTGATCGGCATGGCGGGCCGGTTCCCGGACGCCCCCGATCTGGCCGCGTTCTGGGAGAACCTCGCCGTCGGCCGGTGCAGCATCCGTGAGGTTCCGGCGGGACGGTTCGACGTGTCCGCCGTCTACGACCCGGACCGGAAGACGCCGGGGACCACCTACAGCAAGTGGGGAGCGATGCTCTCCGACGTGGACGCCTTCGACGCGGGGTTCTTCAACGTCTCCCCGCTGGAGGCCGAGGCCATGGACCCGCAGCAGCGGCTGTTCCTCGAAGAGGCCTGGCACGCGCTGGAGGACGCCGGGTACGCCGCGCGGACCGGCGAGCGGCGGCCGTGGGGCACGTTCGTGGGGTGCGCGGCGGGCGACTACGCGCGGCTGCTGGCGGCGGCGGGGGACGGGAACAGCGGGCACGCGTTCCTCGGGAACGTGTCCTCGGTGTTGCCGGCGCGCATCGCCTACCTGCTCAACTTCAGCGGCCCGACCATGGCGGTCGACACCGCGTGCTCGTCCTCGCTGGTCGCGGTGCATCTGGCGTGCGAGAGCATCCGGCGCGGCGAGTGCCAAGCCGCCGTCGCGGGCGGTGTGGCCGTCATGACGACCGCCCAGATGCACATCTGGTGCAGCAGCGCCGGCATGCTGTCCCCGACCGGCCGGTGCGCCCCGTTCGACGCGTCGGCGGACGGCATCGTGCTCGGCGAGGGCGTCGGCGCCGTGGTGCTCAAGCGGCTCGACCAGGCCCTCGCGGACGGGGACACCGTGCGCGCCGTCATCCGGGGCAGCGGCACCAACGGCGACGGCGCGACGAACGGCATCACCGCGCCGAGCGCCGCCTCCCAGGCCGAGCTGCTGACCGCCGTGCACCGGCGCGCGGGCGTCCGTCCCGAGGACATCGACTACGTGGAGGCGCACGGCACCGGCACCGCACTCGGCGACCCCATCGAGGCCAAGGCGCTGACGCAGGTCTTCGGCACGGACGGCGGGCCCGCCCGTGGCGGTCTCGGCTCGCTGAAGGCCAACGTCGGGCACACGACCACCGCGGCAGGGATCGGCGGCCTGCTCAAGGTCCTGCTGGCCCTGGGCCACCGCCGCCTTCCGCCGTCCCCCGGCTACACGACCGCCAACCCCAAGATCGACATGGACCGCTTCCCGCTCAAGGTCGTCACCGAGCTGTCCGACTGGCGCCCCGGCCCCTCCGGCCGGCGCACCGCGGCCGTCAGCAGCTTCGGCTTCAGCGGCACCAACTGCCACGTCGTGGTCTCCGAGCCGGACGACACCCCGCCCCGGCGCGAGGCGGCCCCCGCCGAGGTCGTCGTCCCCGTGTCCGCCACGACCGAGCAGGCCCTGGACCGCCGCCTGCGGGACCTGGCCGCCCACCTCGCCGCCCACCCGGACCTCGACGTGCGCGACGTCGCCTACACCCTCGCCGTCGGCCGCCCCCACCTGCCCGTACGCACGGCCGTGACCGCCCGCGACGTCGCCGGCCTGGTGGCGGCCCTCAGCGCCCCGGCCGAGGCCGGCGGCGCCTCCGCCGAGATCGTCAGGCGCTACCGGGCGGGCGAGGACGTCGACTGGGCCGGGCTGTACGGCGACCGTCCCGGCCGCAGGGTCCCGCTGCCCGTCTACCCGTTCGCTCGCGACCGCCACTGGGTGGAAGCCCCCCGCCGCACAGGAGACAAGGAGACAGACGCCCGGCCCACGGCCGCCCCGGCCCTGGACCAGGACAGCGTGCCGGTGGAGGCGGCGACCACCGGCCTGGTCCGCGAGGACGTGCCGGCGGGAACGGCGGCCCCAGGTCTGGTCCGCGACGACGTGCCGGTGGAGGCGGCGGCCTCGGGTCTGGTCCGTCCGGACGACTGGATCGTGGCCGACCATCGCATCATGGGCACCCCGGTGCTGCCGGGCGTCGCGTCGCTGGTGATGGCCGCCGACCGGTCCGGTCTCCCGCTGCCGCTCCGGTTCTCCGGGGTCCGCTGGCTGCGTCCCTACGAGATCACCGAGCCGCGCCGGGTGTGCTTCTCGTCGGCCGAGGAGGACGGCCGGACGCGCTTCACCCTGGAGGACGGCGCGGTGCCGTACGCGAAGGGCGCCGTGGCGCCAGGCGCCGGGGACCCCGAGCCGCTGGACCTCGCCGCCATCGCGGCGCGCTGCCCGCGCACACGCGACGCCGGGGAGCTCTACGCCGCCTTCGACCGGGCCGGCCTGCACTACGGCCCGGCCTTCCAGGTGCTGCGCGAACTGCGCGCCGGGCAGGACGAGGCGCTGGCCGAGCTCTCCGCGCCGCCGCGCCGCTGGGACACCGAGGCGCCGCAGCCCGCGCTCCTCGACGGGGCGCTGCAGGTGATCGCGGCGCTCCGCACCGAGGACGCCACGGCGCCGGCCGTGCCGTTCGCCGTGGAGTCCGTGGACCTCGTGCGGCCGCTCGCCGGGCCCGGCCGCGCCTACGCCCGCCGGGACGGCGAGGACCGGTACTCGGTGTGGCTGGCCGACGAGCAGGGCCGGGTCTGCGCCTGGTTCTCCGGTGTGACGCTGCGCACCCGCCAGGACCAGCAGATGATCTTCGTGCCGGTGTGGCGGGAGGCCGAGCAGCTCACCGAGCCCCCCGAGGGCGGGCGGGCGCTCGTCCTGCACACCGCCGCCGACGAGCCGGTGGCCCGCGCCGTGCTCGCCCTGCACGGCGACGGCCGCGCCGCGCCGCTGGGGGAGACGCCGGACCTCACAAGCACGCCCTACGACACCGTCTACGTGCTGGCCCGGACCGGCGACCCGCAGTCCCCGCCCGAGGACGACCCCACCACGCTCGCCGTGTTCCGCCTGCTCAAGCGGCTCATCGACGCCGGGTACGGCAGGCGTGCGCTCACCCTGAAGGTCGTGGTCGCCGGAGCCCTGCCCGTGGCGGACGGCGAGCCCGTCGTCCCGCACGCCGCCGGCCTGATCGGCCTGACCCGCAGCGCCGGCGCCGAGTACCTGCGCTGGAAGACCTGCTGCGTGGACGCCGGCGCCGTGCCGTCCGACCCCGAGGACCTGGCCCGCCGCCTGCGCGCCGAGGACTGCGCGGAGCCGCTGGTCGCGCTGCGGGAACACCGGCTCGTCCGGGTCCTGGAACCCCATCCGCCCGGCGAGGGCCGCCCCGAGGTCTTCCGGCACGAGGGCGCGTACCTGATCGTCGGAGGCACCGGCGGCATCGGCCAGGTGCTCGCCCGCCACCTCGCCAGGACGGTCCGGGCGCGGCTGGCCCTGGTCGGGCGCACGCCCGCCACGGAGGCGGTCACCCGTCAGATCGCCGAGATCGAGTCCCTCGGCGGCCAGGCCGTCTACCTGCGCGCCGACGTGTCCGACCGGAACGCCTTCCGCGAGGCGGTCACGGCGGCGGCCGACCGTCTCGGCCCCCTGAACGGCGCTTTCCACGCGGCCCTCGTGCTGCGCGACACGACGCTCGCCGACATGGACGAGGCAAGCTTCTCCGAGGTCCTCGCCGCCAAGGTCGCGGGCTCGGTGTCGTTCGCCGAGGCCCTGCGCGACCAGCCCGTGGACTTCCTCACCTTCTTCTCCTCCGCCGCGTCCTTCGTGGACGCGGGGGGCCAGGCCAACTACGCCGCCGCGAGCACCTTCGAGGACGCCTACGCCCTGAGCCTCGGCGCCGAAGGACACCAGGCCGTCGTGGTGAACTGGGGCTTCTGGGGCAGCGTCGGCGCCGTCGCCCGCGAGGGCTACGCCGACCGTTTCGCCAACCTCGGCATCGGCTCCATCGAGCCCCAGGAGGGCCTGACGTCCCTGGCCCGCGTCCTTCAGGACGGCCCACGCCAGGCGGTCATCGTCAAGGGCACCGCGCGGGGCCTCGCCCGCATGGGGGTCCGGCGGGACGCCGGGACCGGCCGGGACGCGCACGCCGTGCGGGTCGGCCAGACCGAGCGGACCGGACCCCGCGAGGGCACCCGCCCCGAGGAGTCCGAGCTGGCCCGGGCGAGGGAAGCCTTCGCCGCGCTGGACGAGCTGGCCAGGGACCTGGTGTTCCGCACGCTCGCCACGGTGCTCCCCGCGCCGGGCGAGCGGACGGCGGTGAGCGACCTGCGCCGGGAACTGCGGGTCCGTGAGGACCGGGGACGGCTCTTCGACGCGGTGCTGCACATGCTCGCCTCCTGCGGGCTGATCCGCGTGGAGGACGGCACCGTGCGGACCGCGGGACCACCGGCGGGACCGTCACCCGACGGGACGCTCGCCCGCTTCCCCGACATGGAGCCGCACGTGCGCCTGCTCACCACCTGCGTGGCGGCGCTCACGGACGTGCTGGCCGGGGACCGGGACCCGATGGAGGTCCTGTTCCCGGGCGGACGGGTCGAGCTGGTGGAGCAGGTCTACCGGGGGCAGTCGGCGTCCGACTACTTCAACCGGCTGCTGGCCGGCGAGGCGGCCGAGGCCGTGCGGCGCGCGTACGCCGAACATCGGCGTCCGGTGCGGCTGCTGGAGGCCGGTGCCGGCACGGGGGCGGCCACGGCGTTCGTGCTGCCCGCCGTCGCCGGGACCGGGGTGCCCGTCGAGTACGCCTACACCGACATCTCGCCCGCGTTCCTGCGGCACGGTGAGGAGACGTTCGGGGAACGGTACCCGTTCGTCTCGTACGCCCTGTTCGACGTGGAGCACGAGCCGGCGGGGCAGGGTTTCCCGGCCGGGACGCATGACGTCGTGCTGGCCACCAACGTGCTGCACGCGACCGCCGACATCCGGCAGACCCTGCGGAACGCGGCCACGCTGCTGGGGCCGGGCGGCGTGCTGCTGGTCAACGAGGTCACCCGGGCGGCGGACTTCCTCACGCTGACCTTCGGCCTGACCTCGGGCTGGTGGCGGTTCACCGACCCCGGGCGGCGGCTCCCGCACGCCCCCCTGCTCGGCGCCACCCAGTGGCACGACGCCCTGCGGTCCGCCGGGCTCGCCCCGGCCCGCACGCACGGCATCCCCGGCACGCCCGTCGAGGACCTCGACCAGTGCGTCCTCGTGGGCGCCCGGCAGGAGGCCGCCACGTCCGGGTCACCGGACTCGCCGGACTCATTGGACAAGCCGGTGCGCGCCTACATCAAGCAGGTGTTCGCCGAGGTGCTCAAGTACCAGAACACCGACTTCGGCGAGCGCCTGACCTTCGACAACTTCGGCGTCGACTCCCTGGTCACCCAGAACATCATCCAGCGCTTCGAGCGGGACCTCGGCACCCTGCCCGCCACCTTGCTCTTCGAGAACCTGACGATCGACGAGCTGGCGAAGCACTTCCTGGCCGAGTACGAGGACCGGCTGCGCCCTCTGCTCCAGCCCGCCGGGCCCACCCCCGGGCCCGCGTCCGGGCCCGCCCGCGAGGTCGCGGGACCCGCCGCCGAGCCCGCCGGGGAGCCGTCGGTGGAGATCGTCGAGGTCGAGGACCGGACCCCGGTCACCGAGCCGCTGCCCGAGCCGTCCCCGGAGCCGGCCCCCGTGCCGTCCCCGGACCCGGTCTCCGCCGGCGGCCCCGGTGACACCGGCCCGCTGGACATCGCCGTCATCGCGGTCACCGGCCGCTACCCGCGGTCCCCGGACCTGGACACCTTCTGGCGCAACCTCGTCGAAGGCGCCAACTGCGTCACCGAGGTGCCCGAGGACCGGTTCCGGCTGAACGGCCTCTTCGACCCCAAGCGTGGGCGCAAGGACCGTACCTACAGCCGCTGGGGCGGGTTCATCGACGACGTCGACCGCTTCGACCCCGCCTTCTTCGGCATCCTCCCGAGGGACGCCGCCGCCATCGACCCCCAGGAGCGCCTCTTCCTGGAGACCGCCTGGACGTTGCTCGAGGACGCCGGCTACCTGAGCGAGTACACCCGCGAGCCCGCCACCGGCGTGTTCGTCGGCACGATGTACGGCTCCTACGGCCGGATGGCCGCCGCGGAAGGCTGGCCGCGGGGCCGGTACGCCGGGGCGCACTCGGCGTACTGGTCGATCGCCAACCGGGTGTCGTACGTGCTGGACCTGCGCGGCCCGAGCTTCGCGGTGGACTCCGCCTGCTCGTCCTCGCTGACCGCGATCCAGCTCGCCTGCGAGAGCCTGCGGCGCGGCGAGTGCGCGATGGCCGTCGCGGGCGGGGTGAACCTCATCCTGCACCCGGCCCACCACGTCTCGTTGTGCTCGATGAACATGTTGTCCGGCGGCGACGCCTGCAAGGTGTTCGACGAGGCCGCCGACGGGTTCGTGCCGGGGGAGGGCGTCGGCGCCGTCCTGCTCAAACCGCTGGCGAAGGCCGTGGCGGACGGGGACCGCGTCCACGGCGTCATCAAGGGCGCCTTCGCCAACGCCGGCGGCAGGACGTCCGGGTACACCGTGCCGAACCCGAACGCGCAGGCCGAGCTGGTCGCCGAGGCGATCCGCCGCTCGGGTGTGGACCCCGCGACGATCTCGTACGTCGAGGCGCACGGCACCGGCACCTCGCTCGGCGACCCCATCGAGATCGCCAGCCTGACCAAGGCGTTCCGCGCCACCGGGCGGGCGCCGCAGCGGTGCGCGGTGGGCTCGGTGAAGGCCAACATCGGCCACCTGGAGGGCGCCGCGGGCATCGCGGGCCTGACCAAGGTCCTGCTGCAGATGCGGCACGGCCGGGTGGCGCCGTGCGCGAACCTCGCCACCCCCAACCCCAAGATCGATTTCGCGGGCTCGCCGTTCCACCCGCCGGTGGAGGCGGCCGAGTGGACCCGTCCCGTCGTCGACGTCGACGGCGTTCCGCGCACCGTCCCGCGCCGCGCCGGGGTCAGTTCCTTCGGCGCCGGGGGCGCGAACGCGCACATCGTTGTGGAGGAGTACATGCCGTCCGACACGCCAGGCACCCCGCAGTCCGCCGCAGAGGAGGAGGTCGTCCTGCTCTCCGCCCGCACCCGGGACCAGCTCAGGGCCCTGGCCGGGCGGGTCGCCGACCTGGCGGAGGCCGAGGACGCGCCGCCGCTGCGCTCCCTGGCGTACACGAGCCAGGTGGGCCGCGCCGAGCTGCCCGAACGCCTCGCGGCCCGCGCCACCGGCCTCGCCGAGCTGGCCGGCCGCCTGCGGGCCTTCGCCGGCACCGGCCGGTCCGACGGCGTCGCGGCGGCCACCGCCGGCACGTCCTCCGACGACCTCGACCTGCTCGGCGACGACGACGGCGCGTCCTTCGTCGCCGCCCTCACCGAACGCCGCCAGATCGCCAAGCTCGGCCGGCTGTGGGTGAAGGGCGTGCCCGTCGACTGGCGCCCCCTGTGGCCGTCCCGCCCACCGCGGGTCACCATGCCGCGCTACCCCTTCGACCGCCGCCGCTACTGGCTGCCCGATGCCACGTCCACCGGCCAGGCCGAGGCCGGCGGGCCGCTGGACGGCCGGGCCACCGAGCCGGCCGAGGAGCAGCCGGCCGGTGACCGGGCCGCCGGTGACCGGGCGGCCCGGGAGGCGGCCCGCGACCAGGCCGGGCCACCGGTGACCACCTCCGTCGACGAGGACGCCGACACCCGGTGCACCTACCTGCGGCCCGTCTGGGAACGCGCCCCGCTGGAGGACCAGGGCCCGCTGCCCCGCGCCGTGCTGATCCTCGGTGACGACGAGGAGGCCGGGGCCGCGCTCGCCGCGACGCTGAAGGAAGCAGGCACACGCTGCCTGCGCGTCACCCACGGGAACACGTACGCCGGGGACGGCAACTCCCGCACCCTCGACCTCGCCGGCGGCCCCGAGGACGCCCGCAGGCTGGCGGCCGAGCTCGCCGAGCGGGACGAGCTGCCCGAGGTGGTCGTGCAGCTCCTGTCCGCGCCGTTCCCCGGGCCGGACCAGGACGCGGTGGCCGAGGGCCTGGACCGGAGCTTCTACCCCCTGCTCTGGACGCTGACCGCCCTCCTCGCGACCCCCGGCGGCGGCCCGCTGCGCGCGGTCGTCGCCCACACCGACGACGGCACCGGCCCCCGGCCCCACCACGCGGCGCTCGCCGCCGTGCTGCGGACCCTCGCGCTGGAGCACAGCCGCTTCAGCGGCGTCACCGTCGAGGTCCCCGGCACCGGCGCCGAGCAGCCGGTCCTCGCCGAGCTGCGTGCCGTCCCCCAGGAAGCCGCCCCCGAGGACCGGGTCACCGAGCTGCGGTACCGCGACGGCATCCGGTGGCGCAAGGGCCTTGAGCCGTTCCGTCCGGGCCCGGCCGGGCTGCGGGTGCGGCGCGGCGGCACGTACCTGATCACCGGCGGCGCCGGTGCCATCGGGCTCGCCTTCGCCGGCCACCTGGCCGCCCACGGCCCGGTGAACCTCGTGCTGACCGGCCGTTCGCCGCTGGACGACGATCTGCGGGCCCGCGTCGAGGCGCTGCCCGCGACCTACGTCCAGGCCGACGTCCGGGACGCCCGCGACGTCACGCGCCTGGTCGAGGACACGCGGCGGCGGTTCGGCCCGGTCAACGGCGTCATCCACGCGGCCGGCGTCCACCGGGACGCCAGGGCCGTGCACAAGGAACGCGCGGACGCCGACGCCGTGCTCGGGCCCAAGGTGCTCGGCACCGTGCTGCTCGACGAGGCGCTGCGCGGCGATCCGCTGGACTTCCTGGCGCTGTTCTCCTCGGTGGCCGCCGAGACCGGCAACCTCGGCCAGGTCGACTACACCTACGCCAACGCCTTCCTCGACCGCTTCGCCGAACTGCGCGAGGCCCGCGGCCACGGCCGCACGATCTCCGTCTGCTGGCCGCTGTGGGAGGAGGGCGGCATGACCGTGGACGACGTCACCCGGCGAATGTTCGCCCGCCGCTGGGGAAGCGTGCCCATGCGGACGCGAGCCGGGCTCACAGCGTTCGCGAGGGGAGTGGCCGGTACCGAGACATGCCTGCTCGTGGTGGAAGGCGCCGAGGAGACGTCGCGAGAGGAGAGACCGCACGTGGAGACCACCACGAACCGGGAGCCCGCCCACACCGGCCACGACGAGACCGTCGAGATCGACCACCACGAGGCCGTGCGCGCCGACCTGCGGCGGATCGCCGCCGGATTCCTGCTGGTGGACGAGGACGACGTGGACCTCGACGGGGACCTGACCGACAGCGGCTTCGACTCCATCTCCATCGCCGAGCTGGTGGACAAGGTCAACGGCATGTACGGGATCGACCTGCTCCCGACCGTCCTCTTCGAGGCCGCCAACCTGAGCGGCTTCTGCGACCACCTGGCGGAGAACCACAGGAGCGAGATCGAGGCCGCGCACCGCGGCGACCCGGTGGAGAGCCGTGACGAGCAGCCGGAGGCTGTGGTGGCCTCGCAGCCGGTGCCGCGGCCACAGCCGGTGGCCACCCCCGAGCCCCAGGGTGTCGCGGTCATCGGGATGGCGGGGACGCTGCCCGGGTCGCCTGACCTGGACACGTTCTGGCGGCACCTGGTGGCCGGGGACGACCTCGTGCGGCCGGTGCCGGAGGACCGGGCCGAGCTGCGGGAGAACGCGGGCACGGCCGGGGTGCGGGCCGGGTTCCTCGACGACGTGCGGAGCTTCGACGCCGCGCTGTTCGGGATCTCGCCCAAGGAGGCGACGACGATGGACCCGCAGCAGCGTCTGTTCCTGCAGACGGTGTGGCGGGCGATCGAGGACGCCGGATACCGGCCGTCCGAGCTCGCGGGCACGGCGACCGGGCTGTTCGCCGGGGTGTCCGCGTGCGACTACGACGACCTGCTGCGTGAGCACGGGGTGCCGGTGGAGGCGCACACGGCGAGCGGGGTCGCGAGCTGCATCCTCGCCAACCGGGTGTCGCACGTGCTCGACCTGCGCGGGCCCAGTGAGGCGATCGACACCGCCTGTTCGAGTTCGCTGGTCGCGTTGCACCGCGCGGTCCGGGCGATCGAGGGGGGCGAGTGCTCGGCGGCGATCGCCGGCGGGGTCAACCTCACGCTCAGCCCCGGGCTCTACATCGCGTTCACCGAGTCCGGAATGCTCAGTGCGGACGGGGCCTGCAAGACGTTCGACGAGCGGGCCGACGGGTACGCGCGGGGCGAGGGGTGCGGGGCGGTGCTCCTCAAGCCGCTGGCGGCCGCGCTGGCGGACGGGGACCAGGTGCTCGCCGTCGTCAAGGGGAGCGCGGTCAACCACGGGGGGCGGGGGACGTCCCTCACGGCGCCCAACCCCGAGGCGCAGGCCGATGTGCTTGTCGGCGCCTACCGCCGGGCCGGGGTCGACCCCGGGACGATCAGTTACATCGAGGCGCATGGGACCGGGACGCGGCTCGGGGACCCCATCGAGATCGAGGGGCTCAAGAAGGCGTTCGGGCGGCTCTACGACGAGTGGGGGCGGCCGGCGGCTGCCGAGCCGCACGTGGCTGTCGCCTCGGTGAAGACCAACATCGGGCATCTGGAGGCGGCGGCGGGGATCGCCGGGCTGCTCAAGGTGCTGTTGTGCATGCGGCACGGGGAACTGCCGCCGACCATCCACTACGAGCGGCCCAATCCTTACCTGCGGCTGGACGGGACGCCCTTCTCCATCAACGATCGGCTCCGGGCGTGGGACGGGGTTCCCGGTGAGTCGGGTGTGCCGGTGCGTCGTGCCGGGGTCAGTTCGTTCGGCTTCGGCGGGACCAACGCGCACGTCGTGCTCGAAGCGTACGAGCCCGCTGAACGGGAGACGCGAGGTGGGGGGCCGCGGCTGCTGGTGTTGTCGGCTCGCACCCCTGCCGCTCTCGACGAGTACGCCCGTCGTCTCGCGCGTCATCTGGCGCGGCATCCGGAGGCTGACCTCGACGAGGTCGCTTACACGTTGCAGGTCGGGCGGGAGGCCATGGCGGAGCGTCTCGCCGTGGAGGCCGAGGATCTTCAGTCGGCGATCGTCGCGCTGACCGGGGGGGACGGGGCGCCCGGCGTCCATCGGGGGAGCGTGCGGCGGGGGAGCGGGGCCGCTCGCGCCGTGCCCACCGGTCGTTCCGAACTGGCGCGGGCTTGGGTCGAGGGGGCCGAGGTCGCCTGGGAGGACCTGTGGGGGTCTGCCCGGCCGCGGCGGGTGTCGCTGCCGAGCTTCCCGTTCGAGCGGGTCGAGCACTGGTTCACGGTTCCGGCGCGGTCCGGCGAGCCCACGGGTCCGGTGGGGGAGCGTCCCACGGCTCCGGTTGAGGAGCGTCACACGGCTCCGGTTGAGGAGCGTCACACGGCTCCGGTCCCGGAGCGTCCCACGACTCCGGTTGTGGAGCGTCGCGAGGTTTCCGCGGTGGAGCGTCCCACAGCTCCGGTCTCGGAGCGTCCCGAGGTTCCGGCGGCGGGGCGTCCTGAGGCTCGGGCACGGGGGGTGAAGGTTCGTCTCCGTCCTTCGTCGTCGCGGCCGGCGCCTGTGGAGAGGGAAGAGCGGGCGAGCCGGTTGAAGCTGCGTGGGTCCCCGGGGCGTTCGTCCCGGACGGCCGCCCCGATCACTACTCCTGAGGCTGTCCAGGGCGGTGAGCCTGCCACGGCGGCGACGGGGGTCGAGGAGATGGTGCGCGAGCGGCTCTCCGGGATCCTCGGCACCGACCCGGCGCAGGTGTCCGCGGACACGCCGTTCGCGGAGCTCGGGCTCGACTCGATCTTCCGGATGGAGCTCGTCAAGGGCATCAACGCCGCGTTCTCCCTGAACCTTCAGGCCTCGGAACTCTACGAGTACGACACCGTCGAACGCCTGACCCGCGCCGTCGAGGAGGCTCTCGGTGGCCGTCCGGCCGTCGAGCTCTCGTCCGACGCGCCGGCGGAGCCCGAAGACCCCGTGATCTCCGAAACAGTGATCACCAGGCCGGCTGCCGCCGTGGCCCCGTCCCTCCGGGCCGGAGAGCCCTCGGCGCCCGCCGGGCGTCCGGGGCGCTCGGGAGCGGACGGCCGTTCCCCGGCCGAGGGTTCGGAGGCCAAGCGTCCGGCGGACGTCCAGCCTTCGGCGGACGGCGTCGCGCTTCCGATGGGTGGCGTCGAGCTTTCGGTGGAGGACTTCGAGCCTTCGGCAGGTGACATGGAGTCTTCGGCGGGCGGCGTCGGGTCTTCGGCGGGCGGCGTCGGGGCTTCGGCGGACGTCCGTGATGAGGTCTCGGTGTCGCGGGGTGATGGTTCCACCGAGGAGCAGGTGGCGCGGCTGGTCGCGGGGGTCGTGGGGCGGGACGTCGATGCGGGGCGGACGTTCGCGGACAACGGGCTTACCTCGTTCGAGATGTTGCGGGTGGTCAGTGCGCTGGAGAAGCAGGTCGGGGCGTTGCGGAAGACGTTGTTGTTCGACCGGCCTACGGTTGCGGAGCTGGCGGCGCACCTTGATGCGGAGTACGGGGCGGGGGTGCTGCGGGAGACCGAGGGGGCGCGGGGCGTCACGGGGGAGGCCGGGGACGATGGGGAGGAGAAGGACGGGGAGCCGCTGGTCATCGCCAAGAGGCGGGTGGGGGAGAAGCCTGGGCTGCTTGAGGTGTTCTCGGGGATCGACCGGGAGCACGCCAAGGAAGGGGGGCTCGCGGGGCGGGACATCGCGCCGCTGGCGTTCCTCGGGGGGGAGCGGAAGGGGTACCTGAACTTCTCCGAGAAGGACGGGAATCTGCTGGCCTGGAGCTATGTCGGGTCCGAGGAGTACTTCCCCAGGCTGATCGAGGAGTACGTCGCGTACGCGGGGCGGCACGGGTTCAAGCCGAACTTCCTGTCGCTGATCCCGGTGGACGAGGTGGCGGGGCGGCCGTACACGGCGACGCCGTTCGGTGCGGTGCAGCGGCTGGACGACCTCGGGAGCTTCACCCTCAAGGGCGGGCGTATGGAGCGGCTGCGGTACATGGTGCGGCGGTTCTCCAAGAACGCCGAGTGCCGCACCGTCGAGCACCACCCGGGGGCGGACGCCTCGGTGGACCGCGAGGTGGCGGAGCTGGTGGACCGGTGGGGGCGCGGCAAGCAGATGGTGAACCCCTACGTCGCGGTGGTCAGGCGGGAGATCGAGGGCGGGTCGCTGGACACGCGCCGGCACCGCATGTTCCTGACGTACCGGGACGACGTGCTCACCAACGCCGTCATCATCACCAAGATCCCCTCGGAGAACGCGTACCTGCTGGACGCCGAGTTCTACCCGAAGGACATGCCGCTCGGCGGGCTGGAGTACGCCATCACGCGGATCATCGAGCTCCTCGTGGCCGAAGGGGTCACGATGTTCAGCTTCGGGGCGAGCTTCGGGGTGCAGATGGAGGAGAACACCCCGAACGCCGCGGACGACGTCACCGAGGCGCTGGACGAGCTGCGTTCGGTGGGCATCTTCGGTGAGGGCAACTTCCAGTTCAAGAACAAGTTCCGGCCGGTGAACGTCCCCATCTACCTGTGCCAGCCCGCGGGCCCGGAGCGCACGTCGGTGGCCGACGTCATCCTCATGATCGCCGACCCGCATGTCGCGGAGGACGCCGAGCAGGCCCCCGAGCAGCCCTCCGAGCAGGCCCCCGAGGCCGAGCCGGCGCGTGAGACCCCCCAGGCGGCCGGGGACGACGCCGTCGCGGCGCGGGCGGACCTGCTGAAGGCGCACGGGTACAACCCCATCCGCGTCCCGGCCGACAGGATCGAGACCGACCTCGTCACCGACTCCTGGGCCGAGCTGGACTCCCCCTGCATCCGCCGCCGCATGCGCGACCTCACCGACCGTGCCGCGGACCTGCCGGACGCCACGGAGCTGCCGCCGATCGACTGGCTGCCGTTCCCGCTGGTCGTGCCCACCGGGTCGGGACGGTCGGCGGAGACGCTGCTGTGCCGGTCGTGGCCGGGCAGGCGGGGCACGGTGCTGCACAACGGGCTGTTCCCCACCTGGTACCTCAGCCTGGTGGACGCGGGGTTCGAGCCGGTGCGCGTCCCGGGGACCGAGGAGTCCGGCGAGATCGACATCGACGCGCTGCGGGCGGCGCTGCGCGAGCACAGGAACGTGTCGTTCGTCTGCGTCGAGGTCAGCGACAACGCCGCCGGCGGGTACCCGACCTCCCTCGCCAACCTGCGCGAGGTGAAGTCGACCGCCGCGGGCCACAGCGCCCCCCTGGTGATCGACGGCGCCCGGGTCATGGAGAACGCGATCTTCGTCGCCGACGAGAACGGCCGCGACGAGTGGGACGTCGTGGCGGACATCTTCCGCGTCGCCGACCACGCCACCGTCAGCCTGTCCAAGGACTTCGGCCTCACCGCCGGCGGCCTGCTCGCCACCAGGGACGGCGCGGTCGCCGAGGCCGTACGGGAACGCGTCGCGACCCTCGGCAGGGACGCCGGCCTGCACGACCGCAAGGTCATCGCCGCCGCGCTGGGCGACCGCGCCGCCGTGTCCGCCCAGGTCCGCACCCGCATGGAGGCCGTGGCCACGCTGTGGCAGGGGCTGGAGGACGCCGGGGTGCCGGTCGTCTCCCCGGCGGGCGGCCACTGCGTGCTGCTCGACGTCTCCCGCATGGAGATGTTCGCCGGCCACGACCACCCGGTCATGTCGTGCCTCGCGTGGATGTACCGCGAGACGGGCGTCCGCGGCGGCCCGCACCTCGGCCGCGACGGCTGCGTCAGGCTCGCGGTCCCCGTCGGCTTCGGCGTGGTGGAGGCCAAGGACGCCGCGGCGCGCATCGCGTCGGCGTACCACGAGGCCGAGAACGGCGGCGCCGTGCCCCGCCTGGTGGCCGACGGCGCCCTGCGCGGCGCCGCGGCGGCCCAGGCCGAGTACCGCCCCGCCGAGCACGTCCCCGAGGACGTCCAGCGCGCGCTGCGCGAGAAGCACCGGCCCCGCAACGAGAACCTCGAAGTGCTGCGCGAGCACAACCCGGAGGTCGCCGAGCACCTGGTGCGCACCCCGGACGGCGACGTCGAGGTCTTCACCGCGGGCTCGGGTCCCACGCTGCTGCTGATGCATCCGTTCAACATCGGCGCCGGTGTCTACGCCGAGCAGTTCGCGTCGCTCGCCGAGTCGTACCGCCTGGTCAGCGTCCACCACCCGGGCGTCGGCCGCACCACGGCCGCCGCCGACATCACCCTCGACGGCATCGCGCGCCTCTGCCACGGCGTGCTGGAGGAACTGGGGCAGCCGTTCCCCGCACACGTGGCCGGCTGGTCGTTCGGCGGCCTCACCGCGCTGTCGTTCGCGCTGCGGTACCCGCAGGACACCGCGTCGCTGATCCTCATCGCCAGCTCGCACCGCATCGGCAACCGCGTCGGCGAGATCAACCGGCTGGAAGTGGTCGCACGCGAGGACTTCGACCACGTCATCGCCGAGAGCGGGTCCGAGCGCCTGCGCGCCGAGCGCGATCGCCTGGTGGCGACGCTGCTGCGCGCCGAGAGCATGGACCCGCAGATCGGCCTGCGCTACCTGGACGTGTTCGCCGACCGCCCGGACCTGCTCGGCAGCCTGCCCGACGTCTCGGTGCCCACGCTGATCGTGCAGGGCGCGCACGACACCGTGATCCCCGGCAAGACCGCGCACCTGCTGCACGGCGCGATCCCGGACGCGACGTACGCCGAGATCCCCGAGGCCGGGCACTTCCCCGGCCTGACCAGTCCAGGCGAGGTCAACACCGTCATCGCCGAGTTCCTTGGAGGGGTGTCATGAGCGTCTTCACGACCGCCGCGCCCGAGCGCGGTGGCGACGGCAGCACCGCACGCAGGTCGGTGCTGGTGAAACCCGGCATGTGCGGCCACAACTCGCTGTTCGTCGGCAACCTCGGCGACTGGACGTGGGAGACCGTCAGCGAGCTGTGCGGCACCAACGCCTTCGACGCCACCAACGCCGACGGCGCGCCGACGTACCTGTCCTTCTACTACTTCCACATCAGGGCGAGCCGCGGCATGCACGTCAACGGGCTCACCTTCGGCGACCGCCTGGACGTCACCTCACGCCTGTTCGACTTCGGCAGCGAGTCCATCCTGACCCTGCACGAGGTGCGTCCCGAGGGCTCGCGGGCCGGGCCCGTCGACCCCGACGCCTTCTACCGGTTCGACGACCCGCGGTGCATCTACGTCGAGAACTACAACCGGTGGATCACCAGGAGCCGCCCCGGGAGCAACGAGGACCTCGTGAAGTCGTCCCCGGTGGGCTTCCGGCACGACCACCTGCCGCGGCTCCCCGACGCCTACTCGCCCCGGCGCGTCTACAACCACGCCAGGAACCGGCTGACCTTCCTGGACGGCCTGCCCGCCGGCCGCGTGCCGCTCGCCCCGGGGTTCACCGTGGACTACCCGGTGGAGCCGTCCCGCGACCTCAACGGCGTCGGCCTGCTGTACTTCGCCTCGTACTTCTCGATCATCGATTGGGCGCTGCTGCGGTTCTGGCGGCGGCTCGGCCGCGACACCGCGGCGTTCCTCGACCGGGTCGTGCTCGACCACCGCCTCTGCTACCTCGGCAACGCCGACGCCGACTCGGTGCTGCGCGTCTCGATGGACGCTTGGGGCACGGCGGACGCGCCCGGCGACGAGATCGTGAACCTGGTGATCCGCGACCGGGACTCCGGCCGGACACTCGCGGTCAGCACCCTGCACGTGCTCTCGACAGGAGGTGCTCATGACGATGCGTGACGACGTCGAGCTGGTGGTGCACCAGCAGATCGCCGAGATCCTCCCCTCGGCCCGCATATCCGGCGACCTGCACCTGAAGGACCTCGGTGCCGACTCGGTGGACCGCGTCGAGATCCTCCTCGGCGTGCTCGACCGCCTCGGCCTGCGGGCCCCGCTGTCGGACTTCCGCGACGTGCCGAACGTGGACGCGCTGGTGGACGTCCTCGCGGAGCGTGTCTCATGACGGCCGGCATCGAGGCGCTGAACGTCTACTGCGGCGTGGCCCAGATCCCGGTGCGCGCCCTGTTCGAGGGGCGGGGCCTGGACGTGGACCGCATGGGCAACCTGATGATGCGCAACCGGTCGGTCGGCCTGCCGTTCGAGGACCCGGTGACCAACGCCGTCAACGCCGCCAGACCGGTGATCGACCGGCTGGAGCCCGCGGAGAAGGACCGCGTCGAGCTGCTGATCACCTCCACCGAGTCCGGCCTGGACTACAGCAAGTCCGTGGCGTCCTACGTGCACGAGTACCTGGGGCTGCCCACGACCTGCCGGGTGGTCGAGGTCAAGCAGGCGTGCTACGCGGCCACCGCGGCCGTGCAGATGGCCGTGGCGTACGTCGCGTCCGGCATATCGCCCGGCGCGAAGGCCCTGGTCATCGCGACGGACGTGGCGCTGGTCGACGAGCGGGGCCAGTACGCCGAGCCCGCCACGGGCGCGGGCGCCGCCGCCGTCCTGATCGGCGAGGACCCCCGGGTGCTCACCGTGGACCTCGGCGCGTTCGGCAACCACAGCTACGAGACGATGGACTCGGCGCGCCCGGCCCCGACGTTCGACATCGCCGACTCCGACCGCTCGCTGTTCGCCTACCTGGACTGCCTGACCAACTGCTTCGAGGACTACCGCTCCCGCGTCGAGGACGTGGACTTCGCGACCACCTTCGACTACCTGGCCATGCACACGCCGTTCGCCGGCATGGTCAAGGCGGCGCACCGCAAGCTCATGCGGGAGTTCGCCGGCACGCCGCCCGCGCAGGCCGAGGAGGACTTCACCCGCCGGGTGCTGCCCTCGCTGACCTATCCGAGCATGGTCGGCAACCTGTGCTCGGGGTCGGTGTACCTGGCGCTGTGCAGCCTCATCGACCACGCGCCTCTGGACGGCGGCGCCCGCGTCGGCCTGTACTCCTACGGCTCGGGGTGCTCCTCGGAGTTCTTCAGCGGCCTCGTCGACCACCGGTCGGCCGAGGAACTCGCCGCGATGCGCGTCGGCGACCACCTCGCCGGACGCTGCGAGCTGACGTTCGAGGAGTACGCCGGCCTGCTGCCCGCCAACCTGAGATGCCTGGTACCCGAACAGGACAGGCGTGTCGACGTCGAGGCGTACGAGGGCATCCTCGACCGGGCCCGCGCCGGCCGGGACCTTCTGGTCAACACCGGCACCAAGGACTACCACCGGACCTACGAATGGCTATCCATATGACTGTGAACGAGGACGTCATCTTCGCGGCCGTCAAGCGGAACGTGCTTGCGGTGCTGCCCGACCTGGACCCCGATCAGGTCACCATGAGGGGCACGCTGACCGACCTCGGCGCCAACAGCGTCGACCGGGCCGACGTGGTCACCATGACCATGGAGGACCTCGGGCTGGTGATACCGATCTCCGAGTTCCAGGAGGTGCACGACATCGCGTCGCTGGTGGCCCTCCTGAAGAGGCACTCGTGAAAGTGGTCGTCACCGGCATGGGCGTGGTCTGCTCCATCGCGGGGTCGGTGCCCGAGTTCGCCGTGGCGCTGCGCGAGGGCCGCTGCGGCATCGGGCCGGTGCCCGGCGACGGCGACGGCGGGCCGCGGCTCGCCGCGACGGTGAAAGGGTTCTCCTTCGCCGGCGCGGTCGCCGCGCTGACCTGCCTGCCCGAGGAACTGCGCCAGGGAGCGGCGCGGGCCGCGCACCGCTCCCCGGAGGCGCTGCAGATGGACCTCGTGTCGGCGATGCAGGCCTTCGGCCACGCCGGGCTGCACGAGAACGCGCCGCCCGCCGACCGGATGGGCCTGGTCGTCGCCGGCCACAACCTCAGCTCCGGCTACGTGCACGACATGGTGCCGAAGTACCAGGACCACCCGGAGTACCTCCCGGCCAGCTTCGCCATCCAGTACATGGACACCGACCGCGTCGGCCGGCTGAGCCAGGTGCTCGGCATCAAGGGCGAGGGGTACACCGTCGGCGGCGCCTCGGCCAGCGGCAACGTCGGCATCGTCAACGGCAGCCGGCTCGTGGAGGCCGGCGCCGTGGACCTGTGCCTGGTCGTCGGCGCCACCACCGACCTGTCGCCGATGGAGAAACGCGGCTTCGCGACGCTCGGCGCCGTGGCGGGCGCGGGCACCGACGAACCCGAACGGGTGCGGTGCCGGCCGTTCGACGAACGGCACGAGGGTTTCGTCCCCGGCCAGGGCTCGGCGTGTGTCGTGCTGGAGAGCGAGGCGTCCGCGCGGGCGAGGGGCGCGGAGGTGCTCGCCGAACTGGCCGGGTACGACCTCAAGCTCGACGCCAACAGCCTGCCCGACCCGAACGAGGACGGCGAGGCCAAGGTCATGACGGGCGCCATGGAGATGGCCGGCGTCGAACCCGGGCAGATCGACTACGTCAACGCGCACGCCACGGCGACGCCCCTCGGCGACGAGATCGAGGTGCGGGCCCTCGGCCGGGTGTTCGGCCCGGACATCGGCAAGCCGTGGGTGAACTCCACCAAGGGCCTCGTCGGGCACTGCATGTGCGCGGCGGGCGTCGTCGAGGCCGTCGCCTCGATCATCCAGCTCCGCGACGGATTCGTGCACCCCAACCTGAACCTGCGGCGGCCGATCGACGACGGCTGCCGCTTCGTCCGCGGCGCCGCCCAGCCCGCGGACATCCAGTACGCCCTGTCCAACAGCTTCGGCTTCGGCGGCTTCAACACGAGCATCGTGCTCCGGCGGCCGTCGCATGCGCCCGGCACTCACGGGTAGGGCGCGACCAACGGAAGGAGAGACAATGGCGACCCAGAGCAAGGGCACCTATCAGATCACCGGCTGGGACGAGAAGCCCTACTCGGAGGAGAAGGGCCAGGCCACGCTCGCCAAGGCCCACGTCACCAACACCTTCGACGGCGACATCAAGGGCGACGGCGTCGCCGAGTACCTCCTCGTCTACCCCAAGGGCGAGGGCGACGCCAGCTTCATCGGCCTCCAGGAGGTCAACGGCACCGTCAACGACCGCAAGGGGTCGTTCGTGCTGGCCATCGAGGGCTCGTTCGCGAACGGCCAGGCCAAGGGCGACTGGACGGTGGTCGACGGCTCCGGCAAGGGGGAGCTCGAAGGCCTCAAGGGCAAGGGCGGTTTCGTCTCCACCTCGGGCGGCGCCGTCGACCTGCACCTCGGCTGGACCATCGTCTGACCGCGCGCACCTGGGTACGCGGGGCCGTTGCGCCCCGCGTACCCGCATGTCGGGGGGTGCTCAGTGTTGAGCAGACCCTTCGGTGCCGCCGGGGTGACGATGGCACCACGACCGTACGAAGGGAACCTTGACCATGGCTGAGCGCACAGAGGTGGTCGTCGTCGGCGGCGGACAGAGCGGACTCGTCGCCGGCTACTACCTGAAGAAGGCCGGCATCCCGTTCGTCATCCTCGACGAGGAGCACCGTCTCGGCGAGGCCTGGCGCCGGCGCTGGGACTCGCTGGAGCTGTTCACCATCGCCGAGTACTGCGCGCTGCCCGGCCTGCGCTTCCCCGGCAAGAAGAACCACTTCCCCGGCAAGGACGAGATGGCCGACTACGTCGAGGCGTACGGCCGCGAGTTCGACCTGCCGGTCCGGCTCGGCACCAAGGTGACCTCGCTCGACCCGATCGACGGCGGCGGCTACCGCCTGGAGACCACCAACGGCGTCTACGAGGCGTCACAGGTCATCCTCGCCACCGGCGCGTACCGGCTGCCCCGCGTCCCCGACCTCGCGGCCGGGCTCGGCGACGACGTCTTCCAGATCCACACCGGCGCCTACCGCAACGCGTCCCAGGTGCCCGGGCAGACCGTCGTCGTGGTCGGCGCCGCCAACTCCGGCGCGCAGATCGCCCCCGAACTGACCCGCACGCACCGCGTGCTGCTGTCCCAGGGTTCCCACCTGCCCGCCTTCGGCCGCAAGTTCCTCGGCAAGGGCCTGCACTGGTGGGGCGACAAGTTCGGGCTCATCTCCAAGCCGCTCATCGGCGAACGCGACCGGCTGCACAAGAAGACCATCCTCGTCGGCCCGAGCCTGAAGAAGATCTCCCGCAAGTACGGCGTCGAACTGGTCGGCCGCACCATCGCCTGCGAAGGCCGCACCGTCCGCTTCGACGACGGCCGTTCCGTGGAGACCGACGCCGTGGTGTGGGCCACCGGCTTCCGCTACGACTACTCCTGGGTCCACGTCCCCATCCACGACGAGACAGGCACCCCCGTACAGGAACGCGGCCTCACCAAGGCACCCGGCCTGTACGTCCTCGGCATGCAGTGCCAGTACTCCTACGGTTCGGCGCTGATCTGGTGGGTAAAGGACGACGCGTCCTACCTGGTCGACCGGATCGAGGACTACCGCCGCCGCGGCCCGTCCCGGCACGCCGCGACAGCAGGAGCCCCCGTCCAGAGAGGGTGAGCCGCCGATGGCGTCCAACCGCCAAGTAGCCCTGCTGCGCGGCATCAACGTCGGCAAGAACAAACAGGTCCCCATGCCCGCCCTGCGCGAACTCATGGAGTCCCTCGGCTTCGACGACGTCAAGACCCACCTGCGCAGCGGCAACATCGTCTACACCACCGGCAGTTCCCCCGCCGCCGCCGCCAAGAAGATCGAGGCGGCCCTGGAGAAGGACATGGACGTCAAGTCCGCCGTCCTCACCAGAACCCACGACGACCTGGCCGCCATAGTGAAGTCCGACCCCCTCGGCGACGTGGCCAAGAACCCGTCCCTCTACCTGGTCACCTTCCTGTCAGAGAAGCCCCCCGCCAAACCCCTGAAAGACCTCGACCCCGACGACTACACCCCCGAGGTCTTCAAACACGACGGCCGCGAGATCTACACCTGGTCTCCCGACGGCGTCCGCAACGCCAAACTCACCTACCAGTACTGGGAAAAACTCCTCGGCATAACCGCCACCGCCCGCAACTGGCGCACCGTGACCAAACTCCTGGACATGACCTCCACCTGACCGCGGAACCGTCGTTGATGCGCCACTCCTGTGGAGTCGATGGGCCGGGCACGAGAGGCTGAGGTGCCGGCACGACCTGCTTCAGGGAAGGTTGCGGAACACGCCCGAAGCTCTGCCGATCACTCCGGTGGCCAGCAGCGGGCCGCCGGGGACGGCCGACAGCGAGGTCAGTTCGCCGCCGGACGGAACCCTGGTCCAGTGGCCGGAGGCGTCGCGGTGGACCAGGGCGGAGTCGTAACCGTTGATGTCGGTGGAGCCGAGGAACCAGTGGCCTCCCTTACCGTCGGGGACGGGGGGGAGGTCACGGGTCATGCGACCGGCCTTCGTGGAGGTGTCCTCGCTGCGCCAGCCGGAACCGGTCTGGGAGAGCAGGAAGGACGCAGCCCCGATCTCCCCGGTGATCCAGATGCCGGACGGGTCGGCGGTGATGGCGGTCAGCCGGGGACCGGCCGGGTCGGGCGGGAAATCGTCGGACGGAGGTGGGGCCGTCGGTAGCGCCGAGGTCACGTCGACTCGGGTCCAGGCCTTGCCGTCGAAGTGGTGCACCCAGGGAGCGTCGCCGTCGAGGGCCCAGACGTCGGAAGCAGACCGGGCGCTGACCCGGAAGGTGCGGAAGGAGATGTTCTGTTCCGACCAGTCGGCGCCGTTGTAGTGCCAGGCCTTGTGGTCGCCGAAGACCCACACGTCGTTCTCGGCGATGACGGCGAGGCTCTCAGCGGCAACGGGCAGTTCCTGGACGATCGTCCA
Organism: Sphaerisporangium sp. B11E5; assembly: GCF_039871875.1. Classification (NCBI taxonomy): domain Bacteria; kingdom Bacillati; phylum Actinomycetota; class Actinomycetes; order Streptosporangiales; family Streptosporangiaceae; genus Sphaerisporangium; species Sphaerisporangium sp. B11E5. The sequence goes on along the minus strand of NZ_JBDPMD010000003.1, from coordinate 222,175 downwards.
GGTGCGTCCGTCCCAGCGCAGGACGGCGGTGTTACTCTCACCCTCGGCCAGGGCCCACATGTTGAAGGGGGCGGACGCGGCGATCGGGCCGATGTCGCCGCGTTTTATGGGGAAGTTGTTTTTCTTCCAGTGGTCGCCGTCCCAGTGGAAGGCCGTGGGGCGGTGCGGGCCGTCGACCACCGGGAGCCAGGCGCCGAGGCCGAGGATGTCCCAGCCGAAGGCCCAGGCGTCGTGCCGGCCGGTGGCGATGACTCGCCCGTAAGCGACCGACGAGTGGTCGGCCACCAGTTTCCAACGGTCGTTGCCGGCGTCCCGAAGGGTGGCCCACCAGAGCCACAGGCCGGCGGCGGCTGCGACCGCCGCGACGGCGGCTGCCCACCCAAGCCACATACCGGTGGCGGGCAGCTTCATGAACATGATCGAAGCCTATGCAGGCCGTCAGAACGGCGCATGAGTGTTTGTACTCAGGTGGATCGCCGATCACTTCCAGGCCGGCGGGGGAGCAGCAGTGGGGTCGCCAGCAGGAGTACGCCGGCCAGGACGATGGCCGTGCGGGGGCCGAGCAGGGTGCCCAGTACGCCCCAGACGGCGGTCAGGAGGGCGGTCGTGGCTTTGGTCGTCACCGACCAGGCGGACAGTGTGCGGGTGACCCGGTGGGGCGGGGTGCGTTCGAGGCGGTAGGTGGCGTGCACGGGGTTGAAGACGCCGCAGCAGAAGATGAGGCCGAGTTCGACGCTCATGACCAGCAGCAACCCTCCGGTGCCCGGCCCCACGAAGGCCAGGCCGGTGGGCCAGAGGGCGCGTAGCGTCCCGGCTGTGACCAGGACCCGGTACTGCCCGAACCGGGCGACGAGCGGCCGGGCCAGGCGCGAACCGAGCAGGCCGCCGATCGCGGGCGCGGCGAAGGCGAGGCCGTACTGCCACGGTGCGAACCCCAGGTGGCCGAGCAACAGGACGGCCAGCAGGGCGTCGGTGGCCATCACCAGGCCGTTGAACACGGCGGTGTTGAAGAACAGCGGACGCAGCGTCGCGTCGGCCAGGATGTACCGCCAGCCGTCGAGCAGGTCCCCGGCCCGCATGCGCGTGGCCTCCCGGCGCTCGGGCGGCGGCTCCTGGCCGCCCATGGCGCGGATGCCCAGGGCCGAGAGCAGGTAGCTGACCGCGTCGGCCGCCACCGTCGCCACCGGGCCGAGGAGTCCGATCGCGGCGCCGCCCAGCGGCGGTCCGATGACCGTGGCCGTCCAGGATGTGGACTCGAACCGGGCGTTGGCGACGAGCAGGTCCCCGGCCGGCAGCAGCGCCTTCAGGTACGCGCCGGAGGCGGCGCGGAAGGTGATGTCGGCCGCCGCGACGACGACCGAGACCAGCAGGAGCTGGACGAAGGACAGCACGCCGAGCGCGAACGCGGCGGGGATCGTCAGCAGCGCCGCGAACCGCACCAGGTCCGTCCCGATCAGCACCGGCCTCTTGCGGCGGAACTCCACCCACGGGCCGAGCGGCACCGCCACGGCCGCGCCCGCCAGAGCCCCCACGAAGGACAACGCCGCGACCTGCGCCGGCCCGGCGTGCAGCACCTGGACGGCGATCAGCGGGAACGCGCCGAAGGCGAGCCACGTGCCGAGCGCGCTGGTCCCGTACGCCCCCCAGAGCCACCCGAACCGCCGCCCCAGCCGGTGCCCGCTCCGCATGCCCGCCGCCCCCGCTCACACAACCGATCCGCGATCGCGAGCATCAAAGCGCGTGCCGTACCAGGAGATCAAACAACCGCGAGGCCACCTGGCCACAACCAACGGTTGTGTCAGTAGGGTGTCCGCGTGGACCTCGACACCGTCAGGACCTTCGTCGCCGCCGCCGACGCGGGCCAGTTCCAGGAGGCCGCCGCCGAGCTGGGCGTCACCCAGCAGGCCGTCTCCAAGCGCATCGCCGCGCTGGAGCGCGACCTCGGCGTGCGGCTGTTCACCCGCACCCCGCGCGGCGCCGAGCTCACCATCGACGGGCAGGCGTTCCTGCCGCACGCCCGCGACGTGCTGCGCGTCGCCGAGCGCGCCGTCGCGTCCGTCCGCACCGGCCGCCGCCCGCTGCGCGTCGACATGATCGCCTCCCGCAGCGCGGCGTCAGGCCTGATGCGCGCCTTCCACCGCGCGCACCCCGAGATCGACCTCGACGTGGTGATGCTGCTGGACATCGAGACGGCCGTCGCCGCCATCCGCTCCGGCGCCATCGACGCGTCCTTCCGCGCCGTCACCATGCCCGGCCGCCCCCTCCCCGAGGACATCAAATCCACCCGAGTCCTCGACGAGCCCCTCCACCTCCTCACCGGCCCCGCCCACGCCCTGGCGTCCGCCCGGTCGGTCCCTCTGCCCCAGCTCACCGCCCACCGCATCTGGATGCCCGGCATCGTCCCCGGCACCGAATGGGCCGCCTACTACGACGCCCTCGTCGCCGAGTTCACCCTCACCATCGAGGCCACCGGCCCCAACTTCGGCTCCGACGCCCTCCTCGACACCATCGCCGACACCCCCACCCTGGCCACCTTCATGGGCGAACAAACCCGCCTAGTCTGGCCCACCACCCACGGCCTACGCCGCATCCCGATAACCACCCCCACCCCCGTCTACCCCCACTCCCTCCTGTGGCACCGCGACAACCCCCACCCCGCCCTCCCCACCCTCCGCACCCACCTCGCCACCACAGCCCCCGCCCCCGGCACCCCCGGAACCTGGACGCCGGCCTGGGCCACTCCACGCTGAACGCCGCATCGCAGCAGGGTGCTGAAGTGTTCACTGAACCACCGGCTCGGGTGTGCCAAGGCTTGGACGAGCCTGCCGGTGCCCTGGACCACCTCGCCGGACAGCATGCGTGAACTGTGTGGGCTGAGGGGGATGGACTCAGGCTTCGAATGTGCCGTCCTTGACGCTGTTCACGAAGGCTGACCACTCGGCGGGAGTGAAAACCAGTGATGGGCCGTCGGTGTTCTTGCTGTCGCGGACGGCCACGCGGTGAGGGAGGTTGCCGGCGACCTCGACGCATTCACCGCCGTTGTTGCCACTGCGGGAACTCTTCCTCCACACGGCCTGGGAAAGGTCCGTGGCGGTCAGGCGGTTGGCTTCCATCGCTCTACTGCTTCCTTGATCATTTGCAGAGATTCGCCAGGGCGATACGCCTCTGTGTTGAGTCTGTCATATCGGTCCAAGATGGACATGACGAGATCGGGCTCCGCTGACACCTCGCCCCTACCTGCGGAGTCAACCGACACGGTCGTCGGAGCGTCCGCCAGTTCCGCGATGACGAATGCCGACGACAGACCGTCCGTGCATGCGGTGTCGTAAGGAACGAGCTGAACTGTGACACGGCGACGAGCTGCGACGGCCGCTAGATGGCTGAGCTGCTCATGCATGACCTTCCGGTCGCCTATAGGGCGATTCAGCACCCACTCATCCATGAGCACACGCAACTCTGGCGGGTTGTTCGGGTTGAGGGCTTCTTGACGTCGCATGCGGGTGGCTACCTGTTCCTCGACCTGTTCTTCGGGCATCGAGAAGCGCCCGAGGAAGACGGCTCGTGCATAGTTCTCCGTCTGGAGCAGGCCGGGAATCAAGAAGGGGGCCCAGATACGCAGCACGGTGGCCCCAGGCTCGATCTCCTCCAACCAGCGGCGGAACCATTCCGGCCCGGAGGGAGCCTGGCGGACTCGTCGGTGCAGCCGGACGAAGTGATCGCCGTCAGGTAGCGCGAAGACGCGGTCGCACGCCTCCGCGAAGTCGAGTTGCGGGTTGCGACTACCGGCTTCGATGTGTCCTACAAGGGACGGTGAGCACCCGATGCGCTCAGCCAGCCGTCTCTGCGACCACCCCCTTGCCTTGCGGTACGTGGCCAGCTCACGCCCGAAGCCGGCGACGGGGGACGCGCTGGGATCGGGGTCGTTGACCATGATCGACTCCAAGCGTTTCGTGAAGATGCTGGTGACGCACGCTTACAAATTGATGACACCCTATACATGGCCAGCGGTTATCTGTCGCCGAACTGTCCTTCAATCTCTTGCTCGCGGCGAGTGCTATCACCGGCATCCTAGGCGTACACCAGGCAGGCCGCCACGGAAGTCTCGTTAGGAACTCGACAACTCGCTCACATAGATGGAGTCGATAGTGACAGATCAGGATCTAAGGCGTCATCATATGCGCAAGAAGAGCGGCACACCGTCGACCACTGTGCGCCTCTCTGGGGCGGAGAGGGAGCAGCAGTACCACCACCTGGTTCGGCTGGCTTGGAGCCTGAACAGGCGAGGGCTGCGAACCTCGATCGATCTGCCGTTGCGGTCCGAGCCGGTATTGCTCGTTCAGCGGATGTCTTCTCCGCTGCGGGTCATGGCTTTCTCCAGCAAGGGGAGGTGGGTCTACACCTGGGGACGCGGCGACGGTCAGCGGGTGTGGGTGCTGAGTGACGACGCGGCCGACCGTGTCTGGGAGGCGGCGCAGTGAGGACCATTGACCCAGTCGGCTCTGTTGAGCTTCTCGGCAAGCTCAGCTCGGTCTCCATCGCACGGGCCTATGTCCGCATGGTGCTGTGGCAGGCAGGGCGTTGCGAGGTGAATGACGTCGAGCTGCTGGCTGGGGAACTGGTGGCCAATGCGGTGAAGTATTCGGAGTCGGGGCGCAGGCTGGGTGGCGCGGTGAGGTTGCGGGTGTTCGACGACGGAGAGACGGTGCGGGTGGAAGTGGTCGATGAGGGGTCGGCCGAAAGTGCGCCGCGGGATCCGGTGCCGGTTGACCTGCTGAGCGAGAGCGGTCGTGGCTTGTGGCTGGTCCGGGAGCTGTCTTCGGCGTGGGGGTGGGAGCAGGCCGGTACGCATCGAACGGTTTGGTTTGAGATCAGGTGGTGACTCGCTTGCCTGGCGCTGACGGTGTTCGGCAGTGCGAGCCAAGTCCGTTGCGGCCGGTGGGGGCCACGCCTGTCGGGCGGGAGGTGTGACCGTGGCGTGCGCGGCGGTGGGGTGTGGGTGCGATGAGGGCCGCCCTAGAGAAAACTGCGCCGAAGGCACCATTTCAAAGGGCGACAGCGGTGGGGCCGGGGGAATGGGATGCGTAGTGCCGGTGTGGACTAGTTCGGGGACAGTTGCCGGCGGAGTTCCCGCTTCAAGGTCTTGCCGATGGGGCCGCGGGGGAGGGAGTCGACCAGGGTGATTCTGGCTGGGCGTTCGTGGGGGGCCAGGTGGGTGGCGGCGGTTTTTTCCAGGGATTTGAGGTCGGTGGCGGTGCGGAGGATCACGGCGGCGGTCACGCCGTCGGGGCCGTGGACGGCGGCGGCTTCGGCTACGGCGGGGTGCCAGAGGAGGGCGTGTTCCACTCGTAGGGAGGAGACCAGGGGGCCGTCGGGGGTGGGGATGGTGTCGGAGGCGCGGTCGAAGAAGTGGAGGTTGCCTTCGGGGTCGAGGTGGCCCAGGTCGCCCATTTTGGTCCAGCCGTCTTGCCAGACCTTCGCGGACGTTTCCGGGTCCTTGTAGTAGGAGCGGTGGGGGGCGGCGGAGCGGAGGCGGATCTCGCCGAGTTGGCCGGGAGGGAGTTCCTCGCCGGTGGGTGAGGTGATGGTCAGGTCGGTGCCGGCGCTCGGGGTGCCCAGGTGGTCGGTCAGCGGGGTGCCAGGGGGGATGGGGCGGCTGACGAAGGCGGGGGCGGATTCCGTGGAGCCGTAGCCGAGGACGATCGTGGTGGTGGGGAGGGCTTCGGAGAGGGCGGACACCGTGGCCATCGGGACGGGGGCCGAGCCGAGCATGAGGATCTTCAGGCGGGTCAGGTCGTGGCGTTCGTGCAGGGCCAGGGCGACCATGCGGGTCGCGGTGGAGGGGGGCACTATGGCCATGGAGACCTGGAGCTTCTCGATCGCCTGGGCGACGGTCTTGGGGTCCTGGCGGCTGAGGACGTGGACGGTCGTGGGGGCGGTCATGGCGGTCATGATCGCGCTGTGGCCGGCGTTGGTGCCGATGGGGACGGCGGCCAGGACGCCGTCGACGCCGGTGAACAGGCGGCCGCGGCCCTCGTGGCCGAAGGTCAGGTTGCCGTGGGTCACCGCGACCGGCTTGGGGGTGCCGGTGGTGCCCGAGGTGTAGATGATCTCGGCGAGGTCGTCGTCGCGGGGCGGCGACGGGTGGCCGGCGCCGGGGACGTCCAGGGTGGGCAACGTCTCGGGGGACGCGGTCCAGACGCCGGACGGCGGTGGCTTCACGCCGTCGCCGTGCAGCAGGCCCGCGACCTCGCACCGCTCCATGCGGGCGCGCAGGTCGGCCCGGGAGAGATGCGGGGACAGGGCGACGACCGTGCCGCCGGCCATGCGGACGGCGAGGCCGGCGACGGCGTGGGTGATCCAGTCGGCGTCGTCGTGCAGCAGGGCGACGCGGGACGCGGGCAGGTGCGCGGCGGCGGCTTCTGACGCGCGGAGCCACTGCCCGGACGTCAGGGAGCGGTCGCCGTCCACGGTGAGCGCCACGAGGTCGTCGTCGCGGCCCGCGACCAGTTCCGGCAGGGTCGTCATGCCGTCGATGCTAGGAATCGGCCGCCGCCTCCCGATGCTCACTGTTGAGCAGACCACGTGCCACCGGGGCCGTTAGCTGGGTGATGAATACGCCCGCGTACGCCGGGCATTCGAGCACATCAGGTACTCGGACGACTACGCGAAGGCAGACACGGAATCGTTAGGGAGGCGATGGCCGGTGAGCCAGTCCGACATGAGTAGAGGTGGGCGCGCCGCACCCCAGGAGGTGTCACCCCGCGTCCAGCTCATCGCGACGATCGGCGCGATCCTGGCACTCGCCCTCGCGTCGATCGATGTGTCCGTGGTGGGCGCGGCCATGCCGCGCATCGCCGACGACCTGAACGGCCTCAGCCTGTACGCCTGGGTCGGGGTCTCCTACGCCGTCGCCGCCGCGGTGGTCGTGCCGATCGCGGGCAAGCTCGGTGACATGTTCGGCCGCAAACCGGTGCTGCTGGTGGGCCTCGCGGGCTTCGTGATCGCCTCCTGGCTGTGCGGGTTCGCCCAGACGATGCCCCAGCTCGTCGGTTTCCGCGGCCTCGCGGGCCTGTTCGGCGGCATCCTGATGGCCAACATCTTCACGCTGCTCGCCGACATCTACACGCCTGAGCGCCGCACCCAGATGCAGGGCCTGTTCTTCGGTGTCGCCGGCCTCAGCATGGTCGTCGGGCCGCCGCTCGGCGGGTTCATCACGGACGCCTGGAGCTGGCGGTGGGTCTTCTACGTCAACGTGCCGCTCGGCCTGCTCGCCATCCTCGCGGTGGTCGTCGGCGTGCCGTTCGTGCGTTCCGGCGCGAGCTGGCGTGACATCGACTTCGCCGGCGTCGTCACGCTGGTTGCGGGTGTGGTGCCGATCCTGATCGGCCTCACCCTCACCGGCGACGGCCACGCCTGGACGTCCCCCGAGGTGTTGTCGCTGATCATCGGTGGGGCGCTGCTGCTGGGGGTGTTCTTCCTGGTCGAGACGCGCCGGGCCGCGAACCCGCTCGTGCCGTTCCCCATGTTCCGCACCAACCAGTTCGCCGTCATGGTCGTGGTGGCGTTCTTCTCCGCGTTCGCCATGATGGGCGTCACGTTCTACGTGCCGCTGCTCTACCAGGGCGTCCTCGGCGTCTCCGCGACGCACTCGGGCACCCTGCTCATCCCGATGACGCTCGGCCTGATGCTGGTCGGCCCGATCGCGGGCAAGGCGATGACCGCCATGGCGCACTACCGCTACCTCGCGGTCTTCGCGATGCTGGCCATCGTGGCGGGGTTGTGGATGTTGTCCACGGTCGGCCCGCACACCGGCCAGGTCGTGCCGATCGTCGCGATGGTCCTGATCGGTGTGGGCATCGGCATCGCCTTCCCGATGGCGACCGCCGTGGTGCAGAGCGCGATCCCGATGAGCCAGATGGGTGCGGGGACCAGCCAGATCCAGTTCTGGCGGATGTTCGCCGGCCCGGTGTCGCTGGCCATCCTCGGGTCCATCCTCACCGGCCAGGTCGGCGTGCGGGGCCAGTCCGGCGTCCTCGGTGGCGGCGGCGTGTCGCCCGAGCAGCTCGCGGGCGCCCTGCACGACGTGTTCCTGATCTCCGCGATCGCGGTGTGCGCCGGGCTTGTCGCCACCTTCTTCCTCAAGGAGGTCCCGCTGCGCGACATGTCCATGGCCAAGAAGGCCGCGGGCAAGGGCCGCGAGGGCAAGACGGTCACCGCCTGACGGAACGGCGGTACAGCGGCGGGACGAGAACGTCCCGCCGCTTTCGTGTGCCGGTCGCCCGCGTGCTCAGTGTTGAGCAGACCGGCCGCCGCGCGCGGCCGATGCTGAGGCCATGGACGCTGCCGACATCGACGCCGCGAGGCTCCCCGACACCTATCCCATGGACAGGGCCAGGTCCTGCCCCCTCGACCCGCCCGCCGAGTACGGCCGGTTCCGCGCCGAGCGTCCCATCACCCGCATCACGCTGGACTTCGACGGCAGCGTGGTGTGGCTGGTGACGCGGTACGCGGACGCGCAGACCATCCTCGGCGACCCCCGGTTCAGCTCCGACTTCTCCACCCCGGGGTTCCCGGCGCGGCTCACCGCGAAGCCGCCGGGCCCGGGCACGTTCATCCGCATGGACCCGCCCGACCACTCCCGGCTGCGCCGCATCCTGCAGCCGGAGTTCACCCGCAGGCGCGTCGAGGCGCTGCGCCCGGCCATCCAGGACATCGCGCGGACGCTGGTGGACGACATGGCGGCCCGCACCCCGCCGGTGGACCTGGTGACGTCCCTCGCGCTGCCGCTGCCCTCGATGGTGATCACCGAGCTGCTCGGCGTGCCGTACGAGGACCGTGAGTACTTCCACGAGACCACCAAGGTCATCGGCGACCAGAGCGTGGACCCCCGGCGGCGCATCCAGGTGCGCGACGACCTGAAGACCTACCTGGACAAGCTGGTGGCCGTGAAGGAGGCCGAGCCGGCCGACGACGTGCTGAGCCGTCTCGGCGCCCGCCGCGAGGAGGCCGGGGTGAGCCGCGAGGAGGTCGTGGGCATCGCGACCCTGCTCATGGTCGCCGGGTACGAGACCATCGCCAACCAGATCGGCTCCGGGACCGTGGCCCTGCTGGAGAACCCCGACCGGGTGGCCGAGCTGCGCGCCGACCCCGCGAAGCTGCCCGACGCCGTCGAGGAGATCATCCGCCACCAGACCGTCATCGACTACGGCCTGCGCCGCGCTGCCACCGAGGACGTCGAGGTGGGCGGGCAGCTCATCAAGAAGGGGGACGGTGTCGTGGTGGTGGTCGCCTCCGCCAACCGCGACGAGTCGGTGTTCGAGTGCCCCGACCGGCTGGACTTCGACCGCGAGCGGCACGACCACTTCTCCTTCGGCTACGGCATCCACCAGTGCATGGGCCAGATCCTCGCCCGTGCCCAGCTCGAAGCCGCCTGGTCCACGCTGTTCGACCGTATCCCGGGCCTGCGGCTCGCGATCCCGGTGGAGCAGGTGAAGTTCCGCTTCGACATGTTCGTGTACGGCGTGCACGAGCTGCCCGTGACGTGGTGAACCCCCATGGAGGAGCGTGATCCGAGGGCCCGGCTGGGCGCGTTGTTCGACGAGGGCACCCTGGCGCCGCTGCCCGGCGACGACTCCTGCGGCGTCACCGGCGCCCGGGGCCTCGTGGCGGGCTGCCCGGTCGCCGCGTTCGCCACCGACCCGGCCCGCATGGGCGGTGCCCTCGGCCCGGAGGGCTGCGACCGCATCGTCGAGACCATCGACTTCGCCGTCGCGGAACGGATCCCGGTCGTCGGCGTGTGGCACTCCGGCGGTGCGCGGCTCGGGGACGGTGTCACCGCGCTGCACGGCGTCGGGCGCATGTTCGCGGCGATGGTGCGCGCGTCCGGCGTGGTGCCGCAGATCTCCCTGGTGCTCGGCCCGGCCGCGGGCGGCGCCGCCTACGGGCCGGCGCTCACCGACATCGTGGTCATGAGCGAGGGCGGGCGCATCTTCGTCACCGGCCCCGACGTGGTGCGTGAGGTCACCGGCGAGGACGTGGACATGGAGGTCCTCGGCGGCCCGGAGACGCACAGCCGCCGCAGCGGGGTCGCGCACGTCGTCACCTCGTGCGACGACGAGGCGATGGCCGAGACCCGGCGCGTCACCGCGCTGCTCGCCGACCCCGGCACGTTCCGGCTGGACCACGTCACCGACCGGATCGACCTCGGCAAGCTCCTGCCGAGCAGGCCCCGCCGCGCCTACGACGTCCGCCCCCTGGTGGACGGCCTGGTCGACGGCCCCGGGGTCGAGCTGCACCCCAGGTGGGCGCCCAACATGGTGACCACGCTGGCGCGGCTCGCGACCCGGACGGTCGGCGTGCTCGCCAACAACCCGCTGCGCAAGGGCGGCTGCCTCGACGCGGCGAGCGCGGAGAAGGCCGCCCGGTTCGTGCGGATGTGCGACTCGCTCGGCGTCCCGCTCGTCGTGGTGGTGGACGTGCCCGGCTACCTGCCCGGCGTCAAGCAGGAGTGGGACGGCGTGGTGCGGCGCGGCGCCAAGCTGCTGCACGCGTTCGCCGAGGCCGTGGTGCCCCGCGTCACCCTGGTGACCCGGAAGTCCTACGGCGGCGCCTACGTCGCCATGAACTCCCGGGCGCTCGGCGCGTCGGCGGTCTTCGCGTGGCCGTCCGCCGAGGTCGCCGTCATGGGTGCCCCGGCCGCGGTGGACATCCTCCACCGCAAGAAGCTGCGGGCCGTCCCGGCGGGCCGCAGGGAGGAACTGCGCCGCAGGCTCATCACCCAGCAGGAACGCGAGGCCGGCGGCGTCGCCAAGGCCGTCGAGATCGGCGTGGTGGACGAGGTCATCGACCCCAAGGACACCCGCGGCAGGATCGCCGGCGCGCTGCTCGACGCCCTGCCCTCGCGGGGCCGCCACACAAACATCCCGCTGTGAGGGCCCTGCTCAGTATTGAGCAGGCGGCGCGCGCGGCCCTGGTTAGCGTGACGAACAGCCGAGAAAAGACGGAGTCCAAGCGATGACAAATCCGAGTCCGGTCATACCGCCGGCCGAGCAGCAGACCTCGGTCCCCGCCGCGGACCTCCTCAATTCCGGGAACGCCGGGGTGATCGTCGAGCGTACGGCGCAGCTCAAGAACGGCTTCCACGCCGAGGGCCGCAAGTTCGCCCGCATGATGGCCGAGGTCGTCACCGCCAAGCAGGTGGGCGTCGCGAGCGTGTACGTGTACGAGGAGACGTTCGGCACCAAGGACAAACTGCACTGGCTCATCCACCTCAGCTCCCTGGACGCCTACGAGGCCATGGTGCACATGGGCACCGCCGACGAGGAGTACCGGGAGAACGTGTCCAGGCCGGAGCCCGAGGAGGGCCGCGGCTGGGACCAGATGTTCGTGGACGGCAGCATGCGGGAGACCGTGCTGATGCCGCAGTTCTGGGGCATGTACGGCACCAAGGTGGACGGCGAGCGCGAGCGCAGCACCGCGCAGTACACCCAGCAGGGCCCGATCACCGGGCTGCCCGGCGCCCGCGAGCAGGTGCCGCTGCCCGCCGAGCAGATCCTGCACTCGGGCAACTGCGGCGTGCTGCTGCACCGCACCGCGCTGCTCGACTACGACTTCAGGTCCGAGGGCCGCACGTTCGCCCGCGAGGCCGCCGAGTCCATCAACGAGAACCTCCCGGGCGAGGCCACGGTCTTCGTCTACGAGGAGGCCTTCGGCACCGCGGACCGCATCCACTGGTTCATCCACCTCAAGTCGCTGGCCACCTACTACAAGGTGCTCTCGCTGCACGTGAAGGACGAGAAGGTCCGCGACCTGTACTTCCAGGAGCGCATCGCCCCCGAGCGCGGCGGCGGCACGTGGGCCCGCATGTTCGTGCCCGGCACCATGGCGGACGTCGCCCTGACCCCGCACCACTGGGGGATGTACGCGACATGACCGGCCGATGCCTGCACCAGATCTTCGCCGAGCGCGCCAGGGCGCTGCCCGACAGGATCGCCGTGTCCGCTCCCGGCGAGGAGATCTCCTACGGGGACCTCGACGCCCGCGCGAACCGCCTCGTGCCGCGGCTGCGCGCGCTCGGAGTGGGTCCCGGCGTCCTCGTGGGGCTGTGCGCCGACCGGGGCGTCGAGATGATCGTCGGACTGCTCGGCATCCTGAAGGCCGGGGGCGCCTACGTCCCCATCGACCCCACCTATCCGGCCAGGCGCGTCGAGTACCTGCTCGCGGACAGCGGCGTCACGACGGTCGTGGCGGTGTCGCGGGTCGCCGAGGTACTGAGGGACCGCCCGGTGCGCACCGTCTGGACCGACCGCGACGACCCCGCGCCGGCCGCGGCGGCGGACGCGGCGGAGGTCACCGACCGCGACCTCGCGTACGTCATCTACACCTCGGGTTCGACCGGCGCGCCCAAGGGGGTGCTGGTCGAGCACCGCAACGCCGTGCGGCTGTTCGAGCGGACAGAGCCGTGGTTCGGGTTCGACGAGAACGACGTCGTCACGATGTTCCACTCGGTGAGCTTCGACTTCTCCGTCTGGGAGATCTGGAGCGCCCTGCTGTACGGCGGCCGGCTGGTCGTCGTGCCCACGCGGGTCGCCCGGTCGCCGGAGGCGTTCCGCGAGCTGCTGCTCGCCGAGGGCGTCACCGCGCTCAGCCAGACCCCGTCGGCGTTCCGCCACCTCGCCGCGGCCGACGCCCGCAGGCGCGAGCCGTCGCCGTTCCGCCTGCGCCACGTCGTCTTCGGCGGCGAGCGGCTGGACGTCGAGCTGCTCAGGCCGTGGATCGAGCGCTACGGCGACGAGAAGCCCGAGCTCGTCAACATGTATGGCATCACCGAGACCACCGTCCACGTGACCTACCGGCGCGTGCTCGGCGAGGACCTGCGCCACCCGGAGGTCAGCCCCATCGGCGTGCCCATCCCGGACCTGGACCTGCGGCTGCTCGACGCCGCCGGCCGTCCCGTGCCGGACGGCGTGGCCGCGGAGCTGTACGTCTCCGGTGCCGGCCTCGCCCGGGGCTACCTGGACCGTCCGGGCCTCACCGCGGAGCGGTTCATCGAGACCGCCGCGGGCACCCGGCTCTACCGCACCGGCGACCTGGCCGTGCGCCTGCCGGGCGGCGAGTACGCCTACATCGGGCGCGCCGACGACCAGATCAAGGTGCGCGGCTTCCGCATCGAGCCCCGCGAGGTCGAGTTGTGCCTGGCCGGGGACCCGCGGGTCGCCAGCGCGGTGGTCGCGCCCCGTGACTACGGCGAGGGCGACGTGCGCCTGCTGGCGTTCGTCGTGCCCGCCCCCGGCGCGGAGGGGGACGCCGAGGAGCTGTCCAAGGCCCTCACCGCGCGGGCGGCGGAGGAGCTGCCCGTCCACGCACGTCCGTCCCAATATCACATCATTTCGGAGATACCCATGACCCTGCAGGGAAAGGTGGACCGCGGCGCTCTGATCGACCAGGCGAAGCGGCCCGCAGCCGACGCCGCCGACGCCGTTCCACCCGTCCAGGTCGTGGGGCGCATCGCCGCGGACGTGCTGGAGCGCGACGACGTCCCGCCGGAGACCGACCTCTTCGATCTCGGCGCGACCTCGCTCGCGCTGACCCGCATCATCGCCCAGGTGAACGACCACTACGGTCTGGCGCTCACCGGCGCCGAGCTGGAGGAGGCGTCGGTGGCGAGCCTCGCCGCCTGTGTCGAGGAACGACTGAACGCGTAGAAGGGATCATCATGCAGGACACCCGGACACAGGCCGGATTCGCCATGACCCCGGAGGAGCTGGCGAGCTTCCACACCCAGGGCTACTTCGGGCCCTTCAAGGTGTACGAGATCGACGAGATGCGGGCCACGTGGCGGCGCGAGCGGCTGCGGCTGATGGACCGCAGCAACGCCGTCTACCAGGAGGAGGCCGCGGCCTCCGGCAACACCAACATCTCCAACTACGACCGGCACCTGGACTCGGCGTTCCTCGCCGACCACATCAGCCGCCCGCAGATCGTCGACCGCGTCACGAGCGTGCTCGGCCCCGACGTGCTGTGCTGGCGCACCGAGTTCTTCCCCAAGTACCCCGGCGACGAGGGCACCGACTGGCACCAGGCCGACACCTTCGCCAACGCCTCGGGGCAGCCGCAGATCGTCTGGCCGGAGGACGAGGAGTTCGGCGGCACCATCACCGTCTGGACGGCGTTCACCGAGGCCAACGAGGAGACCGGCTGCCTGCAGTTCATCCCCGGCACCCACCGGACGATGTTCTACGACGAGACCAAGAAGATGCACTACGACCCGGACAAGATCAACGCCGAGGAGAAGGACGGCGTCCGGCGGGGCTTCTTCGGCTACGACTACCGCGAGCTGCAGAAGGACCCGGACTGGAAGCCCGACGAGTCCCAGGCCGTCTCGATGGTCATGCGGCCCGGTGAGGCCATCCTGTTCTGGTCCACGCTGATGCACGCGTCCCTGCCGCACTCCGGGCGCACCGACGAGATGCGGCTGGGGTTCGCGTCCCGGTACGTGCCGACCAAGGTGCGGGTGTACCCGGACACCGACGAGATCGAGGAGTACGGCGGCCGGGTCAGCCTGGACCGCTACGGCTCCGTCCTGGTCGCCGGCCACAACGACAACCCGCACAACCGCATGGCGACGGCCACGACCACCGGGCACGCTTTCACGACGCGGTGATGCGGGTGACCTCCGAGACGATGGAACTGACACGCCTCGCGGAGGCCGTGCTGTCGGCGCGGCCGCTCGCGGGCGTCCTCGAACATCCGGTGCGCGTGGCCGGTCCGGCTGAGGTCTCCTCCCTGCTCGACCGGATGGCGGAACGGCTTCGCGCACCGGAGTTCCGGGTGACCGGCGACACCGGCGGGCTCGGGGTGTTCGAACGGGTGCTGAGCGAGCACCTCGGCCTCCGGCGGCGCGCCCTCAACACGGACGTGCCGCTGGAGGTCGTCGAGCGCACCGCCGACGAGGTCACCGCAAACGCCTTCGAGGGGTTCGCCGCCCGCGGGGAGGTGACCGTCCCGGGCGGCGGCCCCCCGCTGCCCGCCTACGCGGCGGGCCGGCGCGAGGACCCGGCCGTGGTCGTCGTCACGCCCTGCGGCATGCCGGCCCGGCTGGCCGAGCGGTGGATGCGCTACCTGGCCCGCGACCACTTCGTGGTCACCTGGGAGAGCAGAGGGCTGTTCGGGCACATCGACGGCGCGGGCGCGCTGCCCGCGGACATCGACGCGCAGGCCGGCGACCTGCTGGCCGTCATGGACCACTTCGAGGTCGGCCGCGCGCACCTGATGTGCCTGTGCGGCGGCGCGGTCGTCGGGCTGGCCGCCGCGCACCGGGACGCCGGCGGCGCGGACACGCGGATCGGGTCGCTGAGCCTGTGGCACGGCGACTTCGCCGGGGTGCCCTCGGCGGAGAAGACCTCGCACCAGCAGAACCTGGTGGCCCTCATGCAGATGGGCGCCGAGGGGCCGGACCGGGCCGCCGCGATCCACCCGGTGTTGTGCCAGACCATGTTGTCGGCGGTCCCGCCGGACCTGGCGCACCTGGTGGTCTACCCGTACGCCACGCCCGGGCTGCTGTACCGGTACTGCAAGCTGAACGGCACGATCATGCGGACGGACGTGACGCCGTGGCTGGCCGGTCTCCAGCGGCCCGTGCTGGTGGTCACCAGCACCGACGACGAGACGGCGTGCCCGGACGGGTCGAAGGTGGTGGCCCGCACGCTGCCGGAGGCGATCCTGCACGTCCGGCCGCACGGTGATCATATCTCGCTCTTCAAGGGCGACCCCGATTTGATGTCCCTGCTAGGAGACTTTATCGACTCCCTCCCCGGCCTCAGCCGCACGAGCGGCCGTACCTTCCTGTGACCTATTCCGTTTTTTCTTAGATGAGCGGGTATAGGTGGGTAGCTGGTAATAAGAACCCAGGTCAAAGGTGCGGGCATGACTTCTGTACGGACTGCGCAGTTCAAGGACGAGCTACGGTCTTTCGCGACGAGCGACAAGCTCGGTGCCACTTCGATCAGATATCCGAAAAGAACGCATATCTACAACTGTGGCGATCATGACGCGAACCTCTATCTCGTCGAGAGCGGCCAGGTCAAGACGCAGGCGTACGCCCGCTGCGGCAAGGAGTGTCTATTATCGATCTACACGGCCGGCGACATCTTCGGGGAGTCGTCGCTGCTGGGCTCAGAACGCACCGAGACCGCGACCGTGATGCGCACCTCCTGGGTCAGGAGGATCCCCGCGGCGGGCTTCCGCGCCGCCATGGCCGACCAGAGGGTGCTGGACGGCTTCATCGACCACCTCGCGCGGCGGCTCACCGAGCAGCAGCAGGTCATCACCACGATGGTGACGATGGACAGCGAGCAGCGCCTCGCGGCCGTCCTGCTCCGGCTGTCCAGGAAACTCGGCAAGAAGCGCGCCGACCACCTGCTGGCCATCGAGGACCGCATCACCCAGGAGGAGCTCTCCGGCATGGTGGGCACCACCCGGTCGCGGGTGGGCTACTTCCTGAAGAGGTTCAAGGACGCCGGCCTGGTGCTGCCGGTGTCGGGGCCGTTCCTGCTCATCAACGAGAAGCGCCTGACCGAGTACGTCAACAGCATCGGCGGCTGGTTCTGAGGACCCGGTACGGCGGAGCGCCCTGGAGTCCCGGGACTCCAGGGCGCTCTGTCGTTCTCGCCGCCGTCGCGCGGGCCGTCAGAGGGTGAGCAGCTCGAAGGGGATCGCGGGACGGCCGCCGAACCGCTCGCCCGTGGCGCGGGTGAACCCCTCCAGCGGCCCGCGGGCCGCGCCCTGCGGGAGGCCGAGGCCCGACAGGTAGGCCGCGTGCGCCTCCACCGAGGCCACCGCGGTGTCCAGCGAGTCCGTGACGTCCACCGCGTGCGTCGGGCGGGTGGAGCCGGCGATCGCGGCGTACTTGAGGCCTTTCCAGGGCTCCTCCACGTCGGGGAAGATCCACCGGTTGCCCGCGTCCAGGGCCGCGTCGAGTGCGGCGCGGCCGGTGTTGCGGTGGTCCGGCGAGTTCCACTTGCCGGTGTAGGTGATGTCGTGGTGGGTGAAGGTGACCAGCAGCTCCGGCCGGTGCCGCCGGATCGCCGCCACGAGGTCGCGCCGCAGGCCCAGCGAGTACTCGATGGTGCCGTCGGCGTAGTCGAGGAACTCCACGGACTCGACGCCGCAGATGGCCGCGCTGGCCCGCTGCTCCTCCTCGCGCACCTTGACGGCCTCTTCCGGGGACATGCCGTCGATGCCCGCCTCGCCGCGGGTCAGCAGCAGATAGCCGACGTGTTTGCCGGCCGCCGTCCACGCCGCCACGGCGCCGGCGCAGCCGAACTCCATGTCGTCGGGATGCGCCACAATGGCGAGCGCCCTCGTCCAGTCGTCGGGAACGGGTTGCAGGTTTTCGCTCATGAAGCTTCCCCTGACCACACGAAACAGTGACAAACCTGCTAATTGCCCGCAATCGACCAGGGAACGGATGCACCCTATTGACCCTGATTCGAATTGGGGTCGGCGACCGTGGCGGGTGTCCCGGTGCGGCATGGTTAGGGCATTCTTACCCTGCCGCAGGGAACTCCAGGAAAATAGCGCATCATCGCGGAGGAGAAATGGCGTGCGGCTCTTTCCGAGGCGAATCGGGGGCCGGTCGTCTGGGTGAACAAAAAGAACTTCAACGGTAGGGATTGTTAGGTTTTCTGGTACCCGCCGAGCACGAGGGCGAGATCGCGGCGCGTGGTGACGCCGAGCTTCGTGTAGACCTTCTGCAGGTGGTTGTCGACGGTGCGGACCGACAGCACCAGCGTCCTGGCGATGTCCTTGCTCGGCACCCCGCCCGCCGCGAGCAGGGCCACGTCGCGTTCCCGTGCGGTCAGGGGGACGGTCTCGTGGCCGGTGGCCAGCAGAGGGGTGACCGCGCCCTCGCACCCGGCCCGCAGGTCCATGGCGCGGGCGGTCGCCGCGGCGGCCTGGCGGGGGGAGCCGTCGCGGCGCCAGGCCGCGGCGGCGGTGGTGGCGGCCTCGGCGGCCATGAGGTCCGCACCCATGTCCGCGAGCGTGCCGGCGGCCTCGGTGAGCCGGTCGGGGTCGTTGGCGGCGAGGGCGGACGCCAGGCGCGCGCGTGCCTCCGTCAGGGCGCCGTCGCAGACCTCCGCCAGCTCGGTGAGACGTCCGGAGACCTGGCGGGCTCCACCGAGACGGGCGACGTCGGTGAGGAGCATCGCCTCGGCGGAGGGGCGGCCGGCGTCCCGCGCCGCCGCGGCGGCGGCGGTGAGGATCGTCCGTGCCTCGGCCAGGTGGCCCAGGGCGGCGGCCAGCCACGCCTCGCCGAGGAGGTCCTCGCCCACGAACAGGGGTGTGGCCGGGTAGGCCTGGAGCTCGTCGAGCGCCGCCTGCGCGGCTTCGGTGTCGCCGAGCACGGCCGCGGAGGCGCACAACCCGGAGAGGATGAGTCGCATCGGGCGCACGTGGCCGCGGGCCCGCGCGAGTGCCGCCGCCTCGGCGTACCAGCGCCGCGCGGAGGCCACCCGGCCCGAAAGCCATTCCACCCGCGCCCGTCCTGCCGCGGCCCACATCGCGTGGCCCGTGCCGATGCGTGCTCCGAGGTCGGCTCCGGGGCCCGCCGCGGAGCCGGCGACGCGGGCCGCCGGGCCCGTCGCGTGGCCCGCTCCGAGGCTTTCCGTGCCGCGTGCCGCGAGGGTGCGGGCCTCGGCCAGCCGGCCGTCCTCCGCGGCCGCGAGGACGAGCGGGGTCAGGGGGGTGAGGGCCGCGGCGGCCGGGTGCCGGATGCGCGTCAGGCGGGTGCGCTCGGCCACCACCTCGCCGGACGCGGTCTCCGAGGCGGACACCGCCGCGGCGAGGGTCCACGCCTCACGGGTGCGGCCGAGAAGGGCCAGGCCGGTCGCCTTCGCCGTCGCCGCCCAGAGCCACCCGGTCGCCTCGCCGTCGCGGGGGGCCCGCGGCGGGAGGCTGTCCAGCAGCGCCACCGCCTCGGCGGGACGGCCGGACATCGTGAGGATGGCGGCACGGTCGGCGAGCAGGAGGTCGCGGCCCGCTCCCCGGGGCACGCGGGCGAGGGCCTCGCCGTTGAGCCGGAGAGCCTCGTCGGTGCCCGCGCCCGCGCGGAACAGGTTGCGGGCACGCAGCCGCAGGGCGATCCGCCGTTCCTCGTCCGTGGCCGGTTCGCGGAGTCCCGCCAGCACGGCCTCGGCCTCGTCGCCGCGGCCCGACTCGAGGAGCGCCTCGCCGTACAGGAGCCGGAACGCGTTGGTGCGCTCGGCGGCGGGCACCTCGGCCAGCAGGCCGAGGGCCTCGGTGTGGGCGCCGGCGCGGCAGGCCTCCTCCGCGGCCCGGAGGAGCAGGTCCGCTCCGGCCGTGCCGGTGGCCGCGAGCCGCCACGCCGCGGCGCGCCGCGCGTCCCCGGTCCTGCGGGCGCCGTGCGCCTCGATCCGCTCGGCCTGGCCGAGCAGCGTCGCCCGGCGGCGGATCAGCGGCGTGCGCGCACGCAACACCGCGGCGTACAGGGGGTGTGCCAGGGTCAGGGACACCCGGCGGCCCTCGCCGGAGGCGCGGATCAGCCCGGCCTGCTCCAGCTCGATGAGGTGCCGCGGGGAGGCGGCGAGATCCAGCGGCCCGAGCGTCCCGCACAACGCCAGCGCCTCCAGCAGAGGCCGGGCCGGCTCTCCCGCCGCCGCGAGCCGCGCCCCCACCAGCTCGGCCAGCCTCGGCGTGACCGGCCACACGTCCCCGGCGGGGTCCCGCGACACGGCGCTGCCCCGCCACGCGTCCCCGGCGGGGTCCTGCGACGCGGCGGCCCGCCACGCGTCCCCGGTGAGCTCCCACAACGTGCCGTCGCTGGTGAGCGCCCCGGCGCGCAGCGCGCCGAGCACCAGTTCGCGCAGGTAGAGCGCGTTGCCGCCGGACAACGTGAACAGCTCGTGCAGGGTGCGGCGCCCGGCCGGGCCGCCGAGGACGGCACGCAGCAGGTCCTCCACGGCGTCCCCGCCGAGTTCGGCGAGGTCGGCCCGGTGCACCCCGGCGTCCCACGGCAGTGCCTCCACGGCCTCGGAGGCGGGGCCGCCCGCCCGGATCGCCCCGATGACGAAGATCAGGCCCACGTCCATGAGCTGGCGCATCAGGACCACGGACGCCTGGTCCAGCAGGTCGAGGTCGTCGACCAGCACCACCAGCCGGTCCCGCGTCCCGGCCAGCGCCCGGGACACCGAGACGAACCCCGCGACCGGGTTGGCGGGGTGCACGTCCGGCGGGAGCAGGTGGGCGACCGCCCCGAACGGCACCGTGGACGCCGCCTCGCTCGTCGCCGCCCGCACCGTCTGGTACCCCTGGGCCACCGCCGCGGCCAGGAACTCCTCCACCAGCCGGGACTTGCCGGACCCCCGCGGGCCGCACACCACGAAACCCTGGCTCCACCGGTCCGCGAGCACCTCGGCGAACCGGGCCGTCTCGGCGTCGCGGCCGACGAGCGGCCAGCGGCCGGTCAACGGGTACGGACCGGCGGGCGTCTCCTGGGCGGCGCCGTCCGTACGGCCCGCCGTGACACGCTTCGGCCCGCGCCCCGCCGGAGCTCCGGCGGGACGCGGGTACGCGACCTTGCTCATCACCCTTCGCCTTTCCGTGGGCAACCTCCCCAAGGGTGCGGAAGCCGGATTGGCGAATGGTTGTCGTTCACTTGGCGATCGTCCACCGGCCGCCGGTTCCCGTCGTGCGGTGCCGGGGAACCGGCGGCCCGAGCGGCTCAGAGACCTTCCGGGCCCTGGCCCGCCATCCAGGAGAGACCCCAGTGGGACCGCACGGTGCGGAAGTCGGTGAAGAACACCCGGGTCGAGCAGCGCCCGGACCAGCCGGTGCAGGTGGCGGGACGGCGGTTGTCCCCGCCGATGATGACCCCGGCCGCGAGCACGCTGCTGAAGTCGCTCGTCAGGGTGAACACCGGCCCGCCGCTGTCGCCGCCGCCCGCGGCGGCCTGACCCTGGAGCTGGTCGCCGATCGACACGGCCCGCGAGACGTGGGTCCCCCAGTCCAGCGTGGAGCCCGTCTTGGTGATCTTGATGTCGCAGTGGACGCCGCTCCACGCGCCCGAGGTGCACACCAGCGACCCTGTGCGCGCCTGCGAGGTGCCCACGACCGGCTTGGTGTACTCCGAGCCGTCCTGCACGCCGCCGTCCCACATCCAGCCGGTGACGAACCTGCCGGAGTCCACCGCGATGAGCGCGGTGTCGAGCTGCGGGTAGACCGCCTCGACGTGCCCGATGGTCACGATGCCGGTGGTGGAGTTCCCCGTGGTCACCGGGTCGCCCACCGAGTAGCAGTGCGCCGCCGCGATGAGCTTCGCCGGGTACACCCAGTCGGATCCCGCGGGCGACATCAAGCCGCCGAACGACGTGCTGCACGAGTTGATCTGGATGCCGCCCTCGAACGGCGACGCCCCGCCCCACCGCCCGTCATAAGGGTCAAGGGACTCGACCTCGGCTTTCACCACCAGCGGGTCCGCCGTGGCCTTGGCCACCTCCGCCTGCGAGGTGACCGCCAGTTCCAGCCCGCTGCCGTCCTCCAGCGGCGTCACGCGGTGCACGTCGCCCCCCGCGCTGAGCCCCCGCGTCCGCACGATCTCCTCGGCCCGCTCCCGCAGCTCGGCGGCGGTGAACCTCGCCGGGTGCACCCGCACGCTGACCCCCTCCGGCGCCTTGGCCGCCAGCGTCCCGACCGCCGGCGGCGCGTCACCCTTCCAGTACAGGTGCACCACCCCCGCCGGCACGTCCAGCTCGACCCCCGCGAACCCCGTCCCCTTCGTCCCCCCGGCGGCCTCCAGCTCGTCGGCCAGCGCCAGCATCGGCACCTGCTTACGCGCCAGCTCCGCGTCCTTCCCGGCGTACCGCGCAGGCTCGGCCCCCGCGGACGCCATCGGCATGACCATCGTCCCGGCCACGACCAGCGCCCCCACCAGAAGGGACACACCCCTGCGCGACCCAGAACCACGAACCACCATCGTTCTCGCCCCGTTTGCTATCGCGACGCCCCATCGGCGCCGGTGACGAGAAGAATCGTCGCCTCCGGTCATCCGCGACCGGATGAGTATTCGCTACTCAACTCCCGCCGGGCCGCGCGCGCGACCCGGCCAGCCAGAGGGCCGCCTGCACGTGGCTGTTCACGCCGAGCTTGCGGTAGATGCTTTCGAGGTGCTTGTCCACGGTCCTGACGGAGACGCGTAACCGTCGCGCGGCGAGCTGACGGGTGAGGCCCGCCCCGACGAGTTCCAGCACCTGCTCCTCACGTGGCGTCAGGCGGGCGGCGGCGGGGGAGCGTGCCTGGCGGGAGCGGCGGTCCAGGGTGACCAGCACGGGGTGCAGCCGTTCCACGAACTCGCGCTCCTGGCGGGTGAAACCCCCGTCGGGGCGGCCGAGGGCGAAGGCGCGCATGGTGCCCACGGGGGACAGCAGGGGGAGTGCCACGTGGTCGTAGAAACCGGTGACGGAACGGATGTCGGAACCCACCGCCGAGGAACGCCAGCGGCGCATGGTGGTCAGGTCGCTGACCGCCAGGGGGCGGCGGTCGGTGGTGCGCACGTAGTGCTGGATCAGGGGGTGCCGCTCCATGTTGCGGCGGGTGACCTCGGTCATCGTGGCGGTGGGCAGTCGGGTCTCCGGCCAGCCCAGGCCCTTGACGCCGTCCGCGCCGACCTCGGAGAACGTGGCGGTGGGGCATTCGAGCACCTGCCGGAGGGACTCGGCCACCCGGCCGTGGTCGACCGCGGCGGGGCTCATGGCCACCAGCTCCACGGCCAGGTCGATCACCTGGTCGTAGCGGTTCCTGGAAAGCATACGTCCCCTTCGAAAGTACGTACTTCCGCGTATACCGCGCCCTGCCCCGGTGTGCCAACAATTCCGGCAAGGGATCCGGCGCAGGCTGCTGAGGGGGTGACGACGTGGTGCCGTTCAGGGGACGCGTGAAGGAGCGCGACACGATCAGGACCGCGCTGCGGGAGAGCGCGGGGATCCTGGTCGTGGGGGAGGCAGGGTCCGGGCGGACCCGGCTGATGGCCGAGGCCGTCACGGTGTTCGACCGGCCCGGCACCGTCGTCCACCAGGCGGCGGGCGCCGGGGCCGGCGTGCCGTTCGGGGCGCTGGCGCACCTGCTGCCCGGCAGCCGCGAACCGGTCAACCCGGTGCGGTGGGCCGCCGAGCTGCTCTGCGGGGCCGCTCCCCGGCCGCTGGTGCTGGCCGTGGACGACGCGCACCTGCTGGACGGGCGCTCGGCCGCGACGATCGCGTACCTGGTGGCGCACCGGGGTGCCCGCGTCGTGCTCACCACCCTGACCGGGGCCGCGGTTCCCCCGGTGCTCCTGTCGCTCTGGACGGACGGCGGGGTGTCGCGGCTGGATCTCGCGCCGCTCCCGGTCCGCGACACCGCGCGGCTGCTCGGCGCGGTGCTCGGGGGCGAGGTGGAGATGACGACGGCCCGCTCGTTGTGGCACACCGCCCGGGGCAACGTGCGTCTGCTGCTCGAACTGGCACACTCCCAGTCCTTCACCCAGGTGGACGGCCGGGTCCGGTGGTCCGGCGAGCTGCTGCTGACGCCCCGGCTGCGGCAGATGGCCGAGGCGGCGATGGGCGAGCTCGACGACTCGGAACGCGAACTCCTGGAGCTGGTCGCCGCCGGCGGGCCCGTCGCCCTGGACACGCTGACCCGCCTCACCTCCCCCGGCGCCGTCGAACGCCTGGAAGCACGCGCCCTGATCACCGTCCACGCGCACCCGTCCGGCGTCACCGTGCGCCTGGCCCACCCCCTGCACGCGTGGGTGATCCGCTCCTGGTCCACCCCGATGGCCACCCGCAACCGCCTGCGCCGCGTGCACACGACCCACGAGGGTGAAGGCACCGTGCTCAGCGCCCGCGAGCTGGAGATCGCCCGCCTGGCCTCCTGGAACCTCACCAACCGCGAGATCGCCGACTGGCTCACCCTGTCGCACCGCACCGTGGGCAACCACCTCCACAACGTCTACACCAAACTCGGCGTCAACCGCCGCCTCGACCTGGTGCCTCTCCTGACCTGAGGCTCACGCCCCCACGCCGCACAGGTACGTCGGGTAGCGCGGGGCGAACCCTATGTGCATGATGTCGTGCCATGGGCGGACGGCGGAGGCGGCGATGGCGCGCCGTCGCGGCCGGAAGCCTGGCGCTCGGGCTGGCGGGGTTCGCCGTGGCGTTCCTGGTGGTCGCCGGGTCGGCGCCGGACGGGCCGGCGTTCGAGCGGCTGGTCGGGTACTCCAACCTGTACGCGTTCGTGTTCGCCGTGGTGCCGGTGGTCGGCGGGTTGTGCGTCTTCGTGGTGCGTGAGCTGCGTTCCCCGGAGCGGGCGGGGGAGACGGACCCCGAGGAGGAGGCGGTCGGACGGGCGGCGCAGCGGCTCGCGGCGGCGGTGGTGAACCAGTGGCGGCGGGAGCTGGTCGCCCGCGGGTTGTCCCGGGCGCATCCGCTCGCGGTCACCTGGTCGGTCACCGGGCGGCCGGTGACGGCACGCGGCGGGGCGATCCTGCCGGCCGGGGCGGCGAGCGGCGAGGTGGGGGAGCTCGCGGCGCGGTTCAGGGAGTTGCCGTACCGGCAGTTGGTGGTGCTCGGCGCGCCCGGGGCCGGCAAGTCCGTCGCGGCGATGCGGCTCGTGGTCGACCTGATCGAAGGGGCGGAGGCAGGCGAGCCGGTGCCGGTGCTGCTGCCGGTGTCGGCGTGGGACCCCAGGGAGCCGTTCGACGACTGGGTGGCGCGGCGGGTGCGGGAGGAGTACCCGGAGCTGGCCGGGGACGTCGCCGGGGCGCTGGTGGCGGCGGGGCGGGTGACGCCGGTGCTCGACGGGCTGGACGAGATGCCGCCGGGGGCGCGGGTGCCGGCCATCGAGGGGATCGACGTGGCGTGCGACGGGCGGCCGTTCGTGCTCACCTGCCGGGGGGACGAGTACGAGGCGGCGGTGGTGCGCAGCGGGCGGTTCCTGTCCTCGGCGGCGGTCGTCGAGCTCGAACCGGTGGGGGCGGAGCGGCTGGTGTCCTACCTGGAGAGCCGCGTCCGGTCCGGGGACGCACGGTGGGAGGCCCTGTTCGCCGCGGTACGCGAGGAGCCGGGGCTCGCGGCGGCGCTGTCCACGCCGTTGACGATCTACCTGCTGCTCGTCGTGTACGGGCCGCCGGGCGGCGAGCCGGGGGAGCTGCGGAGGCTCGGCCGGGAGGAGATCGAGAAGCGGTTGCTCATGGCGTGCCTGCCCGCCGTGTACTCGCGCCCCGGGACGGACGGCGCGGCGCCGTGGCCCGGCGTGGAGCGGGCGGAGCGGTGGGCCGGTTTCCTGGCGTCCCGGCTGCGCCACGACGGGGGGCACGACCTCGCCTGGTGGCGGTTCGCCACCCTGGACCCCCGCCTCGGCGACCCGGTGCGGGTGACGGCGGCCGCCGTCGCGGCGGTGGCGATCGCGGTGGCCGTCGCGACGGTGACGACACGCAGCGCCTTGGCGGGTGTCGTGACCGGGCTGTGCACAGGTGTGGTCGCCGGGTCCGCCGTCGCGGCCCTGTTGTCGGACCCCACGCCGCCCAAGTACGCCAACCTGGCGCTGCACGGCCGATCACGCCACCTGGCGCGGGCCGTCCGCAGCCATTTCACCTCGTGGTTCACGGCGGGCTTCGCGGGCGGCGCCGGCGCGGGGCTGGTGACCGTGCCGCTGGCCGGCCTGCTCGCCGGTGCGCCGTCCCCCGTCTCCGGCCGGCTCCTCGACGGCGTCCTGTACGCGCTCCTGGCCGGTGTCGCCGTCGGCCTGCTCGCCGGGTTCTGCGGCGGTCTGGTCGGCTGGCTCCAGGACCCCGCCGACGAGGTCCGCGCCCGCGACCCCGTCACCGTCCTGCGCGCCGACCGCGCCGTCGCCACCGTCAACGGCGCCGTCGCGGGGACCGTGTGCGCCGCGGCGGCCGGCCCGCCCCTCATCGCCTACGCCGGCCCCGTCACCGGCACGGTCTCCGCCCTGGCGGCCGCCACGTCCGCCGCCGTCGCGGTAGCCCTGGGCACCACCGCGTGGGGCCGTTTCTGCCTGGCCCGCCTCTGGCTGTCCACCCAAGGCGTCCTCCCCCTCCGCCTCATGCGCTTCCTCGCCGACGCCCACAACCGCGGCCTCCTCCGCTGCTCCGGCGGCTTCTACCAGTTCCGCCACGTACAACTCCGCGACCACCTCGCCGCCCCCGAGCCGGCGCACCCCGCACCCCGGAGCGACACCCCCGGCCACCGCCCGGGCGAGCCCGGCAACCCTCGGGAGTCCGGCATCCCTGGTGAGACGGCCGGCGATTTGCGGGACGGGAAGTCCGGCACCTCTGGTGAGGCGGCCGCCGATTCCCGGGACCGGGAATCCGTCACCCTTCGAGAGTCCGGCACCCCTCGTGAGAGGGCCGGCGATTTGCGGGACGGGGGGTCCGGCAGCTTTTGGGAGTCCGGCACCCGTGGTGCGGCGGCTGGCGACTTCCGGGACGGGGAGTCCGGCACCCCTCGGGAGAGGGGCGGCGAATCCCGGGGCGGGAGCGACGTGGGCCAGGACGGGGACGGTGGGCCGCCGGTCGGGCGCGGGGGGCTCACGACGCTGGCGATGCTCGCCGGAGCTGTGCTGGCGACGAGCGTCACCACCTACCTGACGCTGTACCAGGCGGTGCCGGCGAACCGCGACGCCTTCAAGCACGCCTACCTCGCGTGCGAGGCGCAGCTCGCCGGTGGCATCTCGCTGATCCCGGAGCGGGCCTTTCTCGTGTCCTGCTTGGGGCAGTTCTACGCCGACCAGGCGCGATGGGTGGGGTGGGGGCTGCTGGCGCTGGTCGTGGTGGCGGGTGCGTTGTTCTGGCTGCACCCGGTGTGGATCGTCATGCGGAACGGGTACCGCCCCCTTCCGATGCCCGCCGGGCGGGACGTGGCCGCCATGGTCGAGAGGCTGGCGCCGCAGGCGGGACTGGCCCGCCCACCTCACCTGTTGTTGTCCGTCCACCCCTGGCTGACCACGCGGGTCTTCGGCCGCCCCGGCCGTCGTTACCTGGCCGTGGGACACCAGATGATGGTTCTCGTCCGGTCGGACCGCCAAGCGGCCGAGGCCGTGGTGCGGCACGCGCTGGCGCATCTGCGCGACGGCGACGTGGACCGGACCTACCTGACCATCGCCGTCTGGCGGTCGTTCGTCCTGCTCGGCCTGCTGCCGTTCGTCCCCGCGCTCCTCCTCGTCGCCGACGGCTGGGCGCAGGCGCTGCGGGCCGCCGTCTCCATGGCCACCCTCACCGCCCTGGTGCTGCTCACCCGCGCCGCGGTGCTCCGCCGCTCCGAACTGCACGCCGACGCCGCCGCCGGACACCGCGAGACCCTCCACGCCCTGCTCACCCGGATCCCGTCCCCTCGCCGCCGCCTGCTCGCATGGCTGCGCTCCCACCCGGACCCGGGCCGCCGGATCACCCACCTCGCGGACCCCGCCGCCGTCCTCCGGCCAGGCACCTGGGCACTGGCCGGCGCCGGCATGACCGCCGCCATCATGGCCGGCAACGTGCAGAACTTCCTCAGCGGCCCGGCCCTGCTCTCCTTGCTCGGCACCGCCCTCGCCGGCCTGCTGTGCGTCCCCGCCCTGGTCATCGCGATCGTCGAAGCCGTCTGGCTGGAACCCTCCCGCCACTCACCCGTCCCGCCCCCGCGCACCTACCTCCGCCCCGCCGCCGCCGTCACCGCCGGCTTCCTGCTGGGCGACCAACTCGCCCTCGCGGTCGTCTTCGAGGAGAACCCGTCCCCGGTGACGCCCGCCCGGTTCCTCCTCGCCGCCCTGATGCTGCTGACCGGCGCCGCCCTCCTCGCCGGCTGGGCCACGTCGGCCGCCCGCACGCTTGCCCCCGCGCCGCCCCGCCTCCAGCGCCGCGCGCCGGCGGCCGTCGCCGCGGCCGGCACCTTGGCCGCCGTCCCGTGGTTCGTCGTCTGGTACGCCTTCCGCCGCAGTGAGGAACTCGGCGAGACGCGGCAGGCCGTCACCCCCGGCCCCGCCCACGAATGGTTAGAGCCGCTGTCCACGCTGGTGAGCCTGCGCTCCACCACCCTGGAGAACGTCCTCGTCAATCCCCTGACCCTCCCCGGCCTCCTGCTCCTCTGGCTGGTCCCCCTCTCCCTCGCCCGCCGCCGCGGCACCGCCCGCCCCCGCACCGACCTGGCCATGACGACCGGCCTCGCCGGCGGCGTCGCCCTCCTCCTGACCGCCGCCGCCCTCACCGTCTTCGCCGCGGATCTCATCCCTCCCGCCGTCCGCGTCGACAGGGCTCTCCCTCTGCTGTACATCGAGATCTACGGCCTCGCCGCCACCCTGGCCCAAGCCCTCGTGGCCTTCCTCGTCGCCACCCGCCCGACCGCGGCCCGCCCCGCCCTGGCCCTGTTCGCCGCCCTGGTCACCGGCGTCATGGCCGCCAGCGGAACCCGCTACCTCCAAGCCATGGCGGGCTGCGTCGGCCTCTACGTGGGCCCGTGCGGCGTCCCCCCGTCTGCCGCCCCTTCCTTCGTCGCCGCCCTGATCCACGACACCCTCGTCAAGGGCGCCCTGACCGCCATCCCCGCCACCGTCATCGGCATGGCCGCCGGCACCCTGTGGCGCCGGTTCCGCCCGCCCACCCGTCCCACCCCGCGCCCTCTCACCCGCCGCACGAGGCTCACCCAGGTGATCACCATGATCACCGCGGCCGTCCTCATCGCCGCCGCCATAGAGCGCATCCCGGACTTCCTCCATATGTGGGCGCTGTGGAGCAGCGGCCCCTGAGCCCCCCGAAATCGGCTGGCCTCGGACGATCCACCCCCGGAACACTGGCCGCATGGACCAACGACGATTGGTACGCGTCTCCAAGTACCTCTCCAAACACCTGCGGCACAGCCCCGACCGCATCGGCATCACCCTGGACCAAGCCGGCTGGGTGGACGTGGACACACTCCTCGACGCCGCCAGAACCCACGGCTTCCCCATCACCGCCGCCGAACTCCACCAGGTGGTCGCCGCCAACGACAAACAGCGCTACGTCCTCCAGGACGGCCGGATCCGCGCCAACCAGGGCCACTCGGTCCCCGTCCAGCTCGACCTCCCGGTGACCGCCCCTCCGCCGGTCCTCTACCACGGCACAGTGGCCCGCAACATCGCCCCCATCCGCGCGGAGGGCCTACGCCCCATGAACCGCCACCACGTCCACCTCTCCCCGGACCACGAGACCGCGACAAGAGTCGGCTCCCGCCGAGGAGCCCCGGTGGTCCTGGCCGTCGACGCCGCCGCCATGCACACCGCCGGCCACGAGTTCATGGTCAGCGCCAACGGCGTATGGCTGGTGTCCCACGTCCCCCCGGGCTTCCTCCGGTTCCCCGGCTGACCACTCGGGGCCGTCAGCGCCAATGCTCCTCCCCACGGGACGGGGGTACTTCAGAGTTGGCGATGCGATTGCTAGTCGTGACCATGCGTGAAAGGGTGCGCATCATGTCCACAACCGATCAGATGGCATGGGTCGTAGGCGTCGGCTATGAGGGGTACGACCTCGACTCGTTCATAAGGCGTCTGCGTGGAGAGGACGTCACGCTGCTGATCGATGTGCGGTTGACTCCGATCTCACGGAAGCGGGGGTTCAGTAAAAGCGCGTTGTCCCGCGCCCTGGCCGATTCGGGGATCGTGTACGAGCACATGCGGGAACTGGGCAACCCCAAGTGGAACCGAGCTGGATTCGCCGGTGGTCCCGGTGAACTCGGCACGGCGCGCGAGATCTATGAGAAGCTTCTCGATCAGGACCAGGCTCGCGGATGCGTCGAGCGTATCGCCGAAGCGGTCCGGCGGGAGAGGGTGGCGGTCATGTGCTTCGAGGCTGATGAGTGCCGCTGTCACCGCGATCTCGTCCTGAGAGCTGTTCGGGCGCGGTTCAGCTACGCGATTTCGGCCTAGACCGCCGAGGGTAGGCCACACCCAGGATGATGAAGCCCTGCGGGCGGGCCTGCTGATTCCCCACGAAGAAGATGGGGTCGCGCTCTGGTGCGCACATCATGTCCCAGAACTTCTCCTGTACGACCTGAATGAGCGCCTGATCATCGTAATGGTGGAATCTGCGCTGCAGAGCGACAAGCTCCCAGTCGTAGATCCCTTGGCGATGGGTCCGGCAGGAATCGGTGTGGCATCGGTAGCGATACCATGCCTTGAACCGTGGGGCCTGCAGTGCTGTGCGCGGTCCGGACTCGAACAGCTGAAGTTGATTCACGTATCTATCGATCTTGGCCCGTTCCTCTGGCGTCCACCCTGGATGGGGCTCGATGTCGAGTCCCAGGACTTCTTTCGGACGGATCGCTGCCAGTGAGCGTGCCCCTGGTCGTCCCTGAACTCCCTGTTTGAGATCACACATTGACCTCTCGACGTAGTCGTCGATGTACGCCATGCGTTTATCCCAGCCCTGGATCTGCTTCTCCACGACGAAGCTGTCAGTGCGGGGTCGCCAGCTCTCAGGGCGGGGATCGCCGGCATTCGGTTGGGCTTCCAGGGTGACGATGTCGTACTTCCTGAATCTGCTCTCGGTGTCCAGCTCGCGGTAGTTGATCGGATAGAGGCGGATCCACCCGGGGTTGTTGAGGTCAAGGTTCAAAGCGGCGACACATACGGTTTCGCCGTAGGTTTCTGAAGGATTTGGGGCGGCCTTTACCGTGATCAGTAATCTCAGTCGCTGGTATCGAGTGTCGCGAGGCTTCTCTTTCGTCGCTTCGAGATCGGGGCCGAAGAGAGAGTTCGCCATGGGGCACCTGGTCCTGACTGCCGCGGGGTCGACTTCACAAGAGTAGCTGGACGGATCCCATCCCGTTGCGGTGATTCGTGGGTAATCAAAAAGGCCGGAAGGTCGATAATAAGTCACAGTGGTTCTTGTACGTTTTAAAGGCCTTATTCGGGTGTCCTGATGGAGGAAGTGCCCCCGCTGCTCTGCGAAGGCTTGGTCGATCAGGTCGCACGCTCGGCGACGGGTGCTGCAGGACGGTTGTGTCGGCCGGTGGTCGGTGGAGTACGGGAAAGTTTCGATACTGACCCCTGGAGGGTTCGGTTCGCGGCGGAGGCAAATATCCAGCTCACAGGCATGTTGAGGGGTTGTGGATGCCAGTCGATCGAGGTGTGAAGGAGAGGTGCCGAGGCTTGCTCCAGGAAAGTTGCGAAACTGTTGACGACATGTGTTCGTAACACCTACGGTTGCAGCGATCGAGTTCAAGGCCCGGTAGAGGCGGCGGACGGTGTGCGGCCGTGGGCTTCGGGTGGGAGAAGGGGAACGGGGTCGGATGAGGGCTGCGCTGCTGGAACACGTTGGGGCGCCTCTCGTGGTGCGGGATCTTGGGCTGGATGGGCCTGGGCCTGAAGAGGTGCTGGTCAGGGTTGAGGCGGCTGGGGTTTGTCACAGTGATCAGCACTATCTGGTGGGGGATCTGCGGTGTCCGTTGCCTGTCGTGCCGGGGCATGAGGGGGCGGGGGTTGTCGAGGCGGTGGGGGCGGGGGTCTCGCGGGTCGCCGTGGGGGATCGGGTGTGTCTGATGTGGCGGCCTCGGTGCGGGGTGTGCCGGTACTGCCTTGTGGGGCGGCCCGCCTTGTGTGAGGCGGCGGGGATCATGGTGGGGTCGGGGGGGTTGCTGGACGGGACGACCCGGCTGCACGTCGACGGGGTTCGGGTGCATCACCTGCTGGGGGTTTCCTGTTTCGCGGAGCACTGTGTGGTTTCCGAGCGGGCTGTGGTGCCGGTGCCTGAGGGGGTGCCCGCGGAGATCGCGGCCATCGCGGGGTGTGCGGTGATCACCGGGGTGGGGACGGTGCTCAACGCCATCGAGCGGTGCGCGGGGGAGGCCGTCGTCATCTTCGGGGCGGGCGGGGTCGGGCTCTCCACCGTGCTGGGGGCGGTGCTCGCGGGGGCCGGTCCGATCGTCGTGGTGGACGTCGTCGCCGAGCGGCTGGAGATGGCGAGGAGCCTCGGGGCGACGCACACGGTCGACGCCTCGCGGGAGGACGTCGCGGCGGCGGTCCAGGAGATCCGGCCGGGTGGGGCCGAGTGGGCCGTGGAGGCCATCGGGCGGCCGGCGACGCTGGAGACGGCGTTCGAGGTGTTGCGGCCGGGGGGCACGGTCGTGGCGGTGGGGCTCGGGAAGGTGGGGCAGACGTTCCAGGTGCCGTTGAACCTGCTGGTGCAGCGGGAGAAACGGGTGGTGGGCAGCTTGTACGGGTCGGCGAACCCGCTGGTGGACCTGCCGCGGTTGTTCGGCCTGTACCTCGCGGGCCGGCTGCCGCTGGACAGGCTCATCGGCCGGCGGTATCCGCTCGGCCGTGTCAACGAGGCGTTCGCGGACCTGACCGGTGGAGCAGTCGGCCGGGGTGTGGTCCTTCCGTGGGAGACAGCATGACCGTCACACAGGAGCCGGAGTCCCGGTACGCCGTCTACCCCAGCTTGCGGGGGAAGGTGGCCTTCGTCACCGGGGGTGCCACCGGGCTCGGCGCCGAGTTCGTCGCGGCGCTCGCGGCGCAGGGGACGCGGGTCGGGTTCGCCGACATCGACGACGCAGGGGCCGCCCGGCTGCTGGAGAAGCTGGCCGGCACCGGATGCCCCGAGCCGCTGTACGTGCACGCGGACGTCTGCGACGTCGAGGGGCTCAAGGCCGCGGTCGCGGTCGTGGAGCGGGAGCTCGGGCCGGTGTCGGTGCTCGTCAACAACGCGGCCAACGACCTGCGGCAGGACTTCGAGTCCATCGACCCGGCCACGTGGGACCACGGCATCGCGGTGAACCTGCGGCACCACTTCTTCGCCATGCGGGCCGTATTGGCGGGCATGCGGTCCCTCGGCGGCGGGTCGATCGTCAACCTCGGCTCGATCAGCGCGCACACGGACTTCGTGGGCCTGCCCATGTACATCGCCTCCAAGGCCGCCATCGAGGGGCTGACGCGCACGATGGCGCGGGAGCTCGGGCCGGACCGCGTCAGGGTGAACTGCGTCGTGCCGGGGTGGGTCTTCACCGAGCGGCAGCTGACCCACTGGGTGACGCCGGAGGTACGGGAGAAACTGGCACAGGTGCAGTCGCTGCCCGACAACGTCATGCCGGGCGACGTGGCCCGGCTGGTGTTGTGGCTGGCGGCCGACGACAGCGCCATGTGCACCGGGCAGAAGTGGATCGTGGACGGCGGATGGATGTGAACGGGGACCCGATGGAGCAGGAACAGCACGGACGACAGGGACAGCACGAGCAGCCCGACCCGCCCGACCAGTTCGAGCGCCAGGAAGGACACGGCGCCGAGGGCGGCGGCCCGGACGGCCAGGCCGGACACGGTGCCAAGGGCGGGCACGCCACGCATCACCGGCGCAGTGCGCACTGGTTCGCGGCCGAGGGCCGGTCCGGCATGTTGTACCGCTCGTGGATGCGCAACCAGGGCTTCGGCCCGGAGGTCTTCGACGGCCGCCCGGTCATCGGCATCGCCAGCACGTGGTCGGAGCTCGCGCCGTGCAACGCGCACCTGGACCGGGTGGCCGAGGCCGTCAAGCGCGGTGTGTGGATGGCGGGCGGCTTCCCGCTGGAGTTCCCGGTGATGGCGACCGGTGAGACGCTGCTGCGCCCCACCGCCATGTTGTACCGCAACATGCTGGCCATGCAGGCCGAGGAGCTGATCCGCGCCAACCCGCTGGACGGCGTGGTGTTGCTGTCCGGCTGCGACAAGACCACCCCCGGCCTGCTCATGGGGGCCGCCAGCGTCGACCTGCCGGCCGTGATGGTCACCGGCGGCCCGATGCTGAACGGCAAGTACCGCGGCCAGGACGTCGGCTCCGGCACCCACGTGTGGAAGTTCGAGGCCGAGATCAAGGCCGGCCGCATGTCCGTGCAGGAGGGTCACGTCGCCGAGGGCTGCATGGCCCGCTCGAACGGCCACTGCATGACGATGGGCACGGCCTCCACGATGGCGTGCATGGCCGAGGCGCTCGGCATGCAGCTCCCCGGCTCGGCCACCTGGCCCGCGGTGGACTCCCGCCGCTTCGAGGTCGCGCAGGAGGCGGGCAAGCGCATCGTCGCGATGGTCGAGGAGGACCTGCGGCCGAGCACCATCCTCACCCGCGAGGCGTTCGAGAACGCCATCAGGACCAACGCCGCCATCGGCGGCTCCACCAACGCCATCATCCACCTGATCGCCCTCGCGGGACGTCTCGGCGTGGACCTCCGCCTGGACGACTTCGACGCCCTGGTCAGGGACGTGCCGACCATCGTGGACCTCATGCCGTCCGGCCGGTTCCTGATGGAGGACTTCTGCTACGCGGGCGGCCTGCCGGTCGTGCTGCGCGAGCTGGACGAGGCGGGCCTGCTGCACGGCGGCGCCCTGACCGTCACCGGCCGCGGCGTCGGCGAGAACGTCGCCGACGCGGTCTGCTGGAACACCGAGGTGATCCGCCCGCTCGGTGAGCCGCTGCAGCCCGCGGGCACCGGCACCGCGGTCCTGCGCGGCAACCTCGCCCCCGCCGGCGCGGTGATCAAGCAGTCGGCGGCCTCGCCGGAGCTGATGCGCCACACCGGGCGTGCCCTGGTGTTCGACTCGCCCGAGGACTACCACGCGGTCTGCGACGACGACGACCTCGACGTGTCGCCCGAGGACGTGCTGGTCATCCGGGGCGCCGGCCCGAAGGGCTACCCCGGCATGCCCGAGGTGGCGAACGTGCCGCTGCCCGCCAAGCTGCTGCGCGCCGGTGTCACCGACATGGTGCGCATCAGCGACGGCCGCATGAGCGGCACCGGTTTCGGCACGGTCGTGCTGCACGTCTCGCCCGAGGCGGCCGTCGGCGGCCCGCTCGCGCTGGTGCGCACCGGGGACCGCATCGAGCTGGACGTGCCGGCCCGGCGGCTGACGCTGCTCGTGCCGGACGAGGAGCTGGAGCGCCGCCGCGCCGAGTGGCTGCCGCCGAAGTCCGAGGACGAGAGCGGCTACCGGTGGTTGTACCGGGAGCACGTGCTCCAGGCGGACGGCGGCGCGGACTTCGGGTTCCTGCGGGGCATGCGCGGGAGCGAGGTGCCGCGCGATTCGCACTGAGCCGCCGTGCGGGGGCAGGGCAGCGAAACCCGGCGGAGGTCGTCAATACGGAGCAGACAGGGTAAACGACCAAGCGTTGGGTTCAGACGACCGTCGCCCTTTACCATGGTGTCGAGACAAAGAAGCCAAGTTTCGGTGATGGAGCAACGGTTGGTGTCCGACTCGATCGAACGGCGCGTCACCGTCGCCGACATCGCTGCCGAGGCCGGGGTGTCCCGCGCGACAGTGTCGAAGGTGCTCAACGGCCGTTCCGACGTCGCGCCCTCCACCCGCAATCAGATCGAGGCCATGCTCGTGGCGCGCGGGTACGTCCCGACCAAGCGCACCAAGCGGCCCGTGATCGCCGAACGCCGCGGCGGCCTCATGGAGATACTGTTCAACGACCCGAGCACGCCGTGGGCCGCCGAGATGATCCGCGGCGCCGAGGAGGCCGCCCGCGGCTCGCGCATCGGCGTCGTGGTGTCGGTGCTCGACGGCGGCCCCGGCCGGGGCCAGCAGTGGCTGGAGGACATCGCCGACCGCGCGCCGCGCGGCATCATCCTCGCGTTGTCCGAGCTCACGGCGGCCGACCACAAGCGCATCGCCAAGCTCGGCATCCCGGCGGTCCTGGTGGACCCGGTCGGCGACTCCGACGGCGACATCCCGTCCATCGGCGCGGGCAACTGGGGCGGCGGCATGGCCGCCACCCAGCACCTCATCGACCTCGGCCACCGGCGCATCGGCATGATCACCGGGCCCATGCGCTTCCTGTGCAGCCAGGCCAGGCTGGCCGGGTACCGCGCGACGCTGGAGAGGTCCGGCATCGTGGCCGACGACGCCCTGGTGGAGCACGGCGACTTCCACTACTCCTCCGGCTACAAGCTGGCCCTCGCCCTGCTGGACCGTCCCGAGCCGCCCACGGCGATCTTCGCGGCGAACGACGAGCAGGCGCTCGGCGTGTACGCCGCGGTGCAGCAGCGGGGCCTGCGCGTGCCCGACGACCTCAGCGTGGTGGGGTTCGACGACGTGCCGATGTCCCAGTGGGTGACGCCGCCGCTCACCACCGTGCGCCAGCCCATCGCCGAGCTGGCCGCCCTGGCCGTCCGCACCCTGCTCGCCCACCAGGACGGCACCGAGATGCCCGAGGGCCGGGTCGAGCTGTCCACCAAGCTGGTGGTGCGCGGCAGCACCGCCCCCCTGCCCAAGCGCAAGGCCCGCTGAACACCACCGCTCAGTTTCGACCGGTTCTCTGCTCGGTTTCGGCGGTGTGACCTGGGCCATCGCCCGAAAGGCCCAGGAACGCTACCATTACGGCAGCCACAGATCTCCGAAATTACCTCGAAACTCCGCTGGCGAGGATCTCCCGGGCGAAAGAGAGACCGACGTGATCGAGACGCACGACATCGTCCGCCCGGCGGCCGACCTCGTGGCCGGCCTGCAAGCCATCGGCAGCGCCACCGCCAGCAGCGAGCTGAACCGCCTCGGGGTCCGCAGCGCGCACATCAGCGGCCCGGTCGCGCACACCCCCGGCGTCTGCGTCGCGGGCCCCGCGCTCACCCTGCAGTTCATGCCGAAGCGCGAGGACCTGTACCCGGTGGACGAGTACGCCGACCCGGAGAAGCAACTGCACCGGCACGTGCTGTACCACACCAGACCCGGCGACATCGTGGTGGTGGACGCGCGCGGCGACATGGGCAGCGGCGTGTTCGGCGAGATGATGATGTTGTACTTCAAGAGCCGAGGCGGCGTCGGCGTCGTCGTGGACGGCTGCGTGCGCGACATCGGCAAGGTGCGCGACCTGGGCCTCGGCCTGTGGGTGCGCGGCGCCACCCCCAACTTCCACTCCCAGACCGGGATCTTCCCCACGGCCGTCAACGTGCCGGTGGCCTGCGGGAACACGGTCGTGATGCCGGGCGACATCATCGTGGCGGACGACGACGGCGCGGTGGTCGTGCCCATCAAGCTCGCCCCGGCCCTGCTGGCGGAGGCGAGCACCCACGCCGAATGGGAGGAGTTCTCCCGGTTGCGGCTGTCCCAGGGGGGCGACCTGCGCGCGTACTATCCGCTCTCTGAGGAGGCCAGGCCCGAGTACGAGCGCTGGCGGCGCGCCCGGTACGGTGCGGGCGCGTGACACCGGCCCGGCTCGGGGGCCGCGGGCGCACGCCGGCGGCCCGGCCCGCGGGCACGCCCTGAGAGGAGCGGCGTAGTGAAGATCACGGAGCTGGTGCCGTGGCTGGTGCGGTCCGGCGGCTCCTACTGGGGCGAGTTCCTGTTCCTCCAGGTGCGCACCGACGAGGGCGTGGACGGCTGGGGCGAGGTCACCACCACGACCCGCGCCGCCAACCGCGGCGTCGCGGCCATGCTGCGGCAGGCGAACGAGCTGGTCGCCGGGGAGGACCCCGCGCGCATCGAGGACATCTGGCACAAGGTGTTCCGGGCCTTCACCTACATGGGCAGCCGCGGCGCCGGCACCAACGTGGTCAGCGCCATCGACATCGCCCTGTGGGACATCCGCGGCAAGGTGCTCGGCGTGCCGGTGCACGACCTGCTCGGCGGCGCCGTCCGCGACGACCTGCTGCTGTACACCCATCCCGACCAGTCCCGGTTCGGCACCCGGGAGGGTGTCGCCGACGAGATCGCCAAGATCGTCGAGTCCGGGCACACCGCCGTCAAGTTCGACCCGTTCCCGCACGCGCCCGGCGAGCCCGAGGCCAACGACCGCTACCTGGACGGCCGCATGAGCCGGGCCGGGGAGCGCGAGGCCGTCGAGCTGACCGCGCTGATCCGCGAGCTGGCCGGCCCGGACGTCGAGCTGCTCATCGACGCGCACGGCCGCTTCGACGTGCCGACGGCGATCCGCCTCGGCCAGGCCATCGACGAGCTCGGCGGCGTCCACTGGTACGAGGAGCCGGTGCCCCCGGAGAGCCGCCACGCCCTGGCGCAGGTGCGCGACAAGGTGCGGGTGCCCATCTCGGTGGGGGAGCGGCTGCACACCCGCTGGGACTTCGTCCCGGTGCTGGAGAACCGGCTCGCCGACTTCGTCATGCCGGACGTCACCTGGACCGGCGGTGTCAGCGAGCTGAAGAAGATCGCCACGATGGCCGAGGCCTACTACGTGCCGGTCTCCCCGCACGACGCCAGTGGCCCGGTGAACCTCGTCGCCGGCGGCCATGTGATGCTGACCGTGCCGAACTTCTACCGCATCGAGTCGAGCGGTCACGATCTCGGCGCGTACAACCGCTTCCTGCGCACCCCGCTGGACAACCGCGGCGGCCGCCTCACGCTGCCGGCCGGCCCCGGCCTCGGCCTGGACTTCGACATGGAGTACCTGCGGGCCCACGCGCAGGACGGCTTCGGCGGCTGAGCAGGGAAGAACCGTAAGGAGTCGAGTGAACATCGTCAGGTACCGAACGCGACAAGCCGGGCCCCGGGTCGGGCTGCACGAGGACGGCGCGGTGGCCGAGCTGACCGGCGTCGCGTCCCTCGCGGAGCTGTGGACGCTCCCGCTGGACGAGCTGCGCGCCCGCCTCGGCGGCCCCCGCGGCGAGAGCGTGCCGCTGGAGGACGTCGAGCTGCTCGCCCCCGTGGACGGCCGCACCGAGGTGTGGGGCGCGGGTGT
Organism: Sphaerisporangium sp. B11E5; assembly: GCF_039871875.1. Classification (NCBI taxonomy): domain Bacteria; kingdom Bacillati; phylum Actinomycetota; class Actinomycetes; order Streptosporangiales; family Streptosporangiaceae; genus Sphaerisporangium; species Sphaerisporangium sp. B11E5. The sequence continues at coordinate 183,504 of NZ_JBDPMD010000003.1, read as the reverse complement.
CACCTACGAGACGTCCCGTGAGGCCCGCGTCGAGGAGAGCGAGCACTCCGCCACCGTCTACGAGCAGGTGTACGACGCCGTGCGGCCCGAGATCTTCTTCAAGTCGGTCGGCTGGCGCGCCGTCGGCACCGGGGGAGACCTCTCCATCCGCCCCGACTCGGCGGTGGACGTGCCCGAGCCCGAGCTGGCCCTCGTGGTGAACTCCCACGGCGAGATCGTCGGCTACTCGGTGTGCAACGACATGTCGTCGCGCAGCATCGAAGGCGAGAACCCCCTCTACCTGCCCCAGGCCAAGATTTTCTACGGCTCGTGCGGGCTCGGCCCGTGGGTCACGCCGGTGTGGGAGGTCGAGGACCCCTACGACCTGCCCATCACGATGGCGATCCACCGCGACGGCGCCCCCGTGTGGCAGGGCGAGGCGAGCACCGGGCGGCTGCGCCGGCGCCTCGACGGCCTGGTGGCGTACCTGATGCTCGGCGACGTCCACCCCGACGGCGTCGTGCTGTCCACCGGCACCTGCCTGGTGCCGCCGGCGCCGTTCACGCTCGCCCCTGGCGACGTGGTCGAGATCGGCATCGGGGGCGTCGGCGTGCTGCGCAACCCCATCACGCGCGGCAAGCCGGGAGACCCCCAGGAATTCACCCCTTCTCTGGAGACATCGCTGCGATGACCACCTCATCCCCTCAACCCCTGCGCTGGGCCGTCGTCGGCACCGGCGGCATCGCCAAGGCCTTCGCCGAGGACCTGCGCCTGTCGGACGCCGGCACGCTGGTGGCGGTCGGCTCCCGCACCGCCGCCCGCGCCGAGGCGTTCGCCGCGCAGGTCGGCGCGCCCCGCTCCTACGGCGACCAGGCCGAGATGCTGGCCGCCGAGGACGTCGACGCGGTGTACGTCGCGACGCCGCACACCGGGCACAAGGACGCCGCGCTCGCCGCCATCGAGGCGGGCAAGGCCGTGCTGGTCGAGAAGCCGTTCACCATCAACCGCGCCGAGGCCGAGGAGGTCGTCAAGGCGGCGCGGGCCCGCGGGGTGTTCCTCATGGAGGCCATGTGGACGCGTTTCCTGCCCCACATGGTCCGCATCCGCGAGCTGCTCGCCGAGGGGCGCCTCGGTGACGTGCGCCTGGTGAACGCCGAGCACGGCGTCTGGTTCCGCCGCGACCCCGCGCACCGCATGTTCGACCCCTACCTCGGCGGCGGCGCGCTGCTCGACCTCGGGGTCTACCCGGTGTCGTTCCTGTCCATGGTGTTCGGCGCCCCCGCCACGGTGACCGCCTCGACGCAGTTCGGTGACACCGGCGTGGACGGCCACACCTCGGTGATCACCGGCTACGAGGGCGGCCGGCAGGGCGTCGCCGTGAGCACCATGGAGGCCTTCCTGCCGAACCGCGCGTCCATCGCCGGCACGGAGGCGCGCATCGACATCGAGCCCTGGTGGTACCGGCCGACGTCGTTCACCCTGACCACCCGCACCGGCGCGACCGAGCGCTACGAGTGGCCCGTCCCCGGCAACGGCCTGCGCTTCCAGACCGAGGAGGTGGCCCGCTGCGTCCGCGAGGGCCTGCTGGAGAGCCCTGTCCTCACCCTCGACGAGACCTGCGAGATCATGGGCACCATGGACGAGGTCCGCGCGCAGGCAGGCTTGCGGTACCCGAACGAGTAGAAGAGGGCGGCCCCGCCTGCGCGCGGGGCCGCCTCCTCCACGCCGTCACGCGGTGGTGACGGTCGCCTCCATGACCCGGTCGAAGCCGACGTGGCGCCGCGGGCCGGTCATCGTGACGGCGAGGGTCTCGCGGATGTCGGCGCTGGACGCGCCCACCCGCAGCTCCACCTCGCCGGCGTCCACCTGCCGCCGCCAGGACGCCCCGGTGTAGGACGTCTGGTCGGCGTGCAGCGTGAGCGTCACCTCGCGGGTCTGGCCGGGGGCGAGGTCCACCCGGTGGGCGGCGATCAGGGCCTGCACCGGGCGGGCGGCCTCGGCCACCGGGTCGTGCAGGTACACCTGCACGACCTCCGACACCTCACGCTCGGACTCGTTGCGCAGCGTGACCCGCACGTCGTAGGTGCCGTCGGTGGCCCAGGACGTGCCGCCCTCGACACCCGCCCAGGTGACAGGCGCGTACGACAGGCCGTGGCCGAACGGGAACAGCGGCGTCGGGTCGATGTTGCTGACCTCGCTGCGCCGGGCCAGCGGCGCGGCGAGGTAGGTGGCGGGCTGGGTGCCGCCGTCGCCGGGGAAGCTCACCGGCAGCCGTCCCGCCGCGTCGATCCGCCCCGACAGCACGTCGGCCAGCGCCGCCGCGCCTTCCTCGCCGGGGAAGAACCCGCACACCACGGCCGCGAGCCGGTCGACCTGCCGGCCGAGCTCGTAGGGCCGGCCGACCAGCAGGACCAGCACCACCGGCGTGCCGGTGGCGAGCACGGCCTCCAGCAGCTCCTCCTGGCGTCCGGGCAGCCGCAGGTCCGCCGCGTCGCAGCCCTCGCCGGAGGTGCCGCGCCCGAACAGGCCCGCCTGGTCCCCGAGCACGGCCACGCACACGTCGGCGTCCTCGGCCGCCGCGACGGCCGCCGCGATGCCGGCGTCGTCGCCGCCGAGCACCGGCACGCCCTGCTCGTACCGCACGTCGTACCCGGCCGGGTCGGCGCGCAGCGCCTCCACCAGCGTCGGCACCTCGATGCCGATGCCGGCCTCGGGGTGGTGCACGCCGACGTGCATCGGGAACGAGTAGCAGCCCATCATGGCCTGCGGGGTGTCGGCCCGCGGCCCCACCACGGCCAGCTTCACGGCGGGCGCCAGCGGCAGCGCGCCGGTGTTGCGCAGGAGCACGACGGAACGCCTGGCCAGCTCGCCCGCAAGCGACCGCACCTCGGCGTCGTCGAGCACGATGTCGCCGTCCTCGTCCAGCACGGACGACTCCGGCGTCCAGCCCTCGTCGAGCAGGCCGAGCGCGCACTTCTGCAGCAGCACCCGCCGCAGCGCCCGGTCGATCAGCGCGACGTCCACCTCGCCCCGCTCGACGGCCTCCACCAGCGGCGGGCCGTAGCAGTTCACCGTGGGCAGCTCGACGTCGATGCCGGCGGTGAGCGCCAGCCGGGCCGCGTCCGCCGGGGACGCCGCCACGCTGTGCAGCGTCTGCAGGAACGCGACCGAGAAGTAGTCGGCGACGACGGTGCCGGTGAAGCCGTAGGTGTCGCGGAGCCGGTCGGTGAGCAGCGCCGGGTCGGCCGCCACCGGGGTGCCGTCGATGTCGGAGTAGGAGTTCATCACCGAGCCCGCGCCCGCGCGCAGCGCCATCTCGAACGGCGGCAGCAGCACGTCGGCGACCTCGCGGGGGCCCGCGGACACCGGCGCGAGGTTGCGCCCGGCCTTGGACGCCGAGTACCCCACGAAGTGCTTCAGCGTGGCGATGACACCCGCGGACTGCACGCCACGCACGTACGCGGCGCCGATGGTGCCGACCAGCACGGGGTCCTCGCCGATGGTCTCCTCGACCCGGCCCCAGCGCAGGTCACGGGCGACGTCCAGCACCGGCGCGAGGCCCTGGTGCACGCCGAGGCGCCGCATGGTGGCGCCGATCTGCGCGCCCATGCGCTCCACCAGCGCGGGGTCGAACGTCGCGCCCCAGCACAGCGGCGAGGGGTACACGCCGGCCTTCCACGCGGCGAGGCCGGTGAGGATCTCCTCGTGCACCACCGCGGGGATGCCCCAGCGTCCGGCCGCCACGATGGACCGCTGGGCGGCGGCGAGGGTGGCCGCGCCCTTGGCGACGTCCACCGGCTTGGTGCCGAACGGCCGGGTGAGCTGGCCCATGCCGTTCTTCACCAGCTCGTCCCACTCGACGGGCAGCGCGGTGAACTCGTGCTGGTGGGGGGCCATCTCGCCGTCGGTGTTGTCGATGCCCACCCAGACGCCGTAGAGCTGGGCGATCTTCTCGGCCAGGCTCATGCGCGCCATCAGCGCCTCGACCCGCTCCTCGGGGGACCGGCCGGTGTCCTTCCACACCTCCGGGGCGGTGTCCGTGCTCACGGTGGTCATGTGTCACTCCGTTTCGTGTGGCTTCGTGAAGCCGGTCAGTCCAGCCACCCGCCCGGCGGGGGTGCCAGCCGGTCGAGTTCCTCCCACAGCTCACCGGGGATCGGGGTGGTGGCGAGCTCCAGGGTCGCGGCGATGCGCTCCGGCTCGGAGACGCCGACGATGGTCGACGTCACCCGGGGGTCGCGCAGGGAGAACTGCAGCGCGGCGGCGGCGAGCGGCACGTCGTGCGCCGCGCACGCCGCCTGCATGCGCCGGACGGCCTCGCGCACCGACTCGTCGGTGTCACGGTAGGCGTACCGGGGCTGGGCGTCGGGGCCCTTGACGAGCATGCCGCCGCCGTACGGCGCGCCGTTCACGAAGGCGACCCCGCGGGCCGCGGCGTCGTCCATCAGCGGCCCCGCGGCGCGGTCCACCAGGGTCCAGCGGTTGTGGTTGATGACGGCGGCGAACACGCCGGTGCCGACGTACCGGCGCATGAGGTCCACCGGGCCGCCCGCGATGCCGAGGTGACCGACCACGCCCTCGTCGCGCAGCGCGACCAGCGCCTCCACCGCGCCGCCCGGGGCCATGGCCTCCTCGAACGTGATGTGGAACTCGGGGTCGTGCAGGTACATCACCGGCACGCGGTCCACCCCGAGGCGTTCCAGGCTCTCCTCCACCGAGCGGCGCACCCGGGCGCCGGAGAAGTCACCGGTCTCGGGGTCGGCGTCGGCCTTGGTGGCGAGCACGAACCCGTCGGGCAGGCCGCGGCGGCGCACCACGGCGCCGATGCGGCGCTCGGCGGTGCCGTTGCCGTAGTTGTTGGAGGTGTCCATGAAGTTGAACGGGCCGTCGAGCACGGCGTCCACCGTGGCCTCGGCCCGCGCGTCGTCCACCTCGTAGCCGTACAACCCGGGCATGCTCGCCAGCGGGCTGGTGCCGATGCAGATGGGCGTCACTCCGAGCCCGGTGCGGCCGAAGGGGCGCCTGCCGGCCGGGCCGGTCGGGTGTCCTGCCATGTCAGATCACGAACCTGTTCGCGGGGAGGCCGCGGCGGCCGGGCTCGGCCCGGAAGATCGCGCCCGCGGCGGGCTGCCGGCGCAGCGCCTCGGGGGAAAGGGTCTCGGTGGAGGTGGTGATGTAGAGCTGGTCGAGGTCCGGGCCACCGAACGCGCAGGACGTCACCTGGGTCACCGGCAGGTGCACGGTCTGGTCGAGGCCGCCGTCCGGGGCGTAGCGGACGACGCGCGAACCACCCCAGAACGCTACCCACACCCCGCCGCCGGCGTCCACGGTCAGGCCGTCGGGCATGCCGGGCACGCCGGAGGTGTCGGCGAACACGCGGCGGCCGGACAGTTCGCCGGTCGCCACGTCGTAGTCGAACAGGTCCACCCTGCGGGTCGGGGTGTCCACGAAGTAGCACAGGGTGCCGTCGGGGGACCAGTCCAGGCCGTTGCCGATGGTCACATCGGTCAGCACGGTGTCCAGCGAACGGTCGCGGTTCAGGCGGTACAGGCAGGCCGCGCCCGGCGTGACGTCGTACGCCATGCTGCCCGCCAGGTAGCGCCCGGCGGGGTCGACGTTGCCGTCGTTCATGCGGATCTCCGGCCGCCCGGCCAGCGGCGCGGCGAGCCGCTCGGTGACGGCGCCGCCGGAGACCAGCGCCATGCCGTCGCCGTCCGCGATCAGGAGTGTCGCGGGGTCGGTGGTCGGGTGCACGGCGGTGACCGGCGCGGGCAGGTCCACCACGCCGGCCTCGGCGGTGGCCGGGTCGGCGTGGAAGACCTTGCCCCGGGGGATGTCGACGAACCGCACCAGGCCCGCGGCGTCGTCCCACACCACGCCTTCGAGGTGGACGCCGGACACCTCCAGCCACACCTCGGCGGTGCGGCCGGTGGGCTCGCCCGCCATCACGGCGCCAGGGGCGCGAGCGCGGACACGGCCGTCCGGTGCGCCGTGACCAGCCGGGCGAGCACCGCGTCGGTCGTCGGGTCGGGGCGGGTCTGCTCGGGGTGCGCCTCACGCCAGGCGTGCAGGCGCCGGGCACCCTCCGACCACGTCACGGTCGGCCGGAACGCGGGGACGAACCGCCTGATCTTGCTGTTGTCGAACACCGCGCTGTGCGCGAGGTCGCCGACGATCAGGTCGGACCAGAACCAGTCGGGTGCCACCTTGGGCAGGAGCTCCGAGGGCAGGTGCAGCAGCCGGGCCGTCCGGCCGGACGTGCGTGCGATGGCGTCGTAGATGCCGTCCCACGTCAGCGCCTCGTCGGAGGTGATGTGGAAGTCCTCCCCGATGGCCTGCCAGTTGCCGGTCAGGCCGGCGAGGCCGACGGCGAGGTCCTTGGCGTGCGTCAGCGTCCACAGGCTGGTGCCGTCGCCCGGCACGACCAGCTCGTCGCCGCGCGCGATCCGGTCCCACGCGGTCCAGTCGCCGGGCAGCGGCGGGTTGGCGTCGTCGTAGGTGTGCGAGGGGCGCACGATCGTGACGGGGAAGTCCCGCTCCTCGTACGCGCGGTGCAGCGCGTCCTCGGCGGCGATCTTGTCGCGGGCGTAGGCCAGGTACGGGTTGTGCCGGGTGGTGGACTCGGTGATGGGCACCTTGCGCACCGGCTTGTGGTAGATCGAGGCGGAGCTGATGTGGACGTACTGCCCGACGCGGCCGTCCAGCAGGTCCACCATGGCCTCGGCGTCCTTGGCGCCGTAGCTCAGGAAGTTGACCACGCTGTCGAACGTCTCGCCGGCCAGGGCCCGCCGCACCGACCCGGCGTCCTGGACGTCCGCGGTGATCGTGGTGACGCCGTCCGGCAGGGGGCGGCGGCCGGAGGTGCGGCCACGGTTCAGCACGTGCACGTCGTGCCCCTGGCGCACGGACTCGGCCACGCAGGACGAGCTGATCGTGCCGGTGCCGCCGATATAGAGAACCTTCATCGGATGGACTCCAACTGTCGCAGGGATCGCGTTAGCTCCGGGACTTGCCGGCGTACCAGTCCTCGAAGCCGTTCTCCACGACGCTGATCAGCAGGTCGTCGTTGCGGACGCCGATCTCCTCCAGCCGCTTGGCGATCTGGTCGAACATCGCCCACTTGGTGGTGACGTCGTACATGTGCACCATCTGGACCTGGATGCTGACGAGTGACCTGCGGTCGACGCCGTTGTAGGTGGGGTCGAAGACGATCTCGCCCGGCGCGTGGGTACGGAAGATCTGGAACTTGTCGGCCGGGTCCATCCCGAGCGCGTCCACCAGGGCCTGATGGATCCCGTCGCTGATCTGCTCTCCCAGCCGTTCAGCGAGGGAACGCTCTAGGTCGACTTGCACCAGAGGCACCGGGGACTCCTTCGGGAGAAAGTTTGCGCAGAAAGTTTCGGAAACTATCCGAAACTTCATCGGTACGGTGACAAAGTAGAACGGCCGACCCCAGACGTCAAGGTCGTGACCCCCATCAGCATGCCTGAGACCCGGGTTTCCGCTCGTCAGGGCTGCGCCGTCCATGAAAGCGGAACGGACGATAGTTTCGATGAACTTTCGGACGCCGATCTACTACGGTAGGGCTGCGATACCAGGACAGACGGGTGAAAGCGAGGCCGACCGTGAAGATCGCGGTGACAGGGGCGAGCGGCAAGGCCGGGCGTGGCGTGCTCCAGGACCTGCTCGCTCACGGGCACGAGGTGCGGGCCATCGACAACACGGGCGCGCCGGGTGACCGCGGCGACCTGGCCGAGCTCGGCGCGCCGCTGCTGCGGGCCGACCTCACCGACTACGGCGACGCCGTGGACGCGCTGACCGGCGTGGACGGCGTCGTGCACCTGGCGGCCATCCCCGCGCCGGGCTTCTTCACCGACGCCCGCACGCTGAACACCAACAACGCGATGAACGCCAACGTCTTCCTCGCCGCCGCCAAGACGGGCATCTCCCGCGTCGTGTGGGCGTCCAGCGAGACCGCGCTCGGCTTCCCCTTCGGCCCGGACGCCCCGCCGAGGTACCTGCCGGTGGACGAGGGCCACTACCCGTACCCGCGCTCCACGTACGCCCTGTCCAAGGTGCTCGGGGAGACCATGGCCGAGCACGTCTCCGAGTGGTCCGGCATCCCGATCGTCGCCCTGCGCCTGTCCAACATCCACGACGCCACCGACTACCCGAAGGTCCCGACCTACTGGGGCGACCCGCTGAGCAGGGTGTTCGACCTGTGGGGCTACGTCGACGTGCGCGACGTCGGCCAGGCCTGCCGCCGCGCCCTGCTCGCCGATGTCACCGGCGCCCCCGCCTACGTCATCGCCGCGGGCGACACCATCATGGACCGGCCTTCCGCCGGCCTCGTCGCCGAGGTCTTCCCCGACGTGCCGCTGAACCGGCCGCTGGAGGGACACGAGAGCGTGCTCGATCTCACCCGCGCACGCGCGGAGCTCGGCTACGAGCCGGAGCACTCCTGGCGCGATGTGATCAACGCCTGACGCGGTCGCGCGGCGCGGCGGTGCTCTCGCGCACGACGAGGCTGGTGGACAGCTCCAGGCGCAGGGGCTGCTCGCCGCCGGTGTGCGCCGGTTCGAGCACGTTGCGCACGGCGATCACCGCCATCTGGGCGAGCGGCTGGCGGATCGTGGTCAGGTGGGGGGACATCCACTCGCAGACCTCGGTGTCGTCGAAGCCCACCACGCTGAGGTCGTCGGGCACGCGCAGGCCGCGCACGTGCGCCTCCTCGTAGACGCCCGCCGCCTGCTGGTCGGAGCCGGCGAACACGGCGGTGGGCGGCTCGGGCAGGTCGAGCAGGCTCGCCGCGCCGCGCCTGCCGCCGCCGGCGTAGAAGTCGCCCTGCCGGATGAGGCTCTCGTCCACCGGCAGGCCGGCCCGGCGCAGCGCGGCGCGGTAGCCGTCCAGGCGCTCCAGGCTGCACCGCACGTCGTCCGGCCCGGTGATCACGCCGATGCGGCGGTGGCCGAGGCCGATGAGGTGCTCGGTCGCGGTGAAGCCCCCGGCCCAGTTGGTCGCGCCGATGGTCGGGATGTCGTGGTCGTACCAGCCGAACTGGTCGATCACCACGAACGGCGCCTCGATGGTGCGAAGGCGCGCGGCGGCGACGTGCCGGGTGCTCGACCCGACCAGGACCACGCCGTCGGTGGGCCGCGAGGTGAGCGTGCGCAGCCATTCGCGCGGGTTGTCCTGGCGGTCGTGGGTGACGGTGAGCACCAGCCGTGAGCCGAGGCGGTACGCCTCCTGCTCGGCGCCGCGCAGCAGCTCGCAGGCCCAGGCGGTGTCGAGCTCGGTGATCACGAAGTCGACCAGGCCCACCTTGCGCGGCTCCGACCTGGCCCTGCGCTGGTAGCCCGTCGAGCTCAGCGCGTCCTGGACCTTCCTGCGGGTCTCCGGTCCCACGGCGTCCCGGCCGTTGAGCACCTTGCTCACGGTCGGCACGGACACGCCGGCCTCCCGTGCGACCATCGCGATGGTCACGCGGTTCCGCTTGCCCGCGGCCCGCTTGCGTGTGCTCGGGGCCAACGGTTCGATCGTCACGACACCTCTTCACGCGTTCGGTCGGTCTGTCGAAACTTTCTCTAACCGTAGCATCGGTAAGGCCGGAGTGGTCCAGAGCACCACGGAGCAGGGGAAACCTGCCAGAGGTATGCTGCGGGAACCTCATGTGGCGGCGCGTCCAGGCCGAGACGACCGGCCGGAGGAGATCTCGGATTTCGAAACTCCCCGGAAACAATTCCCGCCAAGTTCTTGACACTGTATGGCAGCCGGTGTTTCGCTCTTGCGACGACCACTTTCGAAACTTTCGGAAGTGTCAACAGGTCCGGCTCTCGTTGTCCGGTCGAACCCGTCGGCGGTGCCCGCAGGGCGGAGCGGCGTCAAATAAACGGTGCGTGCCTAATCACGTGCAAGGAGAGATCACATGCTGGGATCCTCGCGAATCTGGAAGCGTAACCCCCTGGGAACCGTCGCCGCGCTGATGGCCGTGGGGTTGACGCTCAGCGGGTGTGCCGGCGGGGGACCGGCCGAGACGGCGGACAAGGGGTCGGCCGACTCGGGAAGCATCACCTGGTGGGGGTGGACGCCCGACGCGGCGCCCGCGGAGGCGTACATCAAGGCGTTCAACAAGGTCTACCCGAACATCAAGGTCACCTTCAAGAAACTGACCATCGACGGCTACGACGCGGCCATCCGCCCCGCGCTGGCCTCCTCGGTGGGCCCCGACGTGTTCGACGTCGCCCCCGGCGCCGCGAACGGCTCGGTCGACATCTACGGCGTGAACGCCGTGGACCTCAAGCCCGCCGTCGAGAAGGCCCTCGGCACGGACTGGCAGTCCAAGCTGGCCCCCATCGGCGTGTCCAGCCTCATGAACGGCGGCAAGCTCGCCGCGCTGTCGGTCGGCTCGGTGTTCTCCGGCATCGTCTGGATCAACAAGGACCTGTTCGACAAGTACCAGCTCACGCCGCCGAAGACGTACGACGAGTGGAAGAAGGTCTGCGAGACCTTCACGTCCAACAACGTCGGCTGTTTCGTGCAGGGCGCCGCGCAGACCGCGTTCAACGAGGACACCCTGCAGGCCATCACCGACAACGTCGCCCCCGGCGTGTGGGAGAAGGCGCTGAAGGGCGAGGTGCCGTGGACCGACCCGGCGATCGTCAAGGCGCTCGGCATCTGGAAGAAGCTGTTCGACGACGGGATCATGCAGGAGGGCGCCCTCGGCATGCAGCAGTACCCGGACGCCAACAACGGCTTCATGTCCGGCAAGTACGCCATGGTGATGATGGGCACCTGGTACATGCAGTACTCCACCGTCGAGGGCAGCACGGCCGCCATCTCCGGCGCCGGCGTGGCCGACCCCAAGCCGTTCACCCAGCTCCCCATCCCGTTCCCGGACGTCGCGGGCACCGGCAACGTCGGCGCGCTGTACGGTGACGCGGACTTCGGGCTCGCGGTGAACAAGAGGTCCAAGAACATCGCGGCCGCCACGACCTTCGCGACCTGGCTCGGCACCTCGGCCGAGGGCCAGCAGGTGGTGGCCGACGTCCTCAACGACATCCCCGCCCTCACCAGCGCCCAGCCCGACTGGGACACCGTGAAGCTGGTCAACCCCGAGGTGCAGCGCCCCGCGCTGGAGAAGCTGATCACCGACGCGGGCAAGTCCACCGAGCCGCGCCTCGCGACCGTGGTCGCCGACCTGCAGACCGCGATCGGTGTCGCGTCCACCACCGTGGCGGCGGGCCAGGCGACCCCCGAGCAGGCCGCCGCCACGCTGCAGGACACGGCCTCGAAGATCAAGTAACCCCCCCGGGCGGTCGTCCCATCCGAACCGAGGAGAACCATGACCTCCACGACCTCGTCGAAGACCGGGGCGCGCCGTCCGACGTCCGCCGCCTCTCCTCCCCAGGGCCGCCCCCTGGGGAGGACGCTGCGGCCCTCCGGCCTTCCGTGGATCATGCCGGCGTTCGTCTTCGTCGTCGGCCTGCTCTACTACTGCATCGGCGAGACCGGCTACCTGTCGACCCTCGACTGGGACGGCACCAGCCCGACGCCGACCTCAGTGGGGCTCGGCAACTACGAGCAGATCCTCCAGGACCCGATCTTCTGGAAGGCGATCTGGCACACGATCATCTTCTTCGCCGTGACGTTCACCGTGCAGACCGCGCTCGGGTTCGTCTTCGCGGCGCTGCTGCACTCGAAGGTGAAGCTCGGCACCCTCTACAAGGTCGTCATCTTCACCCCCGTGGTGATCGCCCCGGCGACGATGGCGCCGGTGTTCCGGCAGATGTTCGCCGCCGACGGGCAGCTCAACTGGACGCTGGACCACATCGGGCTCGGTTTCCTGTCCCAGCCGTGGCTGGCCCAGTCCGGCACCGCCATGCCGGTGATCATGTTCATCACCGTCTGGAACTTCACCGGCCTGACGTTCGTGCTGTACTACGCCGCGATGGGGCAGATCGAGCCCGAGACGCTCGAGGCCGCGCGCACCGACGGCGCGAGCAACCTGCGCACCCTGGTCAGCATCGTGTGGCCGGGGGTGCGGGGCACGACCGTGGCGCTCGCCATGCTGAGCGTGATCGGGGCGCTGAAGACCTTCGACGTGCCGTACCTGGTGACCATCGGCGGGCCCAACTACGCCACCGAGTTCCTCGGCACCTACATCTACCGGATCAGCATCCCGAGCGCCCACGTCGGCTACGGGGCGGCCCTGTCGATCATGTTGCTCGTCCTGGCGCTGGTCGGCGCCATCGCCGTCGCCGTCCGCGCCAACCGAAAGGACACCGAAGGTGTTTGAGGCACGCCGCCTGCCGGCCAAGCTCCTGCTGCAGGTCCTCGTCACGCTGCTGGCCGTCCCGTACCTGTTCCCGCTGGTCGTCATGGTGCAGGGCTCGCTGGCGGGTGAGGGCGTCGGCAACTACCGCGCGGTGTTCGAGGTCGGCGCCATCGGGACGTTCTTCCGGAGCAGCGTCATCATCTCCGCGTCCACGATCCTCATCACGTACGTCCTGACGATGCTCGCCGCGTTCGGGTTCTCCAAGCTGCACATCCGCCGCAAGGAGATCTACTTCTGGATGATCCTGGTCGCGCTCACCCTGCCCGAGGTCGTGCTGCTCACCCCGCTGTTCGCCACCACGCTGGCGCTCGGCGTGTACGACACGTACTGGGCGGTGGTGCTGCCGCTCGCGGCGCTGCAGATCCCGTTCACGGTGCTGATCGCCCGCCGGTTCATCGACGGCGTGCCGGACGCGCTGTTCGACGCGGCCCGCATCGACGGCGCGACCACGTTCACGGCGTTCCGCTACATCGTGGTGCCGATGACGCGGCCCATCGCCGCGGCGATCGTCGTGCTGACGCTGATCGGCTCGTGGAACGCCTACCTGCTGCCGCTGGTGCTCATCCAGGACCCCGCGCAGCAGACCGTCACGCTGTTGCCGCAGTTCTTCGTCAGCCAGTTCAGCAACGACCAGACCAAGGTGCTGGCCAGCGCCGTCATCACCGCCATCCCGGAGATCGTGGCGTACCTGTGCCTCCAGGGTCTCTTCGAGCGCGGCCTGTCGGCCGGCGCCATCAAGTAGCCCTCTTTCCTCACCCCCCGTGTCTCCACCCCCGATCACCAGCTATAGATATGAGGAACAGACCCCATGACGTTTCTTCGTACCGCGGGACGCCATTTCGTCGACGAGGCGGGCGACACGGTCCGCCTGCGCGGCGTCGCGGTGGGCGGCTGGCTCAACATGGAGAACTTCATCACCGGCTACTCCGGCAACGAGTCCCTCATGCGGAGCACGGTACGCGCGGTACTGGGCGACGACCGCTACGAGCTCTTCTTCGAGCGCCTGCTCACCTCGTTCTTCGGTGAGGCCGACGCGAAGCTGCTGGCCGACGCCGGCATGAACTGCGTGCGCCTCCCCGTCAACTACCGCCACTTCGAGGACGACGCCCGCCCGTTCGACTTCAAGAAGGACGGCTTCCGTCACCTGGACCGGGCGATCGAGGCGTGCGCCAGGCACGGCATCTACTCCGTGATCGACCTGCACGCGCTCCCCGGCTCGCAGAACCACCACTGGCACTCCGACAACCCGACGCACCGCCCCGCGTTCTGGGACCACCCGCACTTCCAGGACCGCGTGGTGGCGATCTGGGAGCACATCGCCGAGCACTACAAGGACAACCCCTGGGTCGCCGGCTACAACCCCGTCAATGAGCCCGCCGACGAGTCGCGCGAGGTGGTCGGCCCGTTCTACAGCCGCCTCGTCGAGGCCATCCGCGCGATCGACCCCCGCCACATCCTCTTCCTCGACGGCAACACCTACTCCACCGAGTTCGACGTCTTCGAGGAGCCGTGGGAGAACACCGTCTACGTCTGCCACGACTACGCGGCCCCGGGCCTCGGCGGCGGCGGCGACTACCCCGGCGAGACCGCCGGCAGGTACTTCGACAAGGCCGCTCTGGAAGCCAAGTACGCCGAGCGCACCGAGTACTGCCGCCGCACCGGCACCCCCGTCTGGGTCGGCGAGTTCGGCCCCATCTACACCGGCGACGAGCGCGCCGACGCCATGCGCAGGCGGCTCCTTTCCGACCAGCTCGACATCTACCGCCGCGACGAGGCCGGCTGGTCCATCTGGATGTACAAGGACCTCGGCCGCCAGGGCCTCGTGTACGTCCGCCCCGACTCCCCGTACATGAAGCGCTTCGGCGCGTTCGTCGCCAAGAAGAACCGCCTCGGCGCCGACCAGTGGGGCAGCGACGGCTCCGGCGTCGCCGAGGTCACCAAGCCCTTCTACGAGATGATCGACAAGGAGTTCCCCACCTTCGACCCCTACCCGTGGGGCCGCTTCGACTGGGTCCGCACCCTCCTGCTCAACCTCACCGTCGCCCAGCCCCTCGCCTACGAGTACGCCGAACTCTTCCGCGGCCTCACCGACGACGACCTCATCGCCCTCGCGGACTCCTTCGCCCTGGAGAACTGCGACGTCCGCACCACCCTGCGCGACCAACTACGCGCCGGCTGACCCGGACAGTGCCGGCGCCCGCCCGGCCGCCGCGTTCCCGCGGCGGCCGGGCCGGGTCGCTCAGCCGATGAGCAGGTTGGCGTTGTCGCCCCACCAGTCGCGGATGGTCTTGCGGTCCGCGGCCTCGGCGATGACGGCGATGGCCTGGGCGTCGAAGGTCCAGATGGCGAGGTAGTTGTCGTCGTTGCCGGGCTTGCAGACGAGGGTGCCCTTGGCGGTGCCCTCGTGGTTCCACGACCGGGCCGAGTCGCCGCGGCTGCAGCCGATGCCCGGGAGGTCCTTGGACTGGTTGTCGAGCCAGGTCTTCAGGGAGGCCACGGAGGAGAACTGCATCACCAGGGGGCGTTTGGCGGGGCCGGTGCGGGTGGCGGTGCAGTTGACGGCGGCGATCACGCCGTCGTCCTCCTCGTCGGGCCGCGGGTCGCAGCTCTTGAGCACGCTGGTCTTCAGTTTGGCGACCAGGGACTGCTGGGCGGCGGTGAAGGCGGTGGGGGACGGGGTGGGTTCTGTGACGAGGTAGGCGTTCTTGGTCCACCAGTTCCAGATGGTCTTGCGGTTGGCGGCCTCGGCGATGACGCCGATGTTGTGGTCGGTGAAGGTCCACATGGCCAGGTAGTTGTCGTCGTTGCCCGGCTTGCAGGTGAGGATGCCGATGTCGACCTTGTCGTGCTGCCAGTCGCCGGTGGAGTCGCCGGTGCCGCAGCCGCGGTCGGGCAGGCCACGGGAGCGGGAGGAGAGCCACTCCTGCATGGCCTCCTTGGTGGCGAACTTCATCACCAGGGGGCGCTTGGACGGGCCGGTGCGGGCGGCGGTGCAGTTGACCGCAGCGACGATGTCCCCGGTCTCCTCGTCACGCGCCGGGTCGCAGTCGATCATCACGTTGGTGCTCAGCATCGCGACCAGGGCTCGCTCCTGGTCGGTGAAGCCGGTCCCCGAGGGAGACGGGGCCGGGGTCAGGGACGGTGACGGCGAGGGGGCCGGTGTCGCGGACGAGCCGAGCACGCCCGTGCCGATGATGTCGAGGCACGGCGCGAGCCCGAGCCGCCGCGCGCTGGCCTGCCACGACGGCAACGTGGTGGTGGTCAGCTTCTGCATCGCCGTCGTCGTCTTCTGCAGCTCCGGCGCGTTCACCTGCTGCCCGATCTGGTAGTTGACGAGCGTCGTGGCGATCAAGCTGAATGTGGACGCCACGTCCTGGTTCGCCGCCAGCAACGCGTCGACGTCGGCCTTCTTGTGGTCCTCCGGCAGCGGGATCTCCCGGATGTCGGCGCTCATGGACCGGAACGACGCCGCGATCTGGTCGATCGAGTTCAGCACCGCGGTGAGCGCCGGGCTCTGCTCCCCCACCGGGGGAGGCTTCTGCACCAGCGGCGCGACCTGCAGGAGCGCGGTGTGCAGGGAGGTCTGCGTCTTCCCGAAGTTCCTCTCGCACGCCGCCCCCGCCTTGGCTCTCCACTCGTCCGCGGTGGGCTTGGCCGGCCGGTCGATCATCGTGATGTAGAACGCCACCACCGTGATCGAGAACGTGACCGCTCCCGCCACGAACTTGCCCGCGAGGATGAGCTGCTCCCGCCGCCCCCGCCTGCCGGATAACCCGCCTGGCCCGTGTTCCGGATTCATACACCCCTCACCCGATCGAGATCACCCGACCTCCGTCGCCACCGCCCCCGTTGATGAACGAACGACACCGTGACCACGCGCCCAGCAGACGGCGAAGTAACTGTATCGTCACCATCGGTGAAATTTTACGCATTGAATGGACGTGATCGCGCACACCCATCTCCCTGCGTCACCTATTTTTCATAACTTCGCTTGCACATCGCTTGCATTGCTTTCGCGCGTCGCCGGTGAAGGAAAAACCGGCGCGGCTACTCGGCCGTGCCGCGCCCCTCGGCGCCGGCGATGCTCATGGTGCCGCGGGTGCCGCGCAGGCCGAAGCCGTAGCGGTACTGGCGGCGGTCCTCCGGCGTGGAGAGAAAGGGCGCGACGGAGGTGGTGCGGAGGCGGCGCCACGTGCCGCCGGTCTCGGCGTAGGAACTGAGGGTGTCGCCGGACAGGACCAGCGCCAGCCGGTCGCCCGGCTTGAGGGTCAGGGGGATGGCGCTCGGGGTGCCGAGGAAGCCGCCGTCCTGGCGGATGTCCATGCCCGTGTCCTTGCGGGTGTTGTTGTACCAGGCCGTGACGTAGCTGCCGCCGTTCTTCACCCAGCCCACGAAGACGCTGTCCTCGGGCCCGCCGGTGCCCGCGAACCGGCCCGCGGTGACGATGCTGACCACCTGGCCGGAGGACGGCATGCCGGGACCGGTGACCATGCTGAAGAACGGGACGGGTGCCGTCACGGCGTACTTCCCGCCGCCGACCTTGCGCTCGGGGAGGGTCTCGGCACGGTTCGGCTGGTGGCTGGTGTACTGCGTGGAGGTGTCCGCGGTGAAGCGGTCGGCGACGTCGAGCCTGGGGAAGTACCCGAGGTCCAGGGACGCCCCGGGGGGCGCGGCGCCGAACCACGAGGGGACGAGCAGCGCTCCCGTCACCACCAGGGCGGCGGCCACGGCCGCGGCGGCGTACAGCGGCCCCCGTCCGCGTCCGCCACGGCGGCGGCCCGGCCTGGCCAGTGAGGTCGTGCGGCCGTCAGGGACGGGGTCCCGCGTGGTGTGCGCCTGGCCGGGCGCCGGGGGGTTCGCGGAGGTGGGGTGCGCGGGGGCCGGGTGCGCGGGGGCCGGGTGCGCGGAGGTGGGGTGCGCGGAGGTGGGGTGCGGGTCCGGTGCCGGGGTCGCGGACGGGTCGACGAGCGTGCGGGCGGGACGCGGCGGGGCCGCCAGGTGGGAGGTCCGCCGGCGTTCGGCGGAGTGGCGGCCGGCCGGACGCAGGTTCACCGTGTCGCCGGAGGTGAGGTCGTGCAACAGGCGGTCGGCCCGCGGGCGCTCGGCGGGGTCCTTCACGAGGCAGGCGGCCACGAGCCGGCGCAGGGGCTCGGGCACGCCGGTCAGGTCGGGTTCGCCGTACAGGACCGCGGCCAGGATCGCCGGGATGAACGTGGCGGGGAAGGGGGCGCGCCCGGTCGCCGCGAAGACCATCGTGCCGGCCCACGAGAACATGTCGGAGGCCGGGGTCAGCGGGTGGTCGGTGAGCTGCTCGGGCGACATGTACGCGGGGGTGCCGACCAGATGGGTGTTGTGGCTCATGTGGTCGAGCGCGCGGGCGATGCCGAAGTCGATCACGACAGGGCCCTCGGGACCCAGGATGACGTTGGCCGGCTTGAAATCGCGGTGCACGATCCCGCCGCGGTGGATGGAGGACAGCGCGGTCAGCGTGGAGACGGCCAGCCGCTCGAGGCCGCTGCCGGTCCGCGGCCCGTCGGTCCGCACCAGTTGGTCGAGGGACGGCCCGGGGACGTACTCGCTGACGATGTACGGCTGGTCGCCCGCGATGCCGGTGCCGAGGACCCTGGCCGTGCAGAAGGCGGCGACGCTCGCCGCGACCTCCGCCTCGCGCAGGAACCGCCGCCGGGGCTCGGGGTCGTCGGCGAACCGCGGGTGCAGCACCTTGATGGCCACCCGCGCGCCGTCCGGCGACCGGCCGAGGTAGACGGCGCCCTGCCCGCCCTCGCCGAGCAGCGCCGAGATCTGGTAGTCGCCGATTCTTTCCGGCCCTCTGAACCCCAGGACCCGAGGAACCGTCAAGCTCCACCCCACAGAATCGGATGATCACTCAAGGTGCGCCAAGGGTAGCCCCTTGTCGCGACACTTCGCCGACGAACAGTACCATTCCGCCCAGTTCTATACCGGTTAAGGAGTGGTGCTCCATGGCGGGCGAATTCCCTGAGTAAACGTTAATTTCCGTCGTATCACCGCAGATCGCGACACTGACGGACAAATACCCGTTACCACTCGTGGAGCGTCCCGTCCCGCAGGCGATTGAAAGGAAGATACGCCGCCTGATACGGGAACCGGGCCGCCGCCTCAAGGTCCAGTGTCACCCCGAGCCCGGGGCGGTCGCCGGGGTGCAGGAGACCGTCGGTGAAGGTGAAGGACTGCTGGAAGACGGTGTCGGTGAGCGCTCCGTGTCTCATGTACTCCTGAATGCCGAAGTTGTGGATGGCGAGCCCCAGGTGGAGGGCCGCGGCCATGCCGACAGGGGAGATGTCGGTGGGGCCGTGGATGCCGGACTTGATCTGGTACTGGGCGGCGAACTCCAGCACGCGCTTCAGGTGGGTGACGCCGCCGGTGTGGGTGACGGCGGAGCGCACGTAGTCGATGAGCTGCTCGCGTATGACCTGCTGATAGTCCCAGACGGTGTTGAAGACCTCGCCGATGGCGAGGGGGGTCGTGGTGTGGTGGCGGACCAGACGCAGCGCCTCCTGGTTCTCTGCGGGGGTGCAGTCCTCCAGCCAGAACAGGTCGTAGGGCTCCAGCGACTTGCCCAGGCGGGCGGCCTCGATGGGGGTGAGGCGGTGGTGGGCGTCGTGCAGCAGCGGGAGGGCGGGGCCGAACTCGTTCCGCACGGCCTCGAAGACGGCGGGGATGTGGCGCAGGTAGGCGCGGGTGTCCCAGTCCTCCTCGGCGGGGAGGGCGGCACGCTGGGCGGGCTCGTGGTCGTAGCGTTTGCCGGTGTTGCCGGGGGCGGTGGTGTTGGCCGCGATGCCGTAGATCGCGTTCAGGCCGGGGACGCCGGCCTGCACGCGGATGGCGCGGTAGCCCTCGTCCAGGTGGCGGTGGATGGAGTCGAAGATCTCCGGGAGGTCCCGGCCGCTGGCGTGGCCGTAGGCGAGCAGCCCGGTGCGGCTGGCGCCGCCGAGGAGCTGGTACAGCGGCATGCCCGCGGCCTGGGCCTTCAGGTCCCACAGCGCCACGTCGACGGCGGCGATGGCGGCCATGGTGACCGGGCCCCTGCGCCAGTACGCCCCGCGGTAGAGGAACTGCCAGGTGTCCTCGATGGCGTGCGCGTCCCGGCCGATGAGCAGCGGGACCACGTGGTCGCGCAGGTAGGAGGCCACGGCGAGCTCGCGGCCGTTCAGGGTGGCGTCGCCGAGGCCGGCGAGTCCCTCGTCCGTGACGACGCGCAGGGTGACGAAGTTGCGGTCCGGGCTCGTCACCACGACGTCGGCGGACTTGATGATCACTGCCTGCCCCCTCCGGGCCGGGTCCCCGCTCGTGGGAGACGCGCTGGTGTCTTTCCTACACCTTTCCTGACCTTCGCCCTGGGCGGAGGGGGTCGTCGGGCCATGCCTGCCTCGGCCTAAGGTGAGAAAGCGAACAAACCCGGCGCTAGTGGCGTAATGGGCTGTCCGCTGGTTATGGGTGGCTTCTGATGATGGCTTTGAGGAGGTTCGTCATGCAGACACGCCGTATCGGTGACGTGCAGGTGGGGGCGATCGGGCTCGGCGGCATGCCGATGTCCATCGAGGGGCGGCCGGACGAAGGGCGCTCGATCCGGACGATCCACGCGGCGCTGGACGCCGGGATCACCCTGATCGACACCGCGGACGCCTACCACCTCTACGCCGACGACATCGGTCACAACGAGGTGCTGATCGCCCAGGCGCTGGCCAGCTACGGGGGCGACGCCTCGGGCGTGCTGGTGGCGACCAAGGGCGGCCACCTGCGCCCCGGCGACGGCTCCTGGTACGTCAACGGCTCGCCGGACTACATCAAGCAGGCCTGCGACGCCTCTCTCAAGCGCCTCGGCGGCGAGGCGATCGGCCTGTACCAGTTCCACCGCCCGGACCCCAAGGTGCCCTACGCCGACTCGGTGGGCGCGATCCGTGACCTGCTGGACGCCGGGAAGATCCGCTTCGCCGGCATCTCCAATGCGAATCCGGAGCAGATCCGCCTGGCGAACGAGATCCTCGGCGGCCGACTGGTGAGCGTGCAGAACCAGTTCTCGCCGGCCTTCCGCTCCAGCGAGCCCGAGCTGGAGCTGTGCGCCGAGATGGACATCGCCTTCCTGCCGTGGAGCCCGCTCGGCGGCATCGCCCGGGCCGGTGACCTCGGCGACCGCTTCACCGCGTTCACCGACGTCGCCCGCGACCACGGTGTCAGCCCGCAGCAGGTCTGCCTGGCCTGGATGCTGGCCAAGGCCCCCGTGGTGATCCCGATCCCCGGCTCCTCCCGCCCGGAGACCATCGAGGACTCGGCCAGGGCCGCGGACCTCCAGCTCTCCCCGGAGGAACTGGCCCGCCTCGACGCCGCGTGACCGTCCGCTCCGCGCCGGCCCCGATTTCCGGGTCCGGCGCGGAGCCGGTTTCTCAGAATGCACAATGCGAGGTATATGTAAGTATGTAGCTGCTTGTCCGGTTCATCAGGGGGCTGAGGGGGACGTAGCCGGTGACCGCTTCCGGGGGAGTGTCCGTACGGCAGGGGGCCGGGGTGGTACCGGGGTTGCCCGAAGGCGAGTGGACGCTGCTGGCCGCGGTGCGGGCGTTGTACGAGCGGGTGCCGCGGCGGGTGTTGCTGGTGTACGTGAACGAGGCGGGGCGGGACGTCGCGTCCCTCGACGTCACGGGGCTGGTGGCGGAGACCGAGCGGATCCGTGCGCTGCTGGTGGAGCACGGGCTGCGGCCGGGGGAGCGGGCCGTGCTGGTCTACCTGCCGTCGCTGGACTTCGTGAGCGCGTTCCTCGGGTGCCTGGCGGCCGGGGTGGTGCCCGTGCCGGTGGCGCCGCCCAACCCGTTCCGGCCCGGGTACGACGTGGAGGTGCTGTCCGCCGTGGTGGCGGGCGCCGGGGCGGCGGCCCTGCTCACCCACGACGACTACCGGCTGCTGGTGACCGAGGACGACGGGTGGCCCGCGGTGCCGTGGGTGTCCACGCATCCGGGGACCGCCCCAGGGGACGTCGCGGACGACGTGTTCGACGGGTGGTACGAGCCGGGCGATCTCGACGAGCCGGTGTTCCTGCAGTACACCTCCGGGTCCACCGGCACACCCAAAGGGGTGGTGGTGAGCCACCGCAACATCCACCACGAGCTGATCGCCATCGCGCGGGACCTCGGGCTGGGCGACGAGACCGTGGCGGTCACCTGGGTGCCGCACTTCCACGATCTCGGGCTGATCAGCTTCCTGCTCAACACCGTCGTCGGCCACTCGGCGCGCACGTACGTGCTGTCGCCGCTCAGCTTCCTGCGCAAGCCCTCGTTGTGGTTCGAGGTGATCTCGCGGGTGCGTGCCACCCACACCGCGGCACCCAACTTCGCGTTCGACCTGATCACCCGCAAGACCACCCCGGAGCAGCGCGCGGAGTGGGACCTCGGCTCGCTGCGCGTCGTCGGCTCCTCGGGCGAACTGATCCGCCCCGCCACCGTGCAGCGCTTCCTCGAAGCGTTCACCCCGGCCGGTTTCCCGCCGCACGCCTTCTACCCGACGTACGGCATGGCCGAGCACACCCTCAGCATCAGCATGGGCGGCAGCGGCCCGCTGCGCGTGGACGCCGCCGCCATCGAGCGGGGCAGGGCCGTGCCGCTGACCGGCGAGGCCGACGGGCGGCCGGCGGCGTCGTACTACGCCTGCGGATGGGTGACCAAGCCCGGCGCGCGGATGCGGATCGTGAACCCGTACACCGCGGCGCCCTGCGGCCCGGGGGAGGTCGGCGAGATCTGGGTGGACTCGGTGACCAAGGCCAGAGGGTACTGGGGCCTGCCCGAGGAGACCGAGGCGACGTTCGGCGCGGCGGTGGCGGACGGCGACCCGCGCCGTTACCTGCGCACCGGGGACCTCGGGTTCGTCCACGAGGGCGAGCTGTTCGTGACCGGCCGCTTCAAGGACCTCATCATCATCCGCGGCCACAACCACTACCCCCAGGACATCGAGGACGGCCTGCGCGGCGCCCACCCCGCGATCCGCCCCGGCGGTGTGGCCGCCTTCTCCGTGCCCGCCCCGCGTGACGAGGCCGCCGGGGAACGGCTGGTCGTCTTCGTCGAGACCAACGGCGACGCGCCCGGCCCCGGCGAGGCCGCCGAGATCGTCCGCGCGGTCCGCGGCACCGTGCGCCGGGACCACGGCATCGCCACCGAGGTCGTGCTCGGCCCCCGCGGCCTGGTGCTCAAGACCACCAGTGGGAAGGTCCGCCGCGCCGCCTGCCGCGAGGCGTACCTGAGGGGCGAGGCCACCGCCTGGCCGGTGAGCCCGCAGGAACGGGGTGTGTGATGGTGCACCGGATCGTCGTCCCCGGGGTGCGTGGATCGGCCGGCGCGGGCGATCCGGAGTTGCAGGCGGTCGACGAGGAGTTCCGGCAGCTGCTGAATCGATACCGTCCGGTGGTCAAGGGCACCCGGGCGACGGGACGGCGATTCATGTTCGCTGACTCGGTGGGCGTGCGGGGGGAGATCGAGGTCACCGAGGGCGCGTCCCCGCACCCGTTCTTCGCGGCGGGACTGCGGTACCCGGTCCTCGCGCGGTTCAGCAACTCGGTGTCCTCCGACGACGTCGCGCCCGACCTGCGCGGCTTGTCGCTGATGTTCCTCGACCCGGAGGACCCCGGCGACCCGGGCCTGTCGCCGTTCAACCTGACGATGACCACCGGGCGGCGCCTGTTCGTGCCGCACGCGGCGGCGTTCACGAAGTTCGTGTTCGGCGGCGACGAAGCGCACGAGGAACTGGCCCGCGAGTTCCCCGGCATGCGGGAGGCGCTGTGGGACGGCGTCCGCGAGGCCGTCTCGTTCGTCGCTTACCACTACTACTCCAAAGCGCCCCGCCTCCACGTGACGGACGAAGGTCCTGAGCTGATCAGATACCGGGTGCTCGCCACCGAGCACGCCCCGGACGCCGGGTTCCACGACCCCGGGGGCCGCCGCTTCCCGCCGGCCCCGCCGAAGTCCCTGGAACGCGACCCGGCGGACGACCGCCTGCCGTCGCTGCTGTGGAACGACGTGCGGTCCCGGATCGCCGAGGGCGGCTTCACGATGCTGCTCCAGGTGCAGCGCCACCCCCTCGGCGACGACCCGGACGCCAACCGGGCCCTGCTTGACGCGTCGAGGGAGTGGCCCGAGAACCGGTACCCGTACCGGACCCTGGCCACCGTGCGGTTCGACGGCCTGCTGGACGGCATCACCGGCGAGGAACTGGTGTTCCACCCGGTGGTGGCCCCCGACGGGCTCGGCATCGCCCTCGCCCGCACCCCGTACGAGACCGCCTCCATCAACCACCTGCGTGCCCTCGCCTACGGCCCGGCTCACGCGGCCCGCTCCCGCCTCGCCTCCGCCCCCAAGCGTCCCCGGCCGCGGAAGATCACCCTCACGGTGCGCGAGTCCCCGGCGGAGGCCGGCCCGGAACGGCGGACCGTCTGCGTGGTCGGCGCCGGGGCGAGCGGCCTCACCGTGGCCCGCGAACTGGAGCGCCTCGGCCACCGCGCCGTGGTCCTGGAGAGCGCCGGGGAGGTCGCGGGCAAGGCCGCCTCGGTGCGGGTGGACGGCCGGGCGTACGACCTCGGCGCGCACATCTGCACGACCCGGTACACCGAGCTGATGAGCCTGGCCTGTGAGCTCGGCGTCGAGACCGAGCCCGCGACCCCGGCCCTGGTGTACGACACCGCGCGGCGGCGCGCCGACCCGGTGCCGTTCCCGGCGCCCGAGGTGATCGGGCGCTACCGCCACCTGCGCGATGAGTACTTCCCGCACGCCGGCCGCACCGGCCTCGTCCACAGCGGCGCCGCGCTGGCCCGCCCGGCGACGCACCTGCTGCGCGAGCTCGGCCTCAACGGGCTGATCACAGCCCTCGGCACCGGCTACACCAGCGCGGGGTACGGCCCGCTCACCGGGGACATCCCGGCGCTGTATTTCGTCACGTACGCCGAGCACACCGGCCTGATCCCCGCGAACCACTCCCTGGACCGGCGCTCGGGCACCTTCACCATCAAGGGTGGCTTCGCGCGGCTGTGGCGGCAGGTGGCCGAGGAACTGACCGACGTGCGGGTCGGCGCGCGGATCGAGTCGATCGAACGCCGGCCGGACGGCGTCACCGTGCGCACCGGATCGGGCGTGGTCGAGGCGGACGACCTGGTGCTCACCGTGCCTCTCGACCGTGTGCTGCCCCTGCTGGCGACCCCCACCGACCTGGAGCGTCACGTCGCCTCCCGGATCCGCACCATCGACTACCGCACGGTGGTGTGCCGGGTCTCCGGGGTGCCCCGGCACGGCTTCTTCCTGTTCCCCGGCCCGGCCGAGGGGCTGGTCGCCTACCACAGCCGGTACGCCGACCAGGACGTGTGCACCTGCTACTGCTACGGCGCGGAGGGCCTGGACGAGGACGCCCTGGTGGCCCGGACGGCGGAGAGTCTGGAACGGATCGGCGGGCGCCTGGAGGAGGTGGACCGGGTGGTCCGCTGGCCGTTCATGCCGCACTTCGGCACCGCCGACGTGGCGTCCGGGATCCTGGACAGGATCGAGCGGTCCCAGGGGGTGGAGCGCACCTACCACGCGGGCAGCCTGCTCGCGTTCGAGCTGATCGAGGCGAACATCGCGTACGCCCGTGAGCTGGTGCGCCGCTTCTTCACCACACCTGCCGAGCGCCCCGTGATCCACCTGGTCACGGGCGGCGCCACCCAGCCGGGGGCCGTCCAGAGACAGACCGTCCCCCCACCGGCCGTCCCGCGCCCGCGCGAGCACGTCGCACCCCCGCGTGAGAAGGCCGTCCCGCGTGAGCACGTCGCACCCCGGCTTGAGAAGGTCGCACCCCCGCGTGAGCATGTCGCACCCCCGCCTGAGGAGGTCGCACCCCCGCCTGAGGAAGTCGTGCCCTCGCGTGAGGACGTCGCTCGCGAGCCCGTCCCCGCCGAAGCCGTCGTCACGGGCGACGGGGAAGCCGACGCCCCGGTGCAGGACATCGCGGACGAACTGGGTGTTGCCGAGGTGGTCCTGGCCCCGGAGACGCCCGCGCCGGGCCGTCCCCGCACCGTGGTGCCCGCGATGCCGTGCCACCGGGCCGCCGACGAGATCCGCACGTGGCTGGTGTGCCGCGTCGCCGGGCACCTCGGCCGTCCCGAGGGGGAGGTGGACCCGTGCCGCCCGATCGACGAACACGGGCTGGACTCCCTGGCCATGGCCGAGCTGCACACCGAACTGGCCGACTGGCTCGGCCGCCCCGTGCCGATGACCCTGCTCTACCGCCTCCCCACCCTCGACGCGCTGGCCCGCTACCTGGAAGGCGCGGCGAGGTAGCGGAAGAATCCACCGCGCGGACCGTCGATGTCGTGGCACGCCGTTCGTGTAGGAGGTGAGAACACACCTCGCACCCCTGTGGAGGGAACGTGGACACGCAGTACTACATGCTCACCATCTACCAGCCCGACGGCCCGGCCCCCGGTCCCGACGTGATGGACCCCATTCTGCGCCGGCTGGCCGCGCTGAACCGCGAGATGAAGGAGGCCGGCGCCTGGGTCTTCAACGGCGCCCTGCACGAGCCGAGCACCGCCACCGTGCTGCGGCCGAAGGACGGCGAGGTGCTGATGACCGACGGGCCCTACACCGAGGGCAAGGAGCACATCGGCGGCTTCACGATCATCCAGGCGCCTGACCTGGACGCGGCGCTCGCCTGGGGCCGCAAGCTGGCCGAGGCGATCGGTCTGCTCCCCATCGAGGTGCGGCCCTTCCACGGCGTCGGCGGCTGAGTGGAGGTCCCGTCCGCCGCGGAGATCGACCGCGTCTTCCGCGCCGAGTACGGGCGCGCGGTGGCCGTCCTGGTCCGCGTCTTCGGTGACATCCACCTCGCCGAGGAAGCGGTCCAGGACGCCTTCGCGACGGCCGTGCGCACCTGGCCGGCCACCGGCACGCCGCCGAGCCCGGCGGGCTGGATCATCACCACGGCCCGCAACCGGGCGATCGACCGGCTGCGCCGCGAGGCGTCCCGCGAGGACCGGCACGCCGAGGCCGCCCTGCTGCACGCCCGCGACGAACCGGCCGAGGAGGGCCCCGTGCGCGACGACCGGCTCCGGCTGATCTTCACCTGCTGCCACCCCGCGCTCGCCCCCGCCGCCCAGGTGGCGCTGACGCTCCGGCTGCTCGGCGGGCTCACCACCGCGCGCATCGCGCGGGCGTTCCTGGTGCCGGAGGCGACGATGGCGCAGCGCCTGGTCCGGGCCAAGGGCAAGATCCGCGACGCGCGCATCCCGTACCGCGTGCCCGCCGAGGCCGACCTGCCGGACCGGCTGCGTCCCGTGCTCGCGGTGATCTATCTGATCTTCAACGAGGGGTACGTGGCCGGCGGCGGCGAGGACCTCACCCGTGCCGAGCTGTGCGCGGAGGCCGTGCGCCTCGGCCGGGTGCTCGCGGAGCTGATGCCGGACGAGCCGGAGGTGCTCGGGCTGCTGGCGCTGATGCTGCTCATCGAGTCCCGCCGGGCCGCCCGCACCACGCCGGGCGGCGCCCTCGTGCCGATGGCCGAGCAGGACCGCGGCCTGTGGGACCGCGAGCTCGTCGCCGAGGGGCAGGACCTGGTGCGCCGCTGCCTGCGGCGCGACCGGCCGGGGCCGTACCAGGTGCAGGCGGCGATCAACGCGGTGCACGCCGACGCCCCGGTGGCCGCGGCCACGGACTGGGGGCAGATCCTGCGGCTGTACGACCTGCTGCTGTCCCTGACCCCCACCCCGGTCGTGGCGCTCAACCGCGCGGTCGCGGTGGCCGAGGTGGACGGGCCCGGCGCGGGTCTCGCCATCGTCGAGGGCCTCGGCCTTTCCGGCTACCACCTGTACCACGCCGTCCGCGCCGACCTGCTGCGCCGCCTCGGTCACGCGGACGAGGCGGCGCGGGCCTACGACGCCGCGATGGCCCGCACCGCCAACGCCGCGGAACGCGACTTCCTGCGCCGCAGGCGCGACGGGCTCACGGGACGATGACCAGCCGGTGCTCCGCCGTGCCGCCCGCCTGCCGGGACCACGCGCCGCCGATGTCGTCCAGCGGTACGGCCTCGTACGCCACACGGATGTGCCCGGCGGCGGCGTGGGTGAGCACCTCGCGCAGCACCTCGCCCTTGCGTCCGGCCGGCAGGTCGTTGTTGGTGTAGCCGAGGACGGCGGCGGACCGGCCGCGCAGCACCGCCGAGTCGAACGTGGCGCTCTCCCCGGCGGTGCCGCCGAGGTTGACCAGCCGGCCGTGCGGGGCGAGCAGCCGGGTGGCGGCCGTGGCGGGCACCCCGAACACCGGGTCGATCACCACGTCCACACCGCCGTCCACCGCGTGCGACAGCCGCCCGGCCAGCGCGGAGGCGTCCTCGCCGGGGACCAGGGTCACGACGGCGTCCGCCCCCGCCGCCCTGGCCCGCTCCTCGGCGGCCCCCGGACGGCACACGGCGACCACCCGCCGCGCCCCGAGCAGCCGCGCCGCCTGCGCCGCGACCTGCCCGACCACACCGCCCGCGCCGAGCACCACCACCTGCTCACCCGCCCGGAACCCGGCCCGCCAGGTCAGCGCCGCCCACGCCGCCACCGCGGACAGGCCGAGCGCGGCGGTCTGCAGGTCGTCCACCTCGTCCGGCAGCACCACGAGGTCGCTCTCCGGCACCACGCACCGGCGGGCCATGCTGCCGTCCCCGGGACGCATCCCGGCGTCCGTCGGGAACCACACCCGGGTGCCGGGCGCCAGGGCCGCCGCCTCCTCGACGACGCCCACCCCCTGCACACCCGGCACGTACGGCAGCACGGGGCGGCCGAAGTACGAGGTGCCGGTCGCGCACAGCACGTCCAGCGGGGTGATCGGCGCGGCCGTCACCGCGACGACGGCGTCACCGTCGCGGCGCACGGCCCGGTGCGCGGCGACCTCGGGCGGCCGACCGCATTCCCGGATGAACGCGGCGCGCATGTTCAGCCCCTCAGGTGGCGATGTCGGGGTAGGGCAGGTCGAAGTGGGCGAGCCGCGCGGCGTACGCGAGCTGGAATCCCAGCGGCTCGTCGTAGTCCCGCTCGAACATCGCGATGAACAGCGTGAGCGTGAGGAACGGATGCGCGCCGAGCTCGAACAGCTTGACGTGGTCGTGCGCGGCGAGGGCCTCCCGCTCGTCGTCCTCGAACTTCAGCCACGTGCCGGCCTCGCCGCTGTGGCAGTTGAGTATCGAGCCGGCCCGCTCGGCCTCCCACCAGGTGACGGTGCCGCGCGGGTCCTCGCGGTACCGCTCGACCAGCTCGGGGTCGCGGTCCACGGTGAACAGGAACTTGTCGATGAGGTACTTGCTCATTCGGGTGCACCGCCCGGGTACCAGGTGAAGTAAGCCTCCATGGTGTGGAACAGGTCGAGCGTGTCCACGTGGTCGGCCTTCGCCCCCGCGCCCGCGACGCCCATCATGAGCATGAAGTCCATGAAGCCGTGGGTGGCGTTGCCCGGCGTCCACAGGCTGTCCAGCGTCACCTCGGCGAGGCTGCCCTCGATGTCGCCGCTCGCGATCCACTCCACGGCCTTGCGGTCGAACTCCGGGTCCGGGCCGTGCGGGCCGAACTGGCGCGGCCCGCCGAGCTCCAGCGACAGGTGCCCGGTGCCGATCACGGCCACCCGCAGGTCGCTCGGCCAGGACTCCACCAGCTCGCGGATCATCTGGCCGAGCTGCACGAAACGCTTGGGCTGCGGCAGCGGCGGCGCGAAGATGTTGGTGTAGACCGGCACGATCGGCAGGTCCGCCTCCGGCCGCAGCGTGATGATCGGGCACGTGATGCTGTGGTCGATGCGCAGCTCGTTGCTGAACGCCAGGTCGAAGCCGGCGTCGATGCCGCCGCGCAGCATGTGGGACGACAGGTCCTCGTCCCCGCGCAGCAGCATGCGGGGCAGGCCGAACTCCCGCTCCTCGTTGTAGTAGCCGGCGTCGTAGAACGGCGCCTTGCCGATGAGGAACTGCGGCATGTTGTCCAGCCAGAGCTGGTGGAAGTGGTCGGAGCCGACCATCACCAGCACGTCGGGACGTGCCCGGGTGAGCGTCTCACGGAACGCCGTGATCTTGGCCACCCACTCGTCGGCGAAGGGCGGCCGTTCCTCGGGCGGCGCCGTGCTCGCCCGGTAGTAGAAGGGGTGATGCGTCGAAGCGATCACCGCGGCGAGTGTTGCCATGGGACCTCCGGGAAAGTGGCCGGGGACGGGCCGCGGGTCTAGGACGCGGCGGGCGGCGCGGGGTGGCCGTCGCCGGACTCCCCGCTCGGGTCGGGGGGTGCGCCGGCGCCGGTGTACACGGCGTTGCGGTCCACCGCGAGGTAGACGTCCATGCCGATCGGCCGGCGCCGCTCCTCGGCGATGTGGCCGAGCAGACCGGCCGCGCGGGCCAGCAGGGCGAAGCCGCGCAGCAGGTCGACCGGCAGTCCGAGGTCGGCGAGCGCCGCGCCGCACACCCCGGCGCCGTTCAGCGGGAGCGTGCGGCCGAGCACCGGCGGGTGCACCCGGCCGATCGCCTCGAACAGCCGCAGGTGGGGGCCGCGCAGGCCCTCCTGTTCCGCGATGTCCAGCAGCACGGGGGTGCGCGGGTCCTGCTCCTTGTGCACGGGGTGGCCGAGGCCGGGCACCAGCCTGCGCGCGGCGCGGGCCTCGGTGAGGGCCTTCAGCGCCAGCGCGTCGTAGCCGTCGTCGTCCGCCGGCGGGGGGCCGTCGTGGGCGGCGAGCACGTCGGCGAGGAACCGGCCGCAGTCCTCGGTGACGCCGAGGAACCGGGATCCGCCGCCGAGCAGGCCCGCGGCCAGGGCGCCCTGCACCGAGTCCGGCGCGCTGAGGTACGTCAGGCGGGCCGCGATGGCGGTCGGCGTGAAGCCGTGGTCGGCCAGCGCCACCAGAACGGTCTCGAACACCCGGGTCTCCTGCGGCGACGGCCGCCGCCCCGCCACCAGCCAGAACGCCAGCTCGCCGAACCCGACCCTGCCCATGAGGTCCGCGGCGAGGTCCTGGCCGAGCAGCCGGATGGTCGCCGGGTCGGACGTCCCGATGGACGTGGGGAAGCTCAGGCCGTTCTCGCTCATGGCGTCTCCTCGACCGGCTCGGCCAGCCATTCCCTGATCTCCGCGCCGTGCTCGCCGAGCCGCGGCGGCGGCAGGTCGTACCGCGCCGGGGTGGCGGAGAAGCGGATGGGGTTGCGGATCGACGGCACCATGCGGTCGCCCTCGCCGACCTCGACCACCGGGTCCAGGCCGATCTCCTCGCCGAACGCGACACCGGCGTCCACGGTGTTGATCGGCCCGCACGGCACGCCGGCCGCGATGAGCTCGCGGAACCACTCCATCTTGGGGCGGGTGCGCAGCCGCTCGACCAGCAGCGGACGCAGCTCCTCGCGGTTGGCGGTGCGGTCCTGGTTGCGCAGGAAACGGGGGTCGTCCACCAGCTCAGGCACGCCGAGTACCCCGCACAGCTTGCGGAACTGGCCGTCGTTGCCCGCGGTGATGATCAGGTCGCCGTCGGCGGTGGGCAGCGGCTCGTACGGGAACAGGCTGGGATGCGCGTTGCCCATGCGGAACGGCACCACGCCGCCCGCCGCCACCGCGCTGGTCTGGTTGACCAGGCCCGACAGCGCCGAGGAGTACAGGTTGACCTCGACGTGCTGGCCCTCGCCGGTCTCGGTGCGGTGGCGCAGCGCGGCGAGCACGCCGATGACCGCGTGCAGGCCGGTCATCACGTCGAACACCGAGATGCCCGCCCGGTACGGCGGCCCGCCGGGGTCGCCGGTGAGGCTCATCAGGCCGGACATCGCCTGCACGATGAGGTCGTACCCGGGGATGGACGCCCCGGCGCCGGAGCCGAAGCCGCTGATCGAGGCGTACACCACCGTGGGGTTGCCCTCGCGCACCGTGGCGTGGTCGAGGCCGTACTTGCGCAGGCCGCCGGGCTTGAAGTTCTCCAGCACGATGTCCGCGCGGCGGGCCAGTTCCCGCGCCACCTCGAGGTCGGCGGGGTCGGTCAGGTCGAGGGCGATGGAGCGCTTGTTGCGGTTGACGCCGAGGTAGTACGTCGAGACGCCGTCGCGGACCGGGGGCATCCAGGTGCGGGTGTCGTCGCCGCCGGGACTCTCCACCTTGACGACCTCGGCCCCGAGGTCGGCCAGCAGCATCGTGGCGTACGGCCCGGCGAGCACCCGGGAGAAGTCCGCCACGAGCAGTCCCGACAGAGGCCCGCGCGGGGGCGCGGCGTCGCTGTCGCCGAGGGAAGTCATCGTGGGTGCCGCATCCTCTCGTCCACCAGACGGACGATGGTCCGTTTCGGGCAGTCTCTTGCCGCCCTCACGCCGATGTCAAGCCGGGCTCAGGAGGCCGTGCCCATGGTGACCTGCGGCACCGACTGGTGGCGCGCCCAGTCGGCGCTGATCGCCCCCGCGGTCTGCAGCAGCAGCGGCAGGTGCTCATCGGCCAGCTTCTCGACGGCGGTCTCGGCCGCGTGCGCGTTGACGTTCAGCGCCGCGACGACCCGGCCGTCACCGTCACGCAGCGGCGCCGCCACCGACCTGATGCCGAGCGCGAGCTCCTGGTCGGTGATCGCCCACCCCCGGGCCCGCACCTCGCGCAGCACCGCGTCCCGCTCCTCGGGACCCGGACGCCACCGGGGGGTCACGCCCGAACGGCTCGGCTCGGCCAGCACACGCTCCACCTCGGCCGGCGGCAACCCGGCGAGCAGCACCTTGCCGAGCGAGGTCTGCAGGGCGGGGAAACGCGTGCCGATGCCCACCGCCAGCGTCACGATCTTCGGGACGGCGACCCTGGCCACGTACACGATGTCCGAGCCGTCGAGCTGGGCGATCGAGGACGACTCGCCGGTGCGCTCCACCAGGCGCTCCATGTGCGGCCGGGCCACCTCCCAGAGGCTCATCGAGCGCACGTACGCCACGCCGAGCTCCAGCACCCGGGGGGTCAGCGCGTAACCGCCGTGCTCGGGCCTGGCGTAGCCGAGCTCGTGGAGGGTCAGCAGGATGCGCCGGGCGGTGGGGCGGGCCAGGCCCGTGGCGGTCGCCACGTCGGTGAGCGACATGACCGGCCGCCCGGCCTCGAAGGCCTTGATCACGTCGAGCCCGCGGGCGAGCGCCTCGATGAAGTCGGGGCCGGTCTGCTGGCGCGCCATGGCGGTTCTCTCGTTCACTCGGGGACGGGACGCGTACGACTTTAATTCGGCGGCGGCGTGGTGTCCGCACAGCGGCCACAGCGGGTGAATGGCTCTTGACAGAGGAATTCCCTCACTTCATTGTTACATCACTATTTCTAGACCGCTGTACGGACATATGTCCGTTGAAGCAGGGAGTGTGGGGCGGCATGAGCGCTGCGACCCCAGGCACCGGTGACCTCGGCCCAGGCAGGCCGGTGCTGTTCCGCGACGGCACCGTGCTCACCATGGACGACCGGCATACCGTCCTGCGCGACGCCGACGTCCTCGTCGCCGGCGAACACGTCGAAGCCGTCGGGCACGGCCTGTCCGCCCCGGACGACGCCCTGGTGGTCGACGCGACCGGCGGCATCCTCATGCCCGGCATGATCGACACCCACCGCCACCTGTGGCAGACCGCGATGCGCGGCTACGGCGCCGACTGGACCCTCACCCAGTACTTCGTCTGGTACTACCTGGAATGGGGCAAGATCTTCCGCCCCGAGGACATCTACGCCGGCAACCTGCTCTCCGCCATCGAGGCCATCGACGCCGGAGTGACCACGCTCGTCGACTGGTCCCACGGCCTGCGGACCATCGACCACGCCGACGCCGCCGTGGACGCCCTGGAGAGCGTGCCCGGCCGGTACGTGCTCGCGTACGGCAACATCCAGGCCGCCCCCTGGGAATGGTCCGCCGCCCCCGAGTTCCGCGACTTCGTGAACCGCCGCCTGCACGGCCGCGGCGACATGCTGGGCTTCCAGATGGCCTTCGACGTCACCGGCGACCCCGCCTTCCCCGAACGCGCCGCCTTCGAGGTCGCCCGCGAACTCGGCGCCCCCGTCACCACCCACGCCGGCGTCTGGGGCGCCACCAACGACGACGGCATCCGCCTCATGCACGAGAACGGCTTCATGACGCCGTCCACCGTCTACGTGCACGCCGCCACCCTCACCCCCGACTCCTACAACCGCATCGCCGCCACCGGCGGCTCCGTCTCCATCTCCACCGAGAGCGAGCAGAGCGCCGGCCAGGGCTACCCCCCGAGCTGGCGGTTGCGCCGCCACGGCATCCCCGCGTCCCTCTCCATGGACACCAGCGTGTGGTGGAGCGGCGACCTGTTCTCCGCCATGCGCTCCACCCTGAGCGCCGACCGCTCCCGCGAACACCTGGAAGCCCACGCCCGCACCGAAACCGTCACCCACTGCGTCCTCAGAGCCGAGGACGTCGTCGACTGGGCCACCCGCGGCGGCGCCAAGGCCCTGGGCCTCGACTCGGTGGTAGGCAGCCTGGAACCAGGCAAGAAAGCCGACATCGTCTTGATCAAGAACGACACGAGCCCCGCCATGTTCCCCCTGCTCAACCCCTACGGCCACGTGGTCTTCCAAGCCCAGCGCGCCGACGTCCACACCGTCCTGATCAACGGCCGTATCGTCAAACACAACCACCACTTGGCAGGCATCGACCTCACCCCCGCCCGCCAAGCCGTGGCCAACACCGTCACCCACCTGACGACCACCCTCGGCGAAGAAGCCTGGAAAGCAGGCATGAACCCCGAAGTCCCCAAGGTAACGGTGCACGACAACCCCTACACCTACACCGACTGGTCCGCCGCCAACGCGAAGTAACCCCCCAAGCCACCCACCTCTCCCCGCCCCCGTCGGAGAGGTGGGCCCCCGCAGGGCCCCTCCTCTCCATCCCCGGGAAAGGAGGGGCCCTGCCACATCCCGCGGCAACCCGCGGTGCCGCCCGTCGACAAGTGCCGCCCGTCCTCGGAAATGGTGCCTTCGGCGCTGTTTCTTCTTGGTGCGACCCTGGCCGAACGGCTACACGGCCCGTCCCGCGACGCGATGCAGAACACCTCGACGTCGGCGGTGCCGCCATCGTCTCGTCAATGGTGCATTTTCTGACCACGACCATCACCGGCGCAGGGGGAAGCGCCATGCGTGGTGTCAGATGTCGCTGTCGAGTGCTGCGTGTGCGGTCGGCTCCAGGTGTCGTTCGTACTGGAGCCCCGGGCGGCCGTCCAACACGGTCTCGCCTACGGGGACGAAGCCCGTGCGGGTGAGGACGGCTTGCGAAGCGGCGTTGTCCAGTGTCGTGGCGGCCCTCAAGGTGGTGAGGCCGTACTCGGTTGAGGCCAGGGTGCAGACCTGATGAACCGCTTGGGTGGCCAGGCCTTGTCCGGCGGCTGAGTTCGCGATCCGGTATCCCAGATCGGCCGAGCGGTCCACCACGTCGATCAGGTTCACGCGTCCCACAACCCTGCCCCCGTTGTCCACGAGCACGTGGAAGTGGCACACCCCGGCGGCTTGTTCTGCGAGCAGGGCGGTGTGCCGTTCATCGAATCGGGCGAAATAGTCGTCACCGCGGTCGGGGATCGACGCGGCGAAATAAGCGCGGTTCTCTTTCTCGAACGCGAGCAGAGCAGGACCATGGTCGAGACGGAGACGCTGGAGCTCGGGCATTCGGCCAGGCTATCCCGCTCGGTGGCTCACCCCTTTCTCTGGTGCGGGAGCATGTTCCTGTTGGTGATGATCGATGGAGGAGGGGTCGTGGACGGTGCGGTGTACGAGGTGCGGCCGGTGGGGTGGGTCGAGTCGGAGCTGACGGATCGGGACAGTGCGCCCAGGCAGGGAGATGAGGGGGCACCGGACGCGTGGGTGGTGTTCGTGCCTGAGGTGGCTGAGGCGGCGGGGGATCTTCGGGTGGGGGACGAGGTGCTGGTGTTGACGTGGCTGGATCGGGGGCGGCGGGATGTGCTGGTGGTGCGGCCTCGGGGGGATGTGTCGCGGGCGCTTACGGGGGTGTTCAGTACGCGGTCGCCGGATCGGCCGAATCCGATCGGGTTGCATCGGGTGACCGTGTTGGCGGTGGAGGGGACGCGGGTGCGGGTGCGGGACCTGGAGGCGCTGGACGGGACGCCGGTGCTGGATGTCAAGCCGGTGCTTGGGGACGAGCGTTGAGCGGTCTGGTCGGGCGGTTGCGGTGCAGCCACAGGATGTCGCGGGTGAAGGACCACGTCAGGGTGGTCAGGGCGGTGGCCACCAGGAGGGTGGTGGGGTTCGGCGGGAGGGCTTGGGTGCTCGCCGTCACCAGGAGGATGCCTTGGACGGCGGCTACGGTCTTCCGCGCGAAGCTCGGTGGCAGGGGGGCCTTGAGCCAGGGGGCGAGCCAGGCGGCGGTGGCGAAGGCGTAGCGCATGAGGCCGATGGCGAGGACCCAGGGGCCTGTTGTGGCGGAGACGTGGACGCTGAGGACGAGGATGAGGAACGCGTCCACCTCCATGTCGAAGCGGGCGCCCAGCGGGGACTCGGTGTGGGTGCGGCGGGCTACCTGGCCGTCCACGGCGTCGAGGATCAGGGCTACGGTGGCCAGGGTCACCAGGAGGGCTGTGGGGGTGGGTTTGCCCAGGGTGGACATGGTGACCAGGGCCGTCACGGCGCCTACCAGCTCGGCGCGGGCCAGGGTGACGAGGCCGGCGGGGCCCAGGGAGCGGGCGCGGGAGCGGAGGAGGGCGTAGGTGAGGATGGCGGAGAGGATCACGGCGTAGGTGGTGCCGGCGACCCAGGCGGCGGGGCCGAGGCCCACCACGATCCACATCGCGGCGAGCAAGACGATCTGTGCGGCGATGCCCAGAACCGGTTCTCTGACGGTGATGCCGGTGCCTCGCCAATCGAGTGTCGCCACTCACGTACCTCCTGTCACACACGCCCCGGACCAGGCGTGGCCCATATCATTGCCGGAGACCTGCCCGAAATTGGGCGAATTCCGAGAAACTCACGATTGCCGAGGATTGCCGATGGAGCGCGAGGCGCGCGCTTTCTGGTTGCGCTCACCCGGCGCGGGGGAGATACGGACCGTCGCCGTGCCACCGCCATGCGACGGTGACGTCCAGGTCCGTGCGCTTTATTCCGGGGTGAGCCGGGGCACCGAGACGCTGGTGTTCCGCGGCGGCGTGCCGGGCAGCCAGCACGAGGTGATGCGGGCCCCGTTCCAGGAGGGCGGTTTCCCCGCCCCGGTCAAGTACGGCTACCTCAGTGTGGGTGTCGTCGAGGAGGGGCCGCCGGGCTGGCCGGGCCGCACCGTCTTCTGCCTCTACCCCCACCAGACCCGGTACGTGGTGCCGGTCGGCGCGGTGACCCCGGTGCCGCCGGAGGTGCCCGCCGCGCGGGCGATCCTGGCCGGCACGGTGGAGACGGCGGTGAACGCGTTGTGGGACGCGGCGCCGCTGGTGGGCGACCGGATCGCGGTGGTCGGCGCGGGCATGGTGGGCTGCTGCGTGGCGCGGCTGCTCGGCCGGATCCCGGGGGCGCGGGTGCAGATCGTGGACGTGGACCCGGCGCGGGCGGACGTCGCGCGGGCGCTCGGGGTCGGGTTCGCGACGCCGGACGTCGCCGACGGGGAGTGCGATCTGGTGGTGCACGCCAGCGCCACCGAGGCGGGCCTCGCGCGATCCCTGGAGCTGCTCGCCCCCGAGGGCACGGTGATCGAGCTGAGCTGGTACGGCGACCGCCGCCCGGCCGTCCCGCTCGGTGAGGCCTTCCACTCCCGCCGCCTGAGCATCCGCGCCAGCCAGGTGGGCACCGTCTCCCCGGCTCGCCGCCGCACGTACGCCGAGCGCATGGCCCTGGCGCTGCGCCTGCTCGCCGACCCCGCGTACGACGCGTTGATCACGAGCGAGTCTCCCTTCGATGAACTGCCCGAGGTTCTCGCGCGTATGACGAGTGGGGGCATACCTGGCCTGTGCCACCGCGTCGTGTACCACCCTGCTGGAGGTTGACCAGATTTGTTCGGCATCACCGTCCGCGATCACCTGATGGTGGCGCACAGCTTCCGCGGCGAAGTGTTCGGCCCCGCGCAGCGCCTGCACGGCGCGACGTTCGTCGTGGACGCCACGTTCCGCCGCCCCGAGCTGGACTCCGACGGCATCGTGGTCGACATCGGGCTGGCCACCCGGGAGTTGTCGACCGTCCTCGCCGCCCTGAACTACCGCAACCTGGACGACGAGCCGGACTTCGCGGGTGTCAACACCACCACCGAGTTCCTCGCCAAGGTCATCGCCGACCGTCTCGCCGCCCGTGTCGAGGCCGGCGACCTCGGTGAGCAGGCCCGCGGCCTGACCGGCCTCACGGTCACCCTGCACGAGTCGCACGTCGCCTGGGCGAGCTACGAGCGCGACCTGTGACGGCCGCCGCGGCGGTGCACGTCGTGCTGCCCGGCGACGTGGACGACACGCGGGTGCCGAGCGGAGGCAACCACTACGACAGGCGCGTCTGCCAGGGGCTCGGCGCTCTCGGCTGGACGGTACGGGAGATCCCGCTGCCCGGCGCCTGGCCGCTGCCCGGTGACCGGGAGGGGCTGGCGCGGGCGCTCGGCACGATCCCGGACGGCGGGGTGGTGCTGCTGGACGGGCTGATCGCGTGCGCGATGCCGCAGGTGGTGGCGCCTGAGGCGAAGCGGCTGCGGGTGGCCGTGCTGGTGCACCTGCCGCTGGCCGACGAGACCGGCCTGCCGCCCGAGGTGGCCGCCGCGCTGGACGCCGCGGAACGTGAGACCCTGCGCGCCGCCGCCGTGGTGATCGCCACCAGCGCGCACGCGGCCCGTGACCTGGCCGGACGGCACGGCCTTCCCGAGGTGCGCGCCGTCCCGCCGGGTGTCGATCCGGCGCCGGCCGCCCCCGGCACCGACGGCGTGTCCCGGCTGCTGTGCGTCGCCGCGGTGACCCCGCGCAAGGGCCACGACGTGCTGGTCCGGGCGCTCGGCACTCTCACGGACCTGCCCTGGACGTGTGAGTGTGTGGGGCCCCTCGACCGCGACCCCGGTCACGTCGCGAGCCTGCGCGGCCTGATCGCCGGGTTCGGGCTGACCGGCCGGGTCGTGCTCATCGGCCCGCGCACCGGCGCCGGTCTGGACGCCCGGTACGCCGCCGCCGACCTGCTGGTCCTGCCGTCCCGCCAGGAGACCTACGGCATGGTCGTCACCGAGGCCCTCGCCCGCGGCGTACCCGTGCTGACCACCACCGCGGGCGCACTGCCCGGCACCCTCGGCCGCGCACCCGGCGGCGGGACGCCCGGCCTGCTGGTCCCCCCGGAGGACCCGGTCGCGCTGGCCGGCGCGCTGCGCGACTGGCTGGGGGACCCCGACCTGCGCCGACGACTCCGGACATCGGCCGAAGAAAGGCGTGTCATGTTGAGCACGTGGGAGAGCACCTCCCGACTCCTCGCGGACGTTCTGCACGGGCTGGTACGGCGATGACCGGGGTCCGCGCACCGCGATCGCGACGGTCAGGTAGGGCCGTGGCCGGGGTCCGCGCACCGCGATCGCGACGGTCAGGTAGGGCCGTGGCCGGGGTCCGCGCACCGCGATCGCGACGGTCAGGTAGGGCCGTGGCCGGGGTCCGCGCACGCAGGCCGGTGCGGCGATGACCGCCGCCGCGGCCGAGACCCGCTACCCGCCCGAATGGCTGGCCCTGCGTGAGCCCGCCGACGCCGCCGCGCGTGCCGAGGACCTGCTGCCCCCGCTGCTCGCCGCCCTGCCCGAGGGCCCGCTGGTCGTCCGCGACCTCGGCTGCGGCACCGGCGCCATGGGCCGCTGGTTGTCCCCCCGCCTTCCCGCCCATCAGCACTGGGTGCTGCACGACCGTGACCCGCACCTGCTCACCCTTGCCACAGTGAGCCTGAGAGGGACCGGCGTCACCGTGACCCCCGAGCACGGCGACCTCACCGACCTGCGGGCGCACGACCTGGCCGGCACGTCCCTGGTCACCGGGTCCGCGCTGCTCGACCTGCTCACCGCCGAAGAGGTGGACGGCCTCGCCGCCGCCTGCGCCGGCGCGGGGTGCGCCGCGCTGCTGACCATCTCGGTGGCGGGACGTGTGGAGCTGGAGCCGCACGATCCCCTCGACCGGCACGTCATGGCCGCGTTCAACGCCCACCAGCGCCGCCGCGCCGGGGGCCGCCGCCTGCTCGGCCCGGACGCGGCCGCCGCGGCGGGACGAGCCTTCACCGTGCGCGGCGCCACCGTGCTCACCCGCCCGAGCCCGTGGCGGCTCGGCCCGGACCAGCGGGGACTGACCGCCGAGTGGCTGCGCGGCTGGGTCGCCGCCGCCGTCGAGCAGGACCCGGACCTCGCCCCGCACGCCGGCGACTACCTGCGCCGCAGACTCGCCACACCGGACGGCCCGCGCGTCACCGTCCACCACGTCGACCTGCTCGCACTCCCGGAGGCGCGCCCATGACCCGGCTCGCGGTCCTGCACAGGTGGGAGACCCCGACGGTTCCGGCGGTTCCGCCGGCCCCGGCGGCTTCGGTGGCCCCGGTGCTCCCGGCGGCCCCGGCGGTACGGACCACGGGGGCATGGCGGCGGGCCTGGCCCCTGCTGCGCCCGTGGGTGCGGGTCGCCGCGGGCGCCGCGATCCTCGGGGTGCTCGTGGCGCGCCTCGGCACCGGGGCGTTCGTGAACGCGTTCGCCGTGGTCGGCGCCCCGCAGGTGCTCGCCGCCCTCGGCATCGGCCTGCTGACCACCGTGCTCAGCGTCTGGCGCTGGTCCCTGGTGGCCCGGAGGCTCGGCCTCGCGCTGCCCCTGCCGACGGCCTTCGCGGACTACTACCGTGCCCTGTTCCTCAACGCGGTGCTGCCCGCGGGCGTGCTCGGCGACGCGCACCGCGCGGTCAAGCACGGCAGGACGGCGGGTGACGTCGGCCGCGCCGTGCGCGCGGTGGTGCTGGAACGTACCGGCGGCCAGGTGGTGCTCATCGCGGCGGGGTTCGTCATGCTGGCGGCCGAGCCGTCGCTGGCCGCCGCCGTGCTGAGCGGTCTGGCGCCCGGCGCCGCGCTCGTCGCCGCCGCCCTGGCGGTGGCCGTCGCCGCGGTCGCGCTCGCCGCCCACGCCGGTGGCCGTGCCGCCCGCGCGCTCGCCGCGTCCCTGGCCGACGTGCGCCGCGGCCTGCTCGCCCGCGACGCCTGGCCGGGCGTGCTCGCCCTGTCGGCGGCGGCGCTGGCCGGCCACCTCACGCTGTTCCTCGTCGCCGTGCGGGCCGCGGGCTCGGCCGCGCCGGTCGGTGAGTTGCTGCCGTTGATGCTGCTCGCGCTGCTCGTGATGGCCCTGCCGGTGAACGTCGGCGGCTGGGGCCCGCGCGAGGCGTTCTCCGCGGTGGCGTTCGGCGCGGTGGGCCTCGGCGCGCAGCAGGGCCTCACCGCCGCCGTGGTGTACGGCCTGCTCACCCTGATCGCGAGCCTGCCCGGCGCCGCGGTGCTGGTCCTGCGCCGTGGCACCGGTGGTGGTCAGGCGTCGAGGACGGCGAGGTGATTCTTGAAGGACTCCACCAGCGACGCGAGCACGTCCTTGCCCTTGTGCGCCGTGGCCAGTGACGGCCGCCCGATGACGCCGGACCCGGTGTACGCGGCCATGCCGAGGGTGAGCAGGTGACGCCGGTCGTCGGCTACGTGGTCGGCCGTCTCCTGGCCCGGCCGCACCAGCCCGGGGTGCGCGTGCAGCAGCAGGGACGTCTCCAGCTCGCCCGCGTGCATGTCGGTCCACGACGAGGTCTCCAGCCCGGCCGCGGCCCGCGCGGTGTCCCAGTCGGCGGGCCCGGGGAACAGCCCCATGCGCCGTCCCCGCCCGGCGGCCTCCTGGACGGCGTTGCCGAGCACATAGTTCCCACCGTGCCCATTGATGAGGAACAGGCGGTTAATTCCGGATCTGGCGAGAGAGTCCGCAATGTCATGAATAACGGCGTAAAGTGTCGTGGCAGAAATGCTGACCGTCCCCGGCCAGGCGTCGTGCTCGTGCTCGTGCGAACACGAGATGGTCACGGGCGGCAGCGGACGCAGCACCGGATACGCGGCGGCGAGCGCACCGGCGATCGTGCACGCGATCACGGTGTCGGTCGCCAAGGGGAGGAAGGGCCCGTGCTGCTCGAAGCTGCCGATCGGCAGCAGCGCCACGCGGGCGCCCCTCTCCCGCTCGTCGGCGGTCGTGGTCGGTGGCAGCGGATAGGCGGAGTCGTTCATAGTGCGCCAGCCTGCGGCGTCGCGCCCGAACGCGCAAATTCGGAAGCCGCAGGGAAGTGGGCGTGGACGTGAGAAGACGCGGTGGCGAGCACCTGGCGGACATGACGGGCGACAGCGGGAACGGGGCGGCGGGGGAGGGGCACGGTCTCGCCCCGGAGGACGTCGCGGAGGCCGACCTGGTGACCCGCCGCGGCACGTTCCGCACCGTCGCCTTCCGCGCGGACGGCAACGAACACCTCGCCCTCGTCCACGGCGACATCTCCCGGCGGCGCGACGTGCTGGTGCGTGTGCACTCCGAGTGCGTGACCGGCGACATCTTCGCCGCGATGCGCTGCGAGTGCGGCGACCAGCTCGACGCCGCGCTCACCGCCATCGTCCGCGAGGGCGCCGGGGTGCTCGTGTACCTGCGCGGGCACGAGGGCCGGGGCATCGGCCTGGTCGCCAAGGTGCGCACCCACGTGCTGCAGGACGACCACGGGCTCGACACCGTGGACTCGGCCACCGTGCTCGGCTTCCCGGTGGACGACCGCGACTTCGGCCCGGCGGCCCTGGTGCTGAAGTACCTCGGCGTCGCGTCGGTCCGCCTGATGTCCAACAACGCGGACAAGATCCGTTCCCTGGAGGCGCACGGCGTCGAGGTGAGCTCCCGGGTGCCGCTCCTGGTGCAGGCCACCGACCACAACATCCGCTACCTGACCGCCAAGCGCGACCGCCTCGGCCACGACCTGCCGCACCTTCCCGCCTCCCTGGGCACCGCCGGTGGCTGAGACGTACGCGGACCTGCTCCCGGTCGCGCGGGAGGCCGTGGCGATCGCCCGCCGCATCATCAGGAGCCGCGTGCCGGACACGGTCGTGGCCAAGGGCGACCGCGACATGGTGACCGACGTGGACCTGCGGGTCGAGGAGGCCGTGCGGGACTTCCTGGCCAGGGAGACCCCGGACGTCGGCATCCTCGGGGAGGAGCAGGGCCGCACCGGCGCCGGCGCGTTGTGGTGGGCACTCGACCCGGTGGACGGCACCGCCAACCTCGCCCACGGCAGCCCGCTGTGCGGGGTGTCCCTCGCCCTGGTGGACGGCGACCAGGGGGTGCTCGCCGCCCTCGACCTGCCGTTCCTCGGCACGTCGTACAGCGCGGCGGCCGGCTGCGGCGCCTACGCGGGGGAGGAGCGCATCGGCGTCTCCGGCGTCACGGAGCTGGCGGACGCCATGATCTCCGTCGGCGACTTCGCCGTCGGCCCCGGCGCCGAGCCCAACAACCGCCTGCGCCTCGCCCTGCTGGCCCGGCTCGGCGCCCGCGCCCAGCGGGTCCGCATGTTCGGCAGCGCCGCCATCGACCTGTCCTGGGTCGCGCACGGCAGACTGGAGGCGACCGTCATCCTCTCCAACCTGCCGTGGGACACCATGGCCGGCGCCCTGCTGGTCCGCGAGGCCGGCGGTGTCGTCCTCGACCTCGACGGCACCACGCACACCACCGCCTCCGCCGCCACCGTCGCCGTATGCCCCGGCCTGCGCGAGACACTCATGGACGTGCTGCGCGAGGCCGGGACGGCGGTCTAACGCTCCTCCCGCAGGCGGGCGGCGAGGGCCGTCCGTGAGGAGACGCCGAGCTTGGCGTAGATGTGGCCGAGGTGGTACTCGATGGTCTTCACGCTGAGCACCATCGTGCGGGCGATCTGCTTGTTCGCCATGCCGGCGAGCACGTACTGCGTGACGGTGCGCTCCTGGGGGGTGAGCGCGGCGCCGGGCCCCGGGGCGGGCGCGGGCGAGGGACGGCCGCACGCGGCGAGTTCCCGGTCGCAGCGTTCCAGGAACGGTGTGGCGCCGAGACGTTCCAGCGTGCCCCGCGCGGACGTCAGGTGGGCCGCCGCCTCGTTCCTGCCGTGTGTGCGACGCAGGAACTCCCCGTAGGACAGCTCGATCAAGGCCCGCTCGAACGGCATCGCGGTGCGGCCGGCGTGTTCCATCGCCTGCTCGAACGACGCGGCGGCGTCACCGGTGCGGCCCTGTGCG
The DNA here is from genome assembly GCF_039871875.1 of Sphaerisporangium sp. B11E5. Lineage (NCBI taxonomy): Bacteria > Bacillati > Actinomycetota > Actinomycetes > Streptosporangiales > Streptosporangiaceae > Sphaerisporangium > Sphaerisporangium sp. B11E5. Next base: position 139,981 of record NZ_JBDPMD010000003.1, on the reverse strand, counting down.
GCGAACCACCCGCCGCGTGCCCGGGCGGCACCCGCCAGCGCCGACGGCAGATCGCGTCCCCTGCCCACCTTCTCGTACGCGATCAGCACCGCGTCCGCCTCGTCGTACCGCCCGAGCGTGGTGAGGGCGTCGGCGAGCAGGCCGTGCCACGGGATCACGCCGGAGTCCATGAGTCCCGAGGCCGCGCCCGTCTCGGCGAGCGGGGCCAGCGCGGCGACCACCGCCTCGGGGTCGCCCGCCACCGTGGCGATCCAGCCCTCCGCGTGCGCGACGTACCCGGCACCCGCCGCCGTCAGGGGATGCCGCCGCGCCGGCTCCACCTCGGCCCGCGCCCGGCCGAGGTCTCCCCGCGCGGCGTACGGCAGCGCCTGCGTCGCGTGGACGTACGGCGTGAGCCAGACCTGCTCGCAGTCCTCCTCCACCGACAACACGGTGGCGCCGAGGGCGAGCGCCTCGTCCCAGCGGCCGAGACGCTGCTCGGTCATCGACAGCAGCGCCGTGGCGAGCAGCCGGTGCGGCACCGAGAGCCTGCGCGGCGCGGCGACCGTGCCGGCGAGGTCGCGCCGGGCGCCTGCGAGGTCGTCGCTCCACAGCCGCAGCGCGCCCCGGCCCGTCAGGGTGTCCAGCTCGCCGATGCCCGCCACGGCCGGGTCCGGCAGGTCCCCGGTCATCTCCCGCGCGCGTTCCGTGCGGCCCGCCAGGAACAGGCCCACCAGGTGGTGATAGCGCAGCAGGTCGGCGCCCGGCTGGTGCCCGGCGAGCCGCAGGGCGCGCTCGGACCAGCGCAGGCTCTCCTCGCCCTGGTCCTCGATGAGGTGCAGCAGCGCGAGGTGCTGCGCGGTGCGCCCGGCCAGCGTGCCGTCCCGCTCGGGGTCGCGGTGCCGCCACGCCTCCTCGAGCAGCCGCAGTGCGCCTTCGGTGTCCCCGGTGGCGTGGGCGAGCGCCCCCATGGCGAACGCCCGGGTGGCGGGGTCGCCGTACGCGCGGGGCGCGACGGCGGCGGCCCGCACGGTGCGCCCGGCCTGGAGCAGCGCGTGCACGGCCTCGGCGGCGAGACGCGACCGGTCCCGTTCGCCGGCCGCGAAGTCCGCGGCGTGGCCGAAGTACTCGGCGGCGTCCTCCCACGCGCCGTCGGCAGCCTGGTCGCGGGCGAAGCGCGCGAGGTCGGCGCCGAGCTCGGCGGCCGGGCCGGTGGCGGCCCGCAAGCGGTGCTGCAGCCGCCGCGCCGGGTCCGCGGTCAGCGTCGCCGCCAGCCCGTGCGCCCGCGCCCGGTCCCGGGGGCCGAGTGACTGGTACACCGAGGCCCGCACCAGCGGGTGCGGGAAGGCGACCCGTGCCTCGCCCCCCGCGTACCGGCAGGTCAGCAGGTGGCGGGTGACGGCGTCCTCCACGGCGTCCAGCGGGTCGGGCAGCCCGGCGAGCCGCGCGGCGTGCCGCAGTGGGCACGACTCACCGAGCACGCTCGCCGCGCGCACCAGCCGCCCGGCGTCCGGCGTGGCGGCGGCGAGCGCGGCCAGCACCTCACGGGCGTACCCGCCGGGCGGCGGCAGGTCCGCAACCGGGTCGGCGAGCACGTCGGCGGGGGTCTGCCGCAGCGTGGCGGTGGCGTACAGCGGGTTGCCCCCCGTCTGCAGGCGCAACCGGGCCAGTGCCGCGGCGTCCAGGTGGCCGTGCCCGAGCAGACCGGCAAGCACGCCGAGCTCCCGCGCCGTCAGCCCCGCCGGTCTGAGCTGCAGCGATGCCTCACGCGAGCACAGCCGCCGCAGCCCCTCGGGCAGGTCGGCCGCCTCGGGCACGATGACGACCGCGAGGATGCGGTCGGCGCGCAGGCGCCGCAGCGCGAAGGTCAAGGTCTGCGTGGACGAGGCGTCGGCCCACTGCGCGTCGTCCACGAGCACGGCCACCGGCCCGCGTTCCTGCGCCTCCCCGAGCGCGCCGAGCAGCGCCGCGCCCACCGCGAGCGGCCCCGCGCCGGTGGGGAGTGGCGTGTCCACGAGCTGCGACACGATGCCGTAGGGAAGTTCCTTCTCCATCTCCTCGCCGCCGGCACGCAGCGCGAGGAAGTCGGCGGCGCCTTCGAGCGCCTTCCGTACCAGAGCAGTCTTGCCGATGCCGGGCCGGCCCTCCACCAGCACCAGCCGGGGACGGCCTGCGCGCACCAGGTCCATCTCCCCCGTGAGGGCGGCGAGTTCAGGGCCGCGCCCCACGAATACCTGGGTCGTGATGTTCACACTCGATTACGAGGGGGCCAGGGCGCGTCCTGATACATCCCCGCGGGATTCATTCGGAGAAAGGACGGCCGCGGAGCCCGCGATCCGCGGTGAGCCTGTCCGCCGGACAGGACGCCGACCGGCTCCTGTGTCCGCGATCCGCGGGACGGGGGTCCGCCGCGGCGCCGGGAAGGAGAAGAGACGGGAGGCTGTGCGGGCCTCCCGTCTTCCTGGACGCGTGGTCACGTCACGGCTGGATGCCGAGCAGGCCACAGTTGACGCTCCCGCCCATGCCTCCCGGTGTGCCCGCGGCGTTCAGGTAGCTCAGCGACGCGATGATCTGGTACGAGCTGCCGCCCGGGCCGGCGGTCAGGCCGGCGGGGAAGTCGATGGTGGCGTCGTAGGCGCCGGTGGCCGGCGTGAGGGCCACCTGGAGCGGCTGCGCCGGCACGAAACCGTCGTTCAGCGTGCCGATCTCGTCGAACAACACCCGTAGCAGCCACTGCCCGGCGATCATGGGCACCGCGCTGCCGAGGAGCTCCCAGCGGTATTTCACGCCGAAGGCCTGGCCCGCCTTGATGATGTCCTGCGGCGGGTTGCCGTTGACGTCCACCACCTCGGCCTGGATGAGCCCGGACAGCGTGGTGGCGGCGAAGCCCGGTGGGATCTGGAAACTTCCGACTGCCATGACGTTCTCCTCTGTGTCGCGATCCAATGCCTCGAAGCTAGCCAGGCAGGTCGCCACCCCGGACCGGGGACGACCCCGGGGAAACCCCGGGGCCGCCACGTGAGACGCCCGGGCGTGGGCGGGTCAGGGAGAGCCCGCGGCAGGCCACCCGGGCGGGAGCAGCACGGGATCGCCTGTGGCGGTACGCCAGCCGGGGGCAGCGGCCTTGGCGAGGAGTTCGCCGGCGGCTTTGAGGGAGGACATGCCGGGGGTGCGGGACATCACCCCCGCGATGAGGCCTGCCACGATCGGGGTGGCGAAGCAGGTGCCGCTCCAGCGGGCCATGCCGTCGAAAGTGATGGAGGAGTACTGGGGCGGGGCGTCGACGCAGGTGCAGCCGGCGTAGGAGGGGACCGGGGGGCGCAGGTAGAGGCACTGGTCGCTGTGCGGCTCGTTGTACTGGTACTCGCCCCAGGCGAAGGCGTTCACGAGCCATTCCCCCGGGGCGAAAACCGTCACCCAGTCCCCGTAATTCGAGAAACATGCGCGTTCCTGCCGTCCGACCGCGTATCTTCGCAGCGCGCCCACCGATATCACTTGCGGATAATCAGCGGCATACGCGGCAGGCCAGAAGAGGTTGGTGCTGCCGTTGTTCCCCGCCGCGGCCACAACCACGGTATTGGGGTGTTTTTCTACTTCAATGATGAATCGTCCTAGTCCTTTGGGAGGCAGCGAGTATCGTGTCGTGGCGCCCGCGGAGACGTTGATGATGTCAGGCCACCCGCCGTTGTGCGCGGATGCCCACCCGCGGGCTCCCTTGAGCAACCGTGGCCCGAGCCGGTGCTCCTTGATCGCCCCCGCGCGGTTCAGTGCGTTGGACATCCCGAACGCGACCTGCGGCGCCACGCAACGCAGCACCCCCGCGATGAAGGTGCCGTGCCCCTCGTAATCCTGGATGCCCGGCTGGGGGGCGTCGATCGCCAGCCACGGATCCGGGCCGCCCTTCAGCCAGGGGTGCTCGCGGGCGTAGTGGTCCACCAGTCCGGTGTCGATGATCAGCACGCTCACGCCGTCGCCCGCGCGCCGGTCGCAGTTCCACTCCGGCAGCGGGTCCGGGCACCCGCAAACGACCTGGGGCTCGCCGGAGGGACACGCGGCGACCGGGGCGATCGAGAAGATGTGGTTCGGGGTCGCGACCCCGACGCCCAGCATGGCGTCCAGCCGCTTCAGCAGGTACAGCACATCGCCCTGGACGCGCACCCGCACGACGTCGCTGCGCTCCTCGGCCTCGTCGTCCTCCTCCGGCGGGACGACCTCGATCACGCGCTCCCGCCGGGACACGCCGTCGGATTCGTAGATCTCTCCCAGCGCCTCCTGGACCCGCCGCAGGTCGTCGCGCCGGGTGAGCAGATGCCCCGGCTCGTAGAGGAAGGACGGCCCGCCGGACCGGTCCACCGCGACGCCGACGCCGTCCTCCCCGAACGCCTCCCGGATCGAATTGAGCTGCGCCCAGAATCGTGCGTCAGAAAGATCCTCCGCCGCCGGGTGTGTCATGTGCGCCTCGCTCCGTGGGAAGGGGGCCGGGAAATTGTATGGACGCCCGGAATTTACAGTCATACCATGGCGTGGTGTCGGGGACAAATATAAATATTAGTGGGAGCGGTGGGACTGCGGGAGAATTGCTGGCACTCGCTTATTCTCGTCCGCAGGAGGCGCTGTCGGCCGCCCGATCGCTCCTCGCCACCCTTCCCGGCGCTTATGACGCGTCCATCGCGCACCAGTCCATCGGCATCGTGCTTCGCGAGTTCGGCGATTTGCGCGCGGCGATCAAAGAAATCCGACGCGCTTTAAGGCTGGCCCGCGCGTCGGGCTGCCGGGACCGGGAGGCCGACGTGCTCGCCACGCTCGGCGTCGCGCTCACCGCGCTCGGCGACACCTCCGGGGGCCTGGCCGCGCTCGACGCGGCCGTCGTCACCGGCGGCGGCGTCACGGCCGCGCGCGCCCTTTACCGCCGGGGCTACGTGTTGCGTGTGCTCGGACGGCACCATGAGGCGCTGGCCGACCTCAGCCGTGCCGCGGTCGCCCTGGAGGCGGCGGGGGACGGGCTGTGGACGGCCAGGGCGCTCACGGCCCGCGCGCTGATCCACCTCGCGCTCGGCGCCACCGGCCGCGCCGACGCCGACCTGCTGGCCGCCGACAGCCTGTTCGCCGCCACCGGGCAGGAACTGGAGGCGGCATTCGGCGTGCACAACCGGGGGCTGGTGGCGTTCCGCGCGGGGGACCTGCCCTCGGCGCTTGACCACCTGGACGCGGCCGGGCGCCGCTACCAGGCACTGGACGCCCCGATGCCGGACCTCGCCATCGACCGGTGCGCCGTCCTGCTGGCCGCGGGACTGGCCAGGGAGGCGGCCGAGTCCGCCGCCGAGGCCGTACGCCTGCTTGACCGCGGGAAGGGCCAGGCCACCAAACGCGCCGAGCTGCATCTCGCCGCCGCCCGCGCCGCGCTCGCCGCCGGGGACCCCGCCGCGGCGCTCCACCACACCACCGTCGCCGGCCGCCTGTTCACCCGCCAGCAACGCGAATGGTGGGCGCTGCACGCACGCCTGCTCGCCCGCCAGGCCGGCTTCGCGGCGGCGGACGGCGTCAGTGGCCGGACGGTGCGGGAGACGGCCGCGCTCGGTGAGCGGCTGGCCGCCGCCGGGTCGCCGGACGCGGTGCAGGCGTACCTGCTGGCAGGGCGCATGGCGCTCGCGCTCGGACGGCAGGACGAGGCGGACCGGTACCTGGCGACGGCCGCCAGGAGCCGGGCCGCCGGGCCGCCGCTGGCGCGAGCGGGCGGCTGGCTGGCCGAGGCGCTGCGGGCCGGGGGCGGCACCCGCCGGACACTGGCCGCGTGCCGCCGCGGGCTGGACCTGCTCGACGCGCACCGCCTCACCTTCGGCTCGGTCGAGCTGCGCGCGGGCGCCACCCTGCACGGCACCGAGCTGGCCGCCATCGCGCTGCGGGCGGCGGCGCGCTCCGGCCGTCCCCGCGCTTTGCTCGCCTGGAGCGAACGCTGGCGTGCCACCGCGCTCAGCACCCCCGCCGCGCGTCCCCCCGACGACCCCGAGCTGCGCGCCGACCTCGCGGCCTTCCGTGAGGTCGCGTGCCTGGTGGACGCCGCGCGGGCCGGTGGCGCGGCGGCGGCCGTGCTGGAACGGGAGCGGCGGCGCCTGCAGGAACGCATCCGCGCCCGCCTGCTGCGCCTGCGCGGCGACGCGCGCGACGGCCCGCGCCGCCTCGACCCCGGCGCTCTGCTGCGCGCCCTCGGCCCGGCGAGCCTCGTCGAGCTGGCCGAGATCGACGGCGTCCTGCACGTGCTGGTGTGCGGCGGCGGGCGGGTGCGCCACACCGTGGCGGGCGCCCTCGCCGAGGCGTGCCAGGAGCTCAGGTTCGCCCGCCTCGGCCTCACCCGCCTGGCGTACGACCGCGCCTCCCGCACCCGGCCCCACGAACTGCGCCTGCTCGACGGCGCCGCGAGCCGGTTGCAGGGTCTGCTGCTCGGCGGGGCCGTACGCCACCTCGGCGACGGGCCCGTGGTACTCGTGCCGCCGAGCAGCCTCGACGGCGTGCCGTGGGCCATGCTCCCCGCCCTGCGGGACCGCGTGGTCAGCGTCGCCCCCTCGGCGCCGGCGTGGATGCGGGCCCGGGGCACGCCGCCGCCCGCCAACCGGGACGTGGTGCTGGTGCGCGGCCCCGGCCTGTCCACCGGCGGGGCCGAGGTGGACCGCCTCGCCGCGGCGTACGGCCACGCGACCGTGCTCGGCGACGGCAAGGCCACCTCGGCGCTGGTGCTGCGGGCCATCGAAGGCACCTGGCTCACCCACATCGCCGCGCACGGGGACTTCCGCGCCGACAGCCCGCTGTTCTCGTCCCTGCGGCTGGACGACGGCCCGCTCATCGCGCACGACCTGGAACGCCTCGGCCAGGCCCCCTACCGGCTGGTGCTGCCCTGCTGCGACTCCGGCCGCCTCGCCCGCGCCGGCGCCGACGAGCTGCTCGGCCTGACCGCCGCGCTGCTGCCCCTCGGCACCGCCGGCATCATCTCCCCGGTGGTGCCGGTGAACGACGCGGCCACCGTGCCGCTGATGATCGCCCTGCACGACGCCCTGCGCGAGGGCCTGTCCATGCCCGAGGCCCTGCACGACGCCCGGCGGCGGACGTCCGGCGGGCCGCTGGAGAACGTCACCGCCTGGTCGTTCGCCGCGCTCGGCGCCGGGTGAGGTATCCCAGGGCCGTGGGCGGCCTCTTTCTCCATGACGAAGGAGCCGGCCGTGACGATCGTGGACACCGGGGCGGGCGTGACCCGTCCGTTATGCGGCAGGCGTATCGGTAGGGTGATGGACGGGACGCCCACCATGCCGGCCGACCGTGGCGCCGAGCGCCGCGTCCGCCTCGCGGACCTGCTCACCCAGGCGCGCGACGGGCACCGTGACGCCCTCGACCACATCGTCAGCGAGCTGACCCCGGTGTTGTGGCACACCGTCCGCGCGCAGGGCCTCGGGTACCAGGCGGCGCAGGACGCCGTGCAGCTCACCTGGCTCGCCCTGGTCCGCCACCTGCACACCATCAGGACCCCGGCCGCGCTCCTCGAATGGCTCGTCACCACCGCCCGCCGCGAGGCCTGGCACCTGCGCACCGCGGCCCGCGAAGCCGAACTGATGGGCGACACCGTCCTCGACGACATCCCCGACCCCGCCGACCCCCCCGACCACCGCCTCCTGCAGGATGAACGCGCACGCCTCCTGTGGTCCGCCGTCGCCCGCCTCCCCGCCCACTGCCGCGACCTCCTGCGCATCGTCGCCTTCGTCCACCGCCCCGACTACGACGCCGTCTCCGCCGCCCTGGGCATGCCGAGAGGCAGCATCGGCCCCACCCGAGGCCGCTGCCTGGCCAAACTCCGCACCCTCCTGGCCGAGGACCCCGGCTGGAGCCCGTCATGACCGACCCCCCCGGCGACACCGAGGACCCCCGCGACCTCCCCGGCACCGCCTCACCCGAGGACACCCCCGTCTTCCTCGAAAACGCCCCCCTCGACCTGGACGACGTCCTCCTGCTGGACGAGCTCCGCCGCCTCTACACCGCCGCCGACCCCGTGCCGCCCGGCCTCGCCGGCCTCAGCCGCTTCGCCGTCGACCCGCGCCCCGCCCACGCCGAACTCCTGCGCCCCCGTGAGGAACCCGCGCTCCCCGCCGCCGTGCGAGGAAGCGCCGACCTGCGCACCGTCACCTTCGAGACCGGGACCTTCACCGTCGTCCTCACCATCGCCGCCCTCGACGTCACCACCGCACGCCTGGACGGCTGGCTCGCCCCCGCGACCCCCCTCCGCCTGACCCTCCGCACCCCGCGGGACACCTTGACCACCGCTACCGACCCCCACGGCAGGTTCCTCTTCGAACACGCCCCCCGCGGCCCGGCCCAGCTCACCGTCCACGCCCCCGGCGAGGAGACCCCTGTGGCGGTGAGCCCGGCCCTCGTGCTGTGAGCCCCCGGCCCTCAGAGCAGCAACTTGGGAAGTTCGTCGCTCATGAAGCTGAGCCGCACGGCGGGGACGTTCTCCGGCTCGTCGATGAAGGCGGAGAAGTCGAAGTCCCAGAAGGGGTTGGCCGACGTGTCAACGGGGGTGATGTCCTTGACGGCGTTGGTGCCGGGGACGGTCCGCTGCTGGCGGGCGTACCAGATGTCGACGAAGAAGCAGTCCGGGCCGTGGCTCTTGGCGACCTTGACGTCGCCCGGGGCGCGGTTGACCATCACGTACGCGTGCCCCTCGCCACCTTTCCTGTCGACGAGGTTGACCAGCTCCACCTTGACGCCGGGGCCGAGGAGGTCGGGCTGGTCGGCGAGCATCCCGATGACACAGCAGGCGAAAAGGGTGCAGTTGCCGCTCGGCAGGTTCTTGTACTGCCGGCAACCTGCTCTGACGTACTTCTTCCTGAGAGCCGCCTTGGCCTCGGCGAAGTTCGCCTCGGTCAGCGGGCCGTCCAGACCGGCTTCCGCGCCGTAGTGGGACCGGAGCACGGGCTTGATCGACGCGAACGTGTCGCTGTCGTGGATGATGTCAGGGACGAGCCCGCGCACCGCGTTGGCCTGGAGCTCCGCCGTCGTGACCCCTGTCTCCATCACGTGGTCCCAGGGGTTCCACACCTTGGCCGTCACCATGCTCGTTTTCCCGACCGCCGCCGTCACGGCCGCCATCCGCTGCTGCTTCGCGGTGCCTATCGTCTGTTCGCTCATGAACGTCTCCCACTCTTTCCGCATGGAATCTCGATGGTTTCCGTGGACCGCTCCATCGGGCAACGAAGTGGCCTTTTGTGGCCATATCCATCTCGTGGGTAAACCTGACGGTGGCTGACAGGTACACCGGCCAGGATGGCTTCCATGACGACGAAAGCAACCCTCGTGGGGGTCACCCTCGACTGCGCCGACCCCAAGGCGCTGGCCGGCTTCTACGCCGCGATCACCGGTTTAGAGACCCAGTACGCCGACGAGAACTACGCCTACATCGGCGACGGCACGCAGGCCATCGGCTTCCAGCGGGTGGACGACCGCAAGCCCGCCACCTGGCCGGGCCCGGACAAGCAGTTCCATCTGGACTTTCGCGTCCCGGACGTCGAGCAGGCCGTCCGCGACTGCATCGATCTCGGCGCCACCCAACCGGAGTTCCAGCCGGGCGACGGCGCCTGGGTCGTCCTCGCCGACCCCGAGGGCCACCTCTTCTGTGTCTGTCCTCCACGGACGTGACCGGGGTGTTTCGGCCATGGGGGTAGGGGAAGCCGGGTGGTGTCCGCATCCCAGAGAAAGGAACGGCATGCCGACCGCACGTGAGATCATGACCCCCAACGCCGAGTGTGTGAACGCCGACGAGAGCATCCTGGACGCCGCGGAGAAGATGCGGCGGCTGGACGTCGGCTCGCTGCCCATCTGCGGCACCGACGACCGCCTGAAGGGCATGCTCACCGACCGCGACATCGTGGTGAAGGTCCTGGCGGCAGGCAAGGAGCCGAAGGCCACCCGCGCGGGCGACTTCGCCCAGGGCGAGGCGGTGACCATCGGGGCCGACGACGACGCCGCCGAGATCCTCCGCACCATGGCCTCCCACCAGGTTCGCAGGCTGCCCGTCATCGACGGCCACAGGCTCGTCGGCATCGTCGCCCTGGCCGACGTCGCCCGCGCCCTGCCCGACCGTCCGGTCGGAGACCTGGTGGACGCCCTCACCGGCGACTGACCCGGTGCCCGCGTTTCCGGCCGGGGCAGGCGGCCGGAGACCGGGCGGGGACGGGGGGTGGGATGCCGAGGTCATGGGGGAAGGGGAACGGCATGGGGGCGACCGCGCTGATCGTGGTGGACATGCTCAACCCGTACGATCACGAGGACGTGGACCTGCTCGTGAAGAGCGCCGAGCGGGTGGTGCCGCCGCTGGCGCGGCTGGTGGGGCGGGCGCACGCACGCGAGGACATCGAGCTGATCTACGTGAACGACAACCACGGGGACTTCACGGCGTCCCGCGAGGAGATCACGCAGCGGGCCCGCGCGGGGAAACGGCCCGACCTGGTGGAACCGCTGCTCCCGCCGCGCGACCGCCCGTTCCTGCCGAAGGTGCGGCACAGCGCCTTCTTCGGGACCTCGCTGGAGTACCTGCTGCACCACCGCGAGGTCGAGACCGTCATCCTGGCCGGGCAGGTCACCGAGCAGTGCGTCCTGTACACCGCCCTCGACGCCTACGTGCGGCACTACTCGATCAAGATTCCCCGCGACTGTGTGGCGCACATCCAGCCCGACCTCGCCGACGCGGCGCTGCGGATGATGGAGCGCAACATGCGTGCCGTCATCACCGTTTCCGGAGAGTGCCTGGACGGGTGACCTCACAAGGCGCTTAATCGGAGGGTGAGACCGTTCGCGCCGTGGGTAGCGGCGGGTCCTCAACACTCCGGCTAGGAGGCGTCATGGTCACCAGGCAACCCAGCGCTTTCACCCGCACGACGATGCAGCGGGCCTCGCTCATCGTGGGGGTGGTGTTCGTCGTGGTCGGCATCCTGGGCTTCGTCCCGGGGGTCACCACCAACTTCGGGGAACTCCAGGCCGCCGGCCACCAGTCGGACGCCATGCTTCTCGGCGTGTTCGAGGTCTCGGTCCTCCACAACATCGTCCACCTGCTGTTCGGCGCCGCCGGCGTCCTCCTCGCCCGCACCTGGTCCGGCGCCCGCAACTTCCTCATCGGCGGCGGCGCCATCTACCTCCTGCTGTGGCTGTACGGCATGCTCATCACCCACGACAGCCCGGCCAACTTCGTCCCGCTGAACGCCGCCGACAACTGGGCCCACCTCGTCCTCGGCCTCGGCATGGCGGCCCTCGGCCTCCTCCTCGGCCGCCGTCGCGCCTGACCCGCTTCCCGGCCCGGTGCGGCGGAACGCCGCACCGGGCCGGAAATCGTTTGCCGTCCTCCCGCGCTCGGTGATCCGATACGCGACGTGACCGTCCACCTGGAAACCCCGCGCCTGGCCCTGCGCCGTCTCACCGAGTCCGACGCCGACGCCCTCGCCGCCCTGCACGGCGACCCTCGCGTGATGCGGTACATCGACGACGGCCGCCCGGTGCCCCGAGAGGTGGTGCTGTCCGAGACCCTGCCCGCCCTGCTGCGCGAATACCGCGAGCACCCTGCCGGACTCGGTTGCCTGGCCGTCGTGGAGAAGACGACCGGCGATTTCCTCGGCTGGGTCTCCCTGCGTCCCGCCACAAGCCGCGGCCTGCGCGGCGGCACCGAATTGGGCTTCCGTTTCCGCCTCGCCACATGGGGCCGGGGTTTCGCCACCGAGGCCGCGCGCACTTTGGTCGGTGAGGCTTTCACCCGCCTGGGCGCCGACCGTGTCGTGGCCACCACCATGACGGTCAACCACGCCTCCCGCCGCGTGCTGGAGAAGAGCGGCCTGTCACTGGTGCGCACCTTCTTCGAGGAATGGCCGGAGTACATCGAGGGCGCCGAACACGGCGACGTGGAATACGCGGTCACGCGCGATGAGTGGCGGCAACGGGAAGCGCTGCCGTCGTCCCCGTAGGCGGTTATCCGGGTGGGGCCTGTCCGGGTGCCTTCGGAACCCGGACCTCCCTGGTCACCGAAAGGTCCTCTTCCTCGATGGCCGGATTCTCAGGAAGGGGTGGCGCGGCGGGTGTGGGAAGGCGAACGGTCAGCTGGGTGAGGGTGTCGTCGGCGTAGGCGTCCGGAATGCCGTACGGGTGCGAGGGCGGCGGCGGGACCGTGCCGGAGGGCCGGCCCCGCGGGGTGGGCCAGGCGAGGGGGAGGTGAGTGGCCTCTGGGGTCGCCAGGAGGTCGGCACGGAGTTCGGCGGGGGTGGAGCGAAGGGCCGGGTCGCGTCGCATGGCGCGAAGGATGGCCACGTGGAGGGAGCCGGAGATGTCGGCGTCGAGGTCGATCTTTCCTGCGGTGATGTTGTAGAAGACCATCTCCAGGGTGCCCTTGCCGAACGGCGGGCGGCCGGTGAGGGCGAAGCACAGGACAGCCCCGAGGGCATGCACGTCGGACTTGTAGTCGTCCACCAGGCCCTCGATGGTCTCTGGGGCCAGGTAGCCGGGGGTGCCGATGAACATACCGGTGTCGGTGAGGTGCTCGGAGCCCTCCTCGCGGGCCACTCCGAGGTCGATGATGACCGGGCCGCGGTCCGGGGACACGATGACATTGGACGGCTTCAGGTCCAGCCGCATGATCGACTGACTGGAGAGGTACTCCACCGCCTCGGCCAGCGCGACGCCCATCTGCACGACTGCTGACGGGGGGAGCGGGCCGATCTCCCGCACGAGATCGTCCAGAGCCGTCCCCTCCACCAGCTCCAGGACCAGCGCGGGCCCGATCCGGGGGTCGTCCACCGACTGGTAGCCGGCCACAAGCTGGGGGTGGCGGGTGCGGATGGTGATCTCGGCCTCCCGCCGGAAGCGGCTGCGGGCGGTGGGGCTGCTCGCCGCAGTGCTGTAGAGCACCTTGATGGCGACGTCCCGGCGCAGGTGCAGGTCGTAGCCACGGAACACCTCACCCATGCCGCCCGCCCCGATGCGCTCGCCGATGATGTACCGGTCGGCCACCAGGTTGTCCGCCGAGGTGCCGCCGGCCGGGGGCGGCGCCGCGAACGACCGTGCGCCGCGTTCACTCTCGTGGTGGCGGGCCAGGCCGAGCAGCATCTCCTTGACGTTGTCGACGAGCTTGTACGCCGTGACCTGCGCGGCGGCGACGTCGGGGATGATGGTGGCGGTCGCGTTGAGCTCACGGACCGACTCGATCACGCCGTGCAGAGCCAGGTGGTTCAGCAGGCGGTCCACCCGGCGCCGTGAGATGCCGAGCAGCGGGTCCAGTTCGCTCTGGTGGGTGCTGCCGAGGATGTCCAGGACGCTGAACGTGCGGCCGTCGGTGCGCAGGATCCAGTCGATCACGTAATAGGCGCTCAGCCGGCGACGGTCCTCGTCGATGGGGACGGGGAACAAGAACGTGCCGGTCTCCTGGTGCAGGTCGTCCAGGAGGCGTTCCAGCTTGGCGTAGAAGCCGACGCGGTCGTTCGCCGCCGCGTCCAGCCGGATGACGGGACGGCCGTCGTCCCAGGTCACGAGCTCGTTGAACTCCTGCAGCAGGCGCCGGGGCACGCCGCGGGCCTTGAAGCTCAGGTACTGCTCCAGCTCCTCGGTGCCCCGGACGTGCTCGGCGGTCACCGTCGCGAGCAGGCGCTTGGCGGCGTCCCAGGTGCACGGCACGTACAGCCGCCAGGCGAACACGCTCTCGTAGACGCTGTTGCCGCGGCCCACGTCCTTGATGGCGTGGTCGTACAGGTCGGGGCCGCCGACCACCAGGAAGTGCACCCCGCGCATGGTCAGCACGGTCTTGAGACTGGTCAGCAGCTCCTCGACCACAGTCAGGCCGGACGGGCCCGCGGTCATCTTGTCCACCTCGTCGAGCACCACGACCAGCCGCACCCGGGCCGGGCGCCTGCTCCACAGGCGGCGCCGGGGCCGGGCGAGCCGTGGCGCGGCCTGGCCGCCGAAGGAGCGCACGATTCGGGTCAGGTCGTACTCGGCGTCGTGTTCGGAGTAGGCCAGGTAGGACGCCTCGGTGGCCAGCGTGTGTCCGCGCCTGGCCGTGATGCCGCCGCCCGGCAGGGCCTTGTCGGCCGTCAGCGAGACGCCGGCCTCGGTGGTCGCGGAGTCGGACTGCTTCAGTGTGACCGAGGTGCGCCGGTAGGCCAGTATCAGCGAACGCCGCGTGTCCTCGGGCAGGTGACGCAGGCCGCCGAGCTCGTCGAGCTGCTCGTAGGTGCGGCGCAGTACGGTGTACAACAGCCGGTCGGGGGAGACGGGACGGGCCACACTGAGCACCACGGGTACCACGATCTCGTCGGGTTCGGCCTTTTCCGCGATGCGGTGCAGGGCATGCGTCACCAGCGTGGTCTTGCCGATCCCGCGGAACCCGGTGATGAGGAAGGTGCCGCCCCGCGAGTACCCGATACGGCTCGCGAGCTCCTCGACCAGCCTTGTGTCACCGAGGAAGGGAATGGCGGTGTCCCCTACCTGCAAAGGCTCGTGGACATAACGGAAGGACGGCCGTAACGGGATCGCGTGCTCCATGCGTCTCCCCGGGAAATGCACGAATTATTGCTGACAGTAGCCCATCTCTGTGATTCACCGGTGGTTTCCGGGACCCGCCTGGGGATGTGCCGTTTCCCGGTGCTGCATGCTTGGGGCATGAGTCATCACGTCTGCTTGGTGTGCATGGGGAACATCTGCCGGTCGCCCATGGCGGAGATCGTCGTGCGGCGGGTGCTGGAGGAGCACGGGCTCGGTGAGGTGGTCACTGTGGACAGTGCGGGGACCGGGGGGTGGCATGCGGGGCAGCCTATGGATCAGCGGGCCGCGGCGGTTCTGGCGCGGCATGGGTACGACGGGTCGGTACATCGTGCGCGGCGGTTCGAGGTGGACTGGTTCGGTCGTGCTGATCTGGTGCTGGCCATGGACAACGAGAATCTCCGGGCGCTTCGGCGGCTCGCCCCGGCCGGTACGGACATCCGGCTCTTTCGGTCCTTTGATCCTGCGGCTCCCAAGGACGCGGAGGTGCCTGATCCGTATTACGGCGGGGCGGAGGGCTTTCTCGATGTTCTCCACATGGTGGAGGCGGCGGCCAAGGGGCTGGCGGAGCATCTGGCCCGCGTTGTGCGATGAAAATGGTGCGGGCGCTGGGGAGTTCCCACAACTGGGGCCGTCAGCAGGCTGAGTTGCCGGACGGGCGGCTGGTCTTCGTGAAGTCGAGTGCTTCACCGTCCGCGGCAGGGGTCTTCGCGTCCGAGGCGGCGGGGTTGCGGTGGCTGGCTGAGGCGGGTGCGGTGGGGGTGGCCGAGGTGGTGGAGGTCACTGAGCGGCGGTTGGTGCTGGGGTGGGTGGAGGCGGGGGTGGTGTCCTCCCGGGAGGCGGAGCGGTTCGGGCGGGGGCTGGCGCGGATGCACACGGCGGGGGCGGAGGGGTTCGGGGCGCCGTGGGCGGGGTTCATCGCGTGTCTGGCGATGGACAACAGGGGGGCGGGGACGTGGGCGGAGTTCTACGGGGCGCGGCGGCTGGGGCCGTTCGTGCGGGCGGCGCGTAACGAGGGGCGGTTGTCGGCGGGGGACACCGTCGTGATGGACCGGGTGGTGGAGCGGCTGCCCGTGGTCGCGGGGGCGGAGGAGCCGCCGGCGCGGATTCACGGGGACCTGTGGAGCGGGAACGTGATGTGGGGTGAGGGCGGGGTGGTGCTGGTCGATCCGGCGGCGCACGGGGGGCATCGGGAGACCGATCTCGCGATGCTCGCGTTGTTCGGGTTGCCGCATCTTGAGGTCGTGCTGGCCGCGTACGAGGAGGAGGTGCCGCTGGCGGACGGGTGGCGGGAGCGGGTGCCTCTGCATCAGCTTCATCCGCTGCTGGTGCACGTCCGGCTGTTCGGGGGGGCGTACCGGGACGACCTGCTTGACGCCGCCGCGCGGGTGCTGGCGCTCTGACCTCGGGGGTCAGGGCAGGCCGAGTTCGTGGGCGAGGAAGGACAGGGTGTCGGCGCCCACGGTGGTGGCGGCGGACGTGGGGCGGGGGCCGTGGCCCAGGTGGTCGTGGGTCTGGAGGAGGACGGGGTGCCCGGTGGTGGCGTGCTGGAGGGCGGCGGTGAGTTTGCGGGCGTGCAGGGGGTCCACCCGGGTGTCGCCGGTGAAGGCGACGATCAGGCAGGCGGGGTACGCGGTGCCGGGGCGGACGTTGTGGTACGGGGAGTAGCTGAGGAGAACGTCGAGGTCCGCCGGGTCGTCGGCGGTGCCGTACTCGGCGCGCCAGCCCCGGCCCATGCCGGACAGTTCGTAGCGGGCCATGTCGGTCAGGGGGGACATCAGGACGGCGGCGCGGTACAGGTCGGGGCGCTGGGTGATGGCGACGGCGGCGAGGAGGCCGGCGTTGCTGGCGCCGACGAGGCCCAGGTGAGTCCGGGTGGTACGGCCGGTGGTGATGAGGTGGGTGGCCGCGGCGTGGAGGTCGTCGAAGGTGGTGGGCTTGTTGTGCCGCATGCCGGCCCGGTGCCAGTGTTCGCCTTCGTCGCCGCCGCCGCGGACGCATGCCACGGCGAAGACCCCTCCGCGTTCGACCCAGGCGTGGACGTTCGGGTCGTAGGTCGGGGTCATGGAGATGCCGAAGCCGCCGTAGGCGGTGAGGAGGGTGGGGCGGGGGCCTTTGGGCCCGGCTCGGGCCAGGAGGAACATGCGGATCAGGGTGCCGTCCTTCGAGGTATAGGTCTCCTGCCATGAGGAGATGTCGTGGGGGCGATGTCTTGGAGGGCTTTCTGTGGAGTCGTGGCGCAGGATCGTGGGTGGGGTGAGGTGATCGGTGTAGGTGAACCACGCGGTGGAGGGGGCGTCGGGGGAGGTGGTGAGGTTTCGCACGGTGCCGGCGCCGGGGAGGGGGACGGTGCTGAGCTTGCGGCCTGTGGTGGCGTCTCTCACGGTCAGTTCGGCTGTCGAGTGGCGGGTGTGTGCGGTGAGCAGGCGGGGCGGTCGGGTGCCGTCGTCGTCCAGCAGGGCTATCGCCGTCAGGACCGCGCCGGTGGGGTCCTCGGGGAGGACTTCTGTCTTGGGCGCGCCGGGGGTGCCCGCGGGGAGGGTCAGGACGCGGCCCCTCGGGGCGCCGGCGGTGGTGTGCAGGTAGAGGGTGCCCTGTCGGCTGACGTGGGCCTGGGTGCGGGTGCCCGGCGGCAGGGGGATCTTGGTGAAGGTGGGGGTCCTGGTGAGGTCGGCCAGGTGGATGTGGTTGGCGGGGGTGGTGCCGGTGCGGGTGGAGACCACCAGCCAGCGGTTGTGGTCGAGGCGGATCCTGTGGGTGGTGGTGGGGTCGTTCGCCGGGGTGAACACCGGGGTGTCCTCGCCGGCGCCCAGGGTGTGCAGCCTTACGTGGGGGCCTTTTGTGTAGTAGAAGGCGGAGTCGTCGGGGAGCCAGGCGATGGTGGGGTGACGGACGCCTTGGATCGGTGGGGTGATCTGTGTGCCGGTGGTCAGGTCCACTATGTGGAGGACGCCGGTCTCGGTGCCGTCCAGGGAGGTCTGGAGAGCGAGGAGGCGGGCGGTCGGGGAGATCGTCCAGGCGTCCACGGAGAGGCGGCCTTCGGGGCCCAGGGGTGCGGGGTCGTAGACGAGGTGTTCGGTGCCGGAGGGGGCCCGGGTGTGGAGGGCCGGGCCGTTGCCGGTCTGGGCGAGGTAGAACTCCTGGTCGCCGCGGTGTACCGGGATCGATCGGGTTTTCGTCCGGCCGAGTTCCGTGAGTCTTTTGGCCCACGTGGCCCGGGAGGGGAGTGAGTCCATGTGCATGGTGGTCAGGGCCCGCTGCCGCCGTGACCACTCCGTGGTCTCCGGAGCGGTGGCGTCCTCCAGCCAGCGGTACGGGTCGGCGACCCGCCGGCCGTGCCGCACCTCGGCCGTTCCGGCGCGACGGGCGGGCGGGTGGCCGTCCACCCGGGTCGCGTCCACTGGGGTCGGTGGGTGGGCGTCCACTGGGGTCGGTGGGTGGGGGTGCTCGTGGGCTGGGGGGTGGGTGTGCTTGTTCATGGGGTTGTGGGGGGTGTGCGGGTCAGGCGGAGGACGGGGGTGAGGAGGGGGAGGGTCAGGACGGACAGGGCGGACGCCGTCCACAGGGCGGGGCGGACGCCGAGGGTGGTGCCGAGGAGGCCGCCGAGGAGCGCGCCGGTGGTGGTGCCCGCGGCGGTCAGGAGCTGGACGCTGACCGAGACGCGGCCGAGGATCTCGTCGGGCACGCGGAGGGTGACGAACGTGACGAGGCCGATGTTGGACATGGCGGCGAACAGGTGGGGCATGCCGAGGCCCAGCGCCGCGACGGCCGCGGCGGCGTGGAGCGGGCCACCGGCGAGGGGGAGCGCCACGGTGGCCACGGCGGCGCCCAGCAGGCCGAGGAGGGTCAGGCGTTCGGGGGTGAGGCGGCCGGCCAGCAGCTCGCTGAGTACGGTGCCCGCGACGCCGGAGACACCGAGCAGGACGAACAGCAGGCCGTACCACGTGGGCGGGACACCGAGGACGTTCAGCAGGAAGGGGGCGGCGAGGGCCAGGGTCATGCCGGCCACGACCTGCTGGCCGGCGAGGAACGGGACGAGGCCGCGCAGGAAGGGCTGCGTGGTGAGCAGCCGGAACCCGGCGCCGAGTTCACGGAGCAGGCGGCGGTTCCGGGGATCGGACGGGGCGGAGGTCTGAGGTGCGGGTGAGGTGGGGGCCGGGGTCTCGGGGGAGCGGAGGAGAAGGAGGGTGGTGGCGCTGGTGAGCCGGGCCAGGAGGTCCACCGCGAAGGGGACGGCGGTGGCCAGTGCGGCGGCGGGGCCGGCCAGGGCGCGGCCCAGGGTGGCGCCGGTGTATTCGCCGCGGTTGAGGCGGGCGCGGGCCGTGACGAGGTGGTCCGGGGGGACGATGCTCTTCAGGTGCACCATGTACACCGTCTCGACCATCACGCCGGCAGTGGCGATGAGGAACACGGTGGCGGCGAGGGTCCACACGCTGAGGACGCCGGCGGCGATGGCCAGCAGGGTGGCGGCGAGGGCGGCCGCGATGCCGAGGTCGCAGGCGATGAGGACGCGGCGGCGGGTGCGCAGGCGGTCGGCCCAGGCGCTGACGAACAGGCCGAACAGCGGGAGCGGCAGGCTCGCGGCGGCGGCCAGCAGGCCGGTCTCGGCGGGGGTGGCCCCGAGGGTGTCGACGGCGACCAGCGGGACGGCGATCACGGTGAACACCGAGCCGAACGCGGTGGCCGTCTGCCCGCCCCAGTAGAGGCGCAGGTCCCGGTCGGCCGGATCCCTCCTCGCCCACCGGCCGGGGCGGTGGCGGAGGCGTGTGGCGGAGGTCGTCATCGGAAGGTTCCTGCCTGGTGTGGATGTGCGGAGGTCGGTGCGGCCGGCCGCCGGGTGGTCCGGGGGCCGGCCGCGCTCGTCATTTCGTGCCGGGAGTCCGAGCCGGGTACGGCGCCGCTGAGGACGCCCGCCGTGCCCGTCCGGCCACGTGTGGGTCAGTTGGTGACGCCGCAGTGCCAGCTCAGGGTGCTGAGCGGAGCGTCCTGCTCCACCTCGGCGCCGAGCTCCTGGAGGGCCAGGATCGAGATCATGTCGGTTCACCCCCTTCCAGGGATCGAGGCGGGACAGGTCAGTTGGTGACGCCGCAGTGCCAGCTCAGGGTGCTCAGGGGAGCGTCCTGCTCCACCTCGGCGCCCATCTCCTGGAGGGAGAGGATGGTGGTCATGTCGATGTCACCTCCTTCGGAAGGCTTGGTGGCGGACCCGGCCGGTGACGGCGGCCGGGAGTCTCAGGCGTCGAGCAGGAAGTGGCCCGACGCGCCGTGGAGGACGCGGTGGAGTGCGAGCAGGATTCCCGCGTTGCCGCTCCACAGTTCGGCGCTGAAGCGCAGGGAGCCGTCGCCGAGGAAGCGGACGCCGTCGCCGTGCGGGACGGCGTACTTCACCAGGCCGCGGGCGGCGTTCAGCGCCGCGGCGGCGCTGGTGGCGTCGCCGGTGAGCTCGGCGTGGTCGGACAGGGCGAAGGCCAGCCCGGCGAGGCCCGGGTACAGGCCCGGCACGCCGGCGTAGGTCTTGGTGACGTCGGCGAGCACCCGCGGGAGCGCGGACGCGAGCCGGGCGCCGGGGTAGCGGGTCAGCGCCAGGGCGACGCCGGCCGAGCCGGTGCCGAGGTACGGCAGGGCGCGCCGGGTGGTGTCGTCGTCGGAGAAGGACAACGCGCCGCCGGGCAGCTCCAGGGCCAGGTCCAGCTCGCCGTGCAGCAGCCGCAGGCCGTGCGCCGGCCAGCGTTCGTCCCGGGTGCGCGTGCCGAGCCGGTGCAGGAACAGGGCGATGCCCGCACGGCCGTGCAGCAGGCCCCGCGCGTTCCTGGCGCCGAGCGCGGCCCGAGGGTCGCCGAGGGACGTGACGTCCTCGGCCGCCCGTACCGCGAGGTCCAGGAACCGCTGCTCGCCGGTCTCCCGGTGCAGCCGCAGCGCCGCCATGCCGGCCCCGGCCCGTCCTTCGCCCAGCGTCGCCGTGCCCGTCCCCGACGAGCCGAGGACGGGATGCCGGGCCGCCAGTTCGAGCACGTCGCAGGCCTCGTCCACGAGCCCGAGGTCCGCCAGCACCCAGCTCACCCCGGCGGCTCCGACGTGCAGGCCGGGCGGCAGCCGGTCGGCCTCGGTGACCGCACGCTTGCGGAACCGTTCCACCAGCCACGGCGGCACGTCCCCGGTGACCTGCAGCGCGTGCAGCACCCCGGCCAGCCCGTAGGCGACGCACAGCGTGTTGGTCTCGAAGCCCTGCGGGACGGTCGGCGTGCGGTCCGGGCGGACCATGCCGAGCAGCCCCTCCCTGACGTGCCCCGTGAACCGCGCGAGGCTCGCCCGCGGCCGTTCCGCGAGGTCGTCAGGCGAGGGCAGTGTCTTGTCCGGCGCCGGGTCGTGCTCGTCGTGGAAGCGCGTGGCGCGCCACCACAACCGCGCGGGCACCGGCCCCGCCTCCCGCCGCACCCAGCGCAGGTTGCCCGGACTGCGGCCGACGACGTCGTGCATCGGCATGACGAGCGCCAGCGCGATCGCGGACAGGCCGTAGTCGTCCCAGGTGAACGGGTCGGTCAGCGGCAGGCCGTCCGGCGGGGCGAACCCCTGCGCGCCCATGCGCACCAGCGGCTGCGCCACCGGGGCGCACGACTCGAAGTCCACGAGCCGGGGCCCGGCGGGCGTCACCATCACGTTGCGCGGATTGAGATCGCCGTAGCGGTACCCCGCCCGGTGGATGCGGCCGAGCAGCCCGCCCAGCCGGTCCACGATCGCCAGGCACTCGTCGTAGTAGGCGGCGAAGTCCGCGGGACCACGACCGGCCTGGACGAGCGGCGCGCGGCGCGCCATCCAGGCGTGCAGCGAGTCGCCCTCGACGAACTCGGTGACCATGAAGTCGTGTTCCCACTCGGTGAAGTGGTCCAGCGGCTCGGGACACACGCCCGGCGCCAGCCGGTGCAGGGCGCGCAGGGTGTCGTACTCGCGGCGCAGCCGTTCGGCGGCCGTCGTGCGGTCC
This sequence comes from Sphaerisporangium sp. B11E5, assembly GCF_039871875.1. Classification (NCBI taxonomy): domain Bacteria; kingdom Bacillati; phylum Actinomycetota; class Actinomycetes; order Streptosporangiales; family Streptosporangiaceae; genus Sphaerisporangium; species Sphaerisporangium sp. B11E5. Next base: position 118,471 of record NZ_JBDPMD010000003.1, on the reverse strand, counting down.
CAGTACAGCCCGTTGTGCGCGCGTGCCTCCTTGACGAAGACGACGCGCCCGGTACGGGTGTCCCTGGCCTTGTACGACCCGCCGGCGTTGCTCGGCTGCACCGCCTGGAGGATCTCGTACCCGTTGAGCACCACCGGCCCGGGCGGCGCGGCGGCCGGCTCGCCGGTGGGGGTGAACGGGTCGGTGATCCCGGCGGGCAGGGTGAACGACACGCCCCGGGTGTCCGGCACGTCCCGGCCGTGGCCGTCGCGCACCAGGGACTCACGGGTGCCGTCCGGTCTCGTGCCGCTGCGGCGCCGGAACGCCCCGTAGCGGTAGTGGACGACCCCCGAGCCGGGGAACCGCCGGTCGCTGAGGACGTACGGCCCCCGCTCGCCGGCCAGTTCGCGGGTGAGGCGCTCCATCAGCCGGCGGGCGGTCGCCTCGTCCGGCGGGTAGAGCGCGCAGAACTTGCCCGCCTGCGGCCGCGGCCCGTGCTTGTGGTGCAGGACCAGGAAGAACGTCTCGGCGGCGATGTGCTTGAACGCCACTCGCTCGGCGAAGCAGGCGCGGGCCACGATGTCCAGCACCGCGTCCGCCCGTTCGAGCCGCGCCGACACGTGCACCTTCCAGCCCTGGTCCGGCGTCTCGACGCCCTCGGCGGTCCATCGGGTCCAGATGTCCTGTTCCGCCGAGGTCCATCCCCCGGGGACGTCGCGCGGCCGGAACCTGCGCCCGGCCTTGGTGAGTGTGCCCGGCGGCGCGTAGTACTCGGGATCGGCCTGCGCGTAGCCGTGAAAACCGATCATCGTTACTCCGGCCCCTCGCTCGATCGTGGATCTGCGTGTCCCCCGCGGCGCCTTCCGGCCCGGCGGGGCTGACTCTCACCCGGCATTACCGCGAGCCGACCGAACATCGTTCCAGTCCGTGCATTAGTACACACTCGGCGCGGCGCGCACTCCGGGACGCACGGCGGGAGGGGGGTATGTGAGCTGCGCGAACATCAGCCCAACCGGGTTCTCGATCTTCGATAGACCCAGGAAAACCCTGTGGACAAAAGCGGTACCGGCGCTGATTCTCAGGGCGGCGCACAGAACTGCCGGACTTATGGAGGCGTACGGTCATGACGGAATGTAACGGTGATCTCGCGGAGCGTTTCAGCAAGGGGGCGCCGGACGCGCTCGCGGAGATGCACGACCGGTACGCGGTGCCGTTGTTCGCGGTCGCGCTGCGCGTGCTCGGCAACCGGGAGTGGGCGGCGGACGCGGTCCAGCTCGCGTTCGTGCGTGCCTGGCGCGCGGCACCCGGTTTCGACGTCTCGCGGCCCCTGCTTCCCTGGCTGTACGCGATCGTGCGGCGCACCGCGCTCGACGTGCGCCGCGCCGAGGGCTCCTCCGCCACCGCCGTGCCGTCCGACGTGCTGGCGGACCTGGCCGACCGGGGGGCCGGGGGCGCAGGCGAGGACGACTCCTGGCTCGGCGCGCAGGTGCGCGGCGCCCTCGCCGAGCTGAACCCGCACGAGCGGGTGGTGCTGCGGATGACGTACTACGAGTCGCTGACCCAGCCGGAGATCGCCGAGGCCCTCGGCATCCCGGTCGGCACGGTGAAGAGCCGCGCCGCCCGGGCCCGCACGCGTCTGGCCGGCCTGCTGGAGGCCCGCTTACGGCGGGCCGGCCGCCCACCGGACCGGCTCGCGGAGTGCGCCTGACCCACGGAGCCTTATACCTAAGGGGGGTATGGTGTATGGTGGTGTTGACAGCCTACGGAAAGGAACGATCCCCATGACCGCCACGTACACCGTCCAGGGAATGACCTGCGGCCACTGTGTCAGCTCGGTGCAGGAGGAGGTCGGGGCGGTCCCCGGTGTGACCGGCGTCCGGGTTGATCTCGCGACCGGCGTGCTGACCGTGGAGGGTGACGCGGCGGACGACCGCGCCGCCATCGCCACCGCCGTCGAGGAGGCCGGCTACCAGGTGGTAGACCGGTCATGAGGGGCGCGGCGCGGGAGGGGAACGCGATGCACGGGAACGGCGGGCGGCCGGCCGGTGAGTCGGTCGAGCTGACGATCGGCGGCATGACCTGCGCGTCGTGCGCCAACCGCATCGAGCGCAAGCTCAACAAGCTGGACGGCGTCACCGCGACGGTCAACTACGCCACCGAGAAGGCCAGGGTCGAGTTCCCCGGCGGCCTGGACCCGCGCGACCTGATCGCCGAGGTCGAGAAGGCCGGGTACACCGCCACCCTTCCCGCGCCGCCCGAGAAGCCCGAGGACGAGACCCCTGAGGACGGGCTGCGGCCACTGCGGCAGCGCCTGGTCATCTCGCTGGTCCTGTCGGTCCCGGTGATCGCCATGGCGATGGTCCCGCCGCTGCAGTTCACCTACTGGCAGTGGCTCTCCCTCACGCTGGCCGCGCCCGTGGTCGTGTACGGCGGCTGGCCGTTCCACCGCGCGGCGTGGACCAACCTGCGGCACGGCGCCGCCACCATGGACACGCTGGTGTCGCTCGGCACGCTCGCCGCGTTCGGCTGGTCGTTGTGGGCGCTGTTCCTCGGCGACGCGGGCATGCCGGGCATGACCCACGGCTTCGAGTTCACCGCCGAGCGCGTGTCGGGCGCGTCCAACATCTACCTGGAGGCGGCGGCGGGGGTCACCGCGTTCATCCTGGCCGGGCGCTACTTCGAGGCCCGCGCCAAGCGCCGCGCCGGGTCCGCGCTGCGGGCCCTGCTCGACCTCGGCGCCAAGGACGTCGCGGTGCTGCGCGGCGGCACCGAGACCCGCGTGCCGAGCGACCGGCTCGCGGTCGGCGACCGGTTCGTGGTGCGCCCCGGCGAGAAGATCGCCACGGACGGCGTGGTCGAGGAGGGGTCCTCCGCGGTGGACGCCTCGATGCTGACCGGGGAGCCGGTCCCCGTCGAGGTGGGGCCCGGCGACGCGGTCACCGGCGCCACCGTCAACGCCGGGGGCCGCCTGGTGGTGCGGGCCACCCGGGTCGGGGCGGACACCCGGCTGGCCCAGATGGCCAAGCTGGTGGAGGAGGCCCAGTCCGGCAAGGCCCAGGTGCAGCGCCTCGCCGACCGCGTGTCCGGCGTGTTCGTGCCCGTCGTGATCGCGCTGGCCGTCGGCACGCTCGGCTACTGGCTCGGCACGGGCGCCGGCACCGCCGCCGCGTTCACCGCGGCCGTCGCCGTCCTCATCATCGCCTGCCCCTGCGCCCTCGGCCTCGCCACCCCGACCGCCCTGCTGGTCGGCACCGGCCGCGGCGCCGCCCTCGGCATCCTGATCAAGGGCCCGGAGGTCCTGGAGTCGACCCGCCGTGCCGACACCGTGGTGCTCGACAAGACCGGCACCGTCACCGAGGGCCGGATGACCCTGGTCGAGACGATCCCCGCCTCCGGCGAGGACCCCGCAGAGATCCTCCGCCTGGCCGGCGCCCTGGAACACGCCTCCGAGCACCCCATCGCCCAGGCCGTCGCCCGCGCCGCCGCCGCGGCCGGAGAGCTGCCCGCCCCCGAGGACTTCGCCAACGTCCAGGGCCTCGGCGTCCAGGGCGTCGTGGACGGCCACGCCGTCCTGGTCGGCCGCCCCCGCCTGCTCGCCGACTGGTCCCAGCACCTCACGCCCGAGCTTGAGCGCGCCGTGGAGCAGGCCCACGCCACCGCACGCACCGCCGTCGCCGTCGGCTGGGACGGCAGGGCCCGCGGCGTCCTGGTCGTCGCCGACACCGTGAAGCCCACCTCCGCCCAGGCCGTGGCCGACCTGCGCGCCCTCGGCCTCACCCCGTACCTCCTCACCGGCGACAACGAGACCGCCGCCCGCACCGTCGCCGCGGAGGTCGGCATCGAGCACGTCATCGCCGAAGTCCTCCCCGCCGACAAGGTGGACGTGGTGAAACGCCTCCAGTCGGAAGGCCGCACGGTCGCCATGGTCGGCGACGGCGTCAACGACGCCGCCGCCCTGGCCCAGGCGGACCTCGGCCTGGCCATGGGCACCGGCACCGACGTGGCCATCGAGGCCTCCGACCTCACCCTCGTCCGCGGCGACCTGAGAGTGGCCGCCGACGCCATCCGCCTCTCCCGCCGCACCCTCACCACCATCAAGGGCAACCTCTTCTGGGCCTTCGCCTACAACGTCGCCGCCCTCCCCCTCGCCGCCGCCGGCCTGCTCACCCCCATGATCGCCGGCGCCGCCATGGCCTTCTCCTCAGTCTTCGTCGTCACCAACAGCCTCCGCCTCCGCCGCTTCCGCTGACGCCCGCCCTGGAGCGATTCAGGAGCCGACGACGTGGATCGCGCACCGCGGCCCGATCGCCCGGCTGAGCCGTACGTCCATGGTCACAAAAGGACACCCCAGCGCTTCGGCGGCGGCGGTCGCCGTGGCGGCGTGGAGCAACACGCGGGGCGAGCCGCTGCCGGGCCCCGCCGCGGAGGGTGCGCCGCCTCGGCGGTGCGTCGGGTCGCGGGAGGGGCGTTTCTTGGGTCACCTGACCGGTCCTTTCGTGAGGGACGGGAATCCGTACCTTCAGTAGAGGAGGACCGGTCAGGCGGGGCTTGAGTAGTGAAGTACTCAGGTTCGGGGCATCTCCGCACCGCCGTTCGGCGGCGTCCTGTCAGGTTCCGTGGCGGTGCCCAGGGTGTCGCGGAGGCGGCGCGCGGCGGTGACCAGGTTGGTGAGGGCGGCCTCCACCTGGGGGTAGGTGCGGGTCTTCAGGCCGCAGTCGGGGTTGACCCACACGCGGCCGGCGGGCAGGACCTCCAGCGCGGCGCGCAGCGACTTCTCCATCTCGGCCACGCCGGGCACACGGGGGGAGTGGATGTCGTAGACGCCGGGGCCGAGGGCGCGGGGGAAGTCGCCGAGGGCGGGCTCGGCGAGGAGCCTGCCGTGGGAGCGGGCCGACTCGACGGTGGTGACGTCGGCGTCCAGTGCCTCGACGGCGGCCAGGATCTGGTCGGCCTCGGAGTAGCACAGGTGCGTGTGGATCTGCGTGCGGTCCGCGGCCCCGGAGGTGGCCCGCCGGTACGCCTCCACCGCCCAGCCCAGGTACTCCTCGCGGGCCTCGGCCCGCAGCGGCAGCAGCTCGCGCAGCGCGGGCTCGTCCACCTGGATGATGGAGATCCCGGCCGCCTCCAGGTCGCGCACCTCCTCGCGAACGGCGTCCGCGACCTGCAGCACGACGTCCCGCAGCGGCACGTCGCGCCGCACGAACGACCACGCCACGATGGTGACCGGGCCGGTGAGCATGCCCTTGACCGGTCTGTCGGTGAGCGACCGCGCGTGCGAGGCCCAGCGGACGGTGATCGGCGCGGGCCGCCGCACGTCGCCGTGCAGGATGGGCGGCCGGGTGCACCGCGAGCCGTACGACTGCACCCACCCGCTCCGGGTGACCGCGAAGCCGTCCAGGTGCTCGGCGAAGTACTGCACCATGTCGTTGCGCTCGGGCTCCCCGTGCACCAGCACGTCGAGACCGAGGCGCTCCTGCAGCCGGATCACCCGCTCGATCTCGTCGCGCACCCGCCGGTCGTACCCGGCCTCGTCCAGCCGCCCGGCGGCCAGCTCGGCCCGCGCGGCCCGCAGTTCCCCGGTCTGCGGGAACGACCCGATCGTGGTGGTGGGCAGCGGCGGCAGCCGCAGGTGCCGTGCCTGCGCCGCCGCCCGCGCCTCGTACGGGCCGCGCCCGGCGGGCGCGCAGGACCGCGGCGCGGCGACCGGCGCGGCGGGCGGGGGAAGGGAGGGCCCGCCGGCCGGCAGATCGGCGAGGCGCGCCGCCAGTTCCACCACCTCGGCCACCTTCTGGTCGGCGAACGCCAGCCGCCGCGCCAGCCCGGGGTCCAGCGCGTTCTCCGCCTCCAGGTCGTACGGCACGTGCAGCAGCGAGCAGGAGGTGCTCACCGTCACCCGACCGGCGCGCTCGCGCAGCCCGGCGAGCGCGGCGAGCGCGGTGCCCGGGTCGGTGCGCCACACGTCCCGCCCGGACACCACGCCCGCGACGACGGTCTTGCCCGCCAGCGCCTCCGGCCAGGCGCCGAGGTGGTCGTCGCCGCGCACCAGGTCCAGCCCGATCGCCTCCACGGGCGTGTCCGCCAGCACGGGCAACGCCGCTCCGATGCCTCCGAAGTACGTCGCCACGAACAGTCCCGGGCGGTCCGGCAGCGCTCCGAGCCGCCGGTACGCGGCCCGCACCGCCTCGAGCTCCGCCTCGGTGCGGTCGGCCGCCAGCGCGGGCTCGTCCAGTTGGACCCAGTCCACCCCCTCGGCGGCGAGCGCCCGGAGCACGTCCTCGTACGCGCCGAGCAGGTCGTCCAGCCGGTGCTGCGGCGCCCCCTCGGCCAGCAGCAGGAACGTCACCGGCCCGACCAGCACCGGCCGGGTGGCGATGCCGAGTTCCCGCGCCTCCCGCACCTCGGCCACCGGCTTGCCCGGGTCGGCGGAGAACACGGCGCCAGGCCCGATCTCCGGCACGATGTAGTGGTAGTTGGTGTCGAACCACTTGGTCATCCGCAGCGGCGCCACGCCGCCGTCGCCCCGCGCCATCGAGAAGTACACGTCCTCGGGGGACGCCCCCCGGTACCGCTCGGGCACCGCGCCGACCAGCATCGCGGTGTCCAGCACGTGGTCGTAGAAGGAGAACGTGTTGGACGGCGGCCGGTCGAGACCCAGCTCCGCGAGCCGCGTCCAGCCGTCGCGCCGCAGCTCCCGCCCGGTACGCCGCAACTCCGCGGTCGTCGAGCGGCCGTCCCAGTACGCCTCCAGCGCACGCTTCAGCTCACGGCGGCGGCCGATCCTCGGATAGCCGAGCACCGTGGCGGCCGGGAACGGCGAGATGCGTGGCGTGGTCATGCGGGCTCCCTGCGTCGGGTCGGATCTGACCCCGGCATCGTGCCCGGCGGTGATCAGCCGATGACGCCGGTCATTGACGATGCTTATGGGTTCCCGTGGCCATACTGGAGCGTGGCCCCGCCTCTGCGTGACATCGAGTGCTTCGCCCGCGTCGCACGGCACCTCGGGTTCTCCCGCGCCGCGGCGGAGCTCGGCATGTCCCAGCCCGCGGTGAGCCAGGCTGTCGCGCGCCTGGAGCGGCAGCTCGGGGTGGTTCTGTTCGAGCGCACCAGCCGCGCGGTGCGGCTCACCCCCGCGGGGGCCGCGCTGCTGCCGTACGCCGACACACTGCTGGAGACGGCCGCCGCGTTCGCCGGCGAGGCCGCCCGGCTGGCCGCACCGCCCCGGCCATCCATTCGGCTGGCTTATGCACCACTGGTCGGCGGGCTGGCCGCCCGGGCGGCGCGGCGGCTGGCCGAGCGGGAGCCCCCCATCGACGTCGAGTTGCGCCCGCTCGGCCGGCGCGCCGCCGCCGAGGGGCTGGCGCGTGGCGAGGTGCCCGCCGCGCTGCTGAGCGCGCCGTTCCCTCTCGGCTGCGCCACCGCCGCCCGCTTCCACGTGACGGTCGCGCACCTGGCCGTGCCCGCCGGGGACCCGCTCGCCGCGCTGCCGCGCCTGACGCCCGCCCTGCTCGGCCGGCACAAGATCCTGCTGCCCCGGGTGCGGCCGCCCGGCGGCATGTGGGCGCGGCTCGCCGGCACGCTGCGCGGCGCGTACCAGCACCACGAGGTGGGTGACGACGTCGACGACTTCGCCGCCCTGCTCGACCTCGTGGCCGCCGGGATCGGGCTGCTGCCCGCGCCGCTCCTGCTCACCGCCTCCATCAGGCGGCCCGATGTCCGGTACGTCCCGTTCGACGCCGGGGACCTGCGGCTGACGTACGCCCTCGCGTGGCCCGCCGGCAGTGCCTCGGCAGAGGTGACCACCTTGGCGCACGCCGTCCAGGAGACGTTGTGGACGAGATAGTCCTGATTCGCGCAGGGGCGTGTCGGGCGCGCCGGAACTGGACACGGAGGTGAGGTCGCCGTTTCGGCGTGGCAAGGCCGCCGATCGGGGAAGGGGACAGGCTGACGCGCAAGACCGCTGGTAGGAGGTGGTCCCGATGCGGGACGTGGGCCGATGGGTGATGCGCCGTGTGCGGCTGTACCGGCCGGACGGCAACGCCCTTCGCCGGCGCACCGACCGTGTCGAGGCCCTCGTCGTGCTCGTCTGCGTCCTGCTGTTCGCCGGGGGCCTGGTGCTCGCCTTCGCCACCGGCGGCGCGCTGTACCGTGACGGCCTCGCCGCCGAGCGGTCCGGCCGCTGGGTGGCGGCGCGCGTGCTGCGCGACCCGCCGGTGCCGCGCACCTCCACCGACACCATGCGAGCCGAGCTGCGCACCCCCGTCACCTGGGTCGACGCCCGCGGCCGCACGATGATCGCCGAGGCGCCGGTGTTCCTCGGCACCAAGGCCGGCACGACGGTGCGGGTGTGGCTGGACGCCAAGGGACGGCCCGGCGGCACGCGTCCCGACCGCGCGATGACGGTGGCCCGCGCCCTGGCCGGCGCGACCGGCACGGTCACCGTGATCGGCGGCCTGCTGCTCGGCTGCTACGCGCTGGTCCGCCGTTCGCTGGACCGCCGCAGGTACGCCGCCTGGGACGTCGCCTGGCTCGCCGTCATGGGCAAGGCGCGCGGCGCCAACCCCGAGACCTCCTGAGTTCCGCGCTTACTCCTCGCTAATCCGTGCCTCCGTAGACATGGTGCCTGTCACCGGGTGTGCGACCCGGGGCAGGAGGAGGACGAGATGAAGGTCCGGCGTCTGGTACTGGCCGCTGGAGTGCTCCCGGTGCTCGCGCTGACCGCGTGCGGCGGGGGAGCGAACACCCCGAGCGTGGCGTCGGCGGGCACGCCGTCCGCCGCGCCGTCGGGGTCACCGAGCCCGAGCGGGTCGAGCGACCCGCTGAAGTTCGCCCAGTGCATGCGTGAACACGGCATCGACATGAAGGACCCCGAGCCCGGTGGCGGGCCGGTCGCCATCAGGCGCCGCGCGGGTGACGACGCCAAGTGGAAGAAGGCGGAGAAGGAGTGCGGCAAGTACATGGTGCTGGGCGGCCCCGGCAAGGGCCCGGACGACCCCGCCGTGCGCGACGCCATGCTGAAGTTCGCCCGCTGCATGCGTGAGCACGGCGTCAACGTGCCCGACCCCAAGCCGGGCGGCGGCATCATGATCAAGAAGGATGAGAACGTCGACCGCGACGCCATGGAGCGGGCGCGCAAGGCGTGCGAGAAGCTGCTGCCCGGCGCCGGCCCCGGCCGGGGGCCCGGCGGCGAGTCCGGCGGCGGGAACTGACGGGACGCGGCTAGGGGACGGGAAGCCGCATGGTGACCACGAGGCCGCCCTCGGCGCGCGCGGCGGCCTCCACCTCGCCCTGGTGCGCGGTCACGATCGCACGGACGATCGACAGCCCGAGGCCCGAGCCGTGGGCGCCTCCCACCCGGTCCTGCAGCCTGCGGAACGGCTCGAACAGCTCGCCGACCTCGTACCCCGGGATCGGCGGGCCGGTGTTCTCCACCCGCACCACGACCGCGTCCGGCTCCGCCGTCACGTCGAGCTTCACGGTGCCGCCCTTCACGTTGTACTTGAGCGCGTTCTCCAGCAGGTTGAACACGCACCGCTCGATCAGCACCGGGTCGCCCGCCGCGACCGCCGGGTCCAGCCGCCGCGTCACCTGGACGCGGCGGCGCCGCGCCATCGCCTCCAGCTCCTCGGCCACCGACTCCACCAGCTCGTCCACCTCGACCGGCTTGCGGGTGATGACCTCCTGCTCGGACCGGGCGAGCAGCAGCAGGCCCTCGATCAGCCGTTCGTGCCGGGCGTTGGTGCTGAGCAGCGCCTTGCCGAGCCGCACCAGGTCCTCCGACGGCTCGGGCTCCTCCAGCGCGACCTCCAGCAACGTCCGGTTGATGGCCAGCGGGGTGCGCAGCTCGTGCGACGCGTTCAGGGTGAAGCGCCGCTGGGTGTCGAAGGCCCGCTGGAGCCGGTCCAGCATCCCGTCGAAGGTGTCGGCGAGGCGTTTGACGTCGTCGTTCGGGCCGGACAGCGCGATGCGCTCGTGCAGGGTGCTCTCGGAGAGGCGCTGCGCGGTCGCGGTGACCCGGTGCAGGGGGCGCAGCGCGCGGTTCGCCACCATGTGCCCGAGCACGATGGCGAGCACGCCGACGGCCACCATGATGAGCACCGAGTTGTTCAGCAGGTCGTCGAGCACCTGCTGCTTGGCGCTGTCGATCCGCTCCACCATGTTCCTGGCGAGCACGGCCACCCGCGGCCCCGGTTCTCCCGGGGGGACCGGGTGTATCAGCTCCTCCGGCACGGGCAGCTTCACGTAGAACTCGCGGTTCAGCGCGTTGGCCGTCAGCAGGTACGTCGCCCACAGCAGCACCGAGCCGGCGCCGAAGAACAGGCCGCTGTAGATGATGGTGAGCCGGGCCCGCAGCCCCGGGCCGCGTCGCGCCTGCGCCGCGAGGTTCCGCAGCACCTGCCGCGCCGCCGGGGTCACGGCTGCTCCCCGGCGATGCGGTACCCGGCCCCGGGGACGGTCTCGATGACGTCCGGCGGGCCGAGCTTCTTGCGCAGCGTGTTGATGGTGACCCGCAGCGCGCCGGTGCCCGACTCGACGTTCTCGTCCCACGCCCGCGCGACCAGCTCGCGCGCCGACGCCACGCTGTCCGTGCGCATCAGCTCGGCCAGCACGGCGAACTCCTTGCGGGTCAGCGTGACCGTCCTGCCCTGCCGCGTCACCAGGCGGGCGGCCAGGTCCAGCCGCACCCCCTCGCGTTCCAGCACGGCCGGGCGGGACGGCCCGGTGCGCCGCGCCAGGGTGCGGACGCGCGCGACCAGCTCGGTGAAGGCGAACGGTTTGGTGAGGTAGTCGTCGGCACCCAGTGACAACCCGTCCACGCGGTCGTGCACCGTGCCGGCGGCGGTCAGCATCAGCACCCGGCTGACCGAACCGGCCGCCGCGAGCCTGCGGCACACCTCGTCCCCGTGCAGCTCGGGCAGGTCGCGATCCAGCACGATCACGTCGTACTCGACGTAGGCGACCCGCTCCAAGGCCTCGGCGCCGTCGTAGACCACGTCCACCGCGATGGCCCGGCGGCGCAGGCCCTGCGCGATGGCGTCGGCGAGCCGGTCCTCATCCTCCACGACTAGCACGCGCATCTCCAGTTCCCTTCCGGCCCTGACCTCGGGGCCGTCTTCCCCGTCCAGCCTGGTCCATCAGGTGTTAGTCACCGGTAAGCCGCCGCCGTTTATCCGCCGCTAACCGGGTCCTGACTACAAATCAAGCCCTGCCGGGGGCGTCCGTCCCGCGGCACGGAGGTGAACGGTGATGCGGATACGGCGGCGGGTGCTGCCGGCGGCCGGGATCGCGGTGACGGCGATCCTGGCGGGGACCGCGGCGGTGACGATGACGGGCGGCGGCCGGGCCGGGCCGCCCGGGCCCACGGCCACGGCGCCGGCCGCCAACACGGCGGCCATCGAACGCGGCGACCTGACCGACACCGTGTCGGTCGACGGCACGCTGACGTACGTCGGTGAGCGCAAGGTCTACGGGGGCGCGGCCGGCACGGTGACATGGATCGCCCCCGAGGGCACTGTCGTCACCCGGGGCCGGCCGCTGATCAAGGTCGATCGCGAGCCGCAGGTGCTGATGTACGGGTGGCTGCCGTTGTACCGGACGCTCCAGCTCGGGGTCTCCGACGGCACCGACGTCGAGCAACTGGAGCGCAACCTCAGGAAGCTCGGGTACGGCGACGACATGACGGTGGACACCGATTTCACCTACGCGACGTACCAGGCCGTCCTGGAGTGGCAGGAGGACCGCGGCCTGCCGGAGACCGGATCGGTGGACGCGAGCCAGGTCGTGTTCCTGCCCGGCCCCGTGCGGGTGGCCGACGCGCGGGTCGAGGTGGGGGACCGCGCGGCGCCCGGGCAGCAGGTGCTCACCGTCACCTCGACCCGCCGCACGGTGCATGTCGACCTGGAGGCCGACATGCAGGCGCTCGCCCGCAAGGGGGCGACGGTGACCGTGGAACTGCCCGACGGGACCGAGCTCAAGGGGAAGATCAGCGAGATCGGCACGGTCGTGGAGGGCGGGAGCGGCGAGGACACGGCGCCGGGGGACGAGGAGGAGCCGACCGTCGGCGTGGAGATCACGCTGGCGTCGCCGAAGAAGGCGGGGCGGCTGGACCAGGCGCCGGTCAGCGTGACCCTGATCAGCGAACGGGCCGAGGGCGTGCTGTCGGTGCCGATCGAGGCGCTGCTGGCGCTGCGCGAGGGCGGCTTCGGCGTCGAGCTCGTCGAAGGCGGCACCACGAAGATCGTGGCGGTGGAGACCGGCGCGTACGGCCAGGGGCGGGTCGAGATCTCCGGCGCCGGGCTGGCCGAGGGGATGAAGGTCGGGGTGCCGCAACGGTGAGCGCCATCGTCGAGATCACGGACGTGCGCAAGATCTACGCCGGGCAGGTCGAGGCGCTGCGCGGGGTGAGCATGGCCGTCGAACCGGGGGAACTGCTGGCCATCGTGGGGCCGTCGGGGTCCGGCAAGTCCACCCTGCTGCACATGATCGGCACGCTGGACCGGCCCACGTCCGGCGGGGTGCGCATCGCGGGGTACGAGGTCGGTTCGCTGAGCGACCGCGAACTGTCCGCCCTGCGCTCCCGTCACCTGGGCTTCGTGTTCCAGCAGTTCCACCTGGCGCCGGGCACCACCGCCCTGGACAACGTGGCCGACGGCCTGCTGTACAGCGGCCGCCCCGCCCGCGAGCGCCGCGAACGCGCCGCCGCGGCCCTGGAACGGGTGGGCCTCGGCCACCGCCTCGGCCACCGCCCCCACCAGTTGTCCGGCGGCGAACAGCAACGCGTGGCCGTCGCCCGCGCCGTGGTCGGCGACCCCGACCTGCTCATGGCCGACGAGCCCACCGGCAACCTGGACTCCGCCGCGGGCGCGGAGGTCCTGGCCGTCCTGTCCGACCTGAACGCCTCAGGCACCACCGTCACGATCATCACCCACGACATGGAGATCGCGTCCTGGACGCCCCGCCGGGTCCGCATGCGTGACGGCCTGATCGCCACCGACGACGGCCCCGGCCGCGGCTACCGCTCCGCGAGCACCCTGAACCGCCTGGCCCGCGGCGCCGACGACCTCACCGGCCCACCGCCGGACCGGCTGGTCGGCGAGGGGAGCGACCGGTGAGCGAGGCAACACGCCCGGCCCCCACGCGGCAGGCGACGCCGCGCCGCCGGCGGCAGGACGGCGCGGGTGGCGCGCCGCGACTGGTTCCCGCGCGGCTGCGGCCGCCGGACGTGCTGCGGGTCGGGGCCGCGGGGCTCCGCAGCCGGCCGACCAGGGTCGTGCTGTCGGCGCTCGGCATCGCGATCGGCATCGCCACGATGGTCGCCGTCATCGGGATCTCGTCGTCCTCGCGGGCCGCCCTGCTCAGCCGCCTGGACGCGCTCGGCACCAACATGCTGACCGTGCAGCCCGGCCAGACCATGTTCGGCGAGGACGCCAAGCTGCCGCTGAAGTCACTGGAGATGGTCCGCCGCGTCGCCCCTGTGACCGCGGCAAGCGCGACCGGCTCCGTCGACGCGACGGTGCGCCGTACCGACAAGATCTCCGAAGCGGAGACCGGCGGCATCGCCGTCCAGGCCGCCCACGAGGACCTGCTCGCCACCCTGCGCGGCACCGTGCGCACCGGCACCTGGCTCAACGCCGCCACCGCCCGCGCCCCTGCCGTGGTCCTCGGCGCCGTCGCCGCCGAACGCCTCGGCATCGTCCGCACCGGCATCCAGGTCTGGCTCGGCGACCGCTGGTTCACCGTGATCGGCATCCTCGACGCCATGCCGCTGGCCCCCGAGATCGAACGCTCCGCCCTGGTCGGCTGGTCGGCCGCCGAACGTTACCTGGACTTCGACGGCCACCCCACGATGATCTACGAACGCTCCGCCGACGAAGCCGTGACGGAAGTGGCCGCCGTCCTGGCCCGCACCGTCAACCCCGAACAACCCGACGAGGTGGAGGTGAGCCGCCCCTCGGACGCCCTGGAGGCCAAGGCCGCCGCCGCCGGCGCCTTCACCAACCTCCTGCTGGGCCTGGGTGCCGTAGCCCTGCTGGTGGGCGGCGTGGGAGTGGCCAACACCATGGTCATCTCCGTACTGGAACGCCGCAGGGAGATAGGCCTGCGCCGTTCCCTGGGCGCCACCAGAGCCCAGATCCGCCTGCAGTTCCTGACCGAGTCCCTGCTGCTCTCCTGCCTGGGCGGCATCACCGGCTCCCTGCTGGGTGCCGCCGTGACGACGGCTTACGCCTTCTCCCGGGGCTGGCCCCCCGTGACGCCCACCTGGTCCATAGGAGCCGCCCTGACCGCCACCTTGCTCATCGGCACCCTCGCCGGTCTCTACCCCGCCATGCGCGCCGCCCGTCTCTCCCCGACCGTCGCCCTGGCCACCACCTGAGCGCGGACGTGCCGCGGCCGATGGGGGTCAGCGGGGCAGTGCCACCGTGAGGAGGATGGTGGAGTCCTCCACCGCCTCCACGCGGTGGCGTTCCGGGGGGACGATCACCAGGTCGCCGGCGAGGGCGTCCCAGGACACCTCGCCGGCCACCACGCGGACGCGGCCGGAGAGCACGTAGACGGTGGCTTCACCGTTGGCCTGGTGTTCGGTCTGTGAGGAGCCGGCGGTCAGGGCGATCACCGTCTGCCGCAGGACCCGCTCATGCCCTCCGACGACCGTGTCGGCCGCCAGCCCGCCGGTGGACTCCGCCGCCCGGGCGAGCTGCTGCCGGGACACGGCCACCAAAGAGAACTTGTGCATGGTGCGGCTCTCCTCTGCCTCAGAAGGTTCCACCTCCTCATGCCTACCCGCCTGAAAGCTCTCACACCTGCAACGTCGCCTCGTACGGATCCCAGTCCACCGGCAGCGGCTCAGGCACCGGTGCGGCGCTCTCGATCCGCCGGAACTCGCCGCGCTCGGCGGACTCGGCGATGGCCGTCATGGCTTCGAGCACGTGCAGGCCGAGGAGGCCGGTCGCCCGGTGCGGCAGGTCCGCGCGCAGGGCCCGCGCCATGTCGAGGACGCCGAGCCCCCGCCCCGCCGAAGCGCCTTCCACCGGCAGGTCGCGCCAGTCGTCGTCCTTCGCCGACCGCACCCGCAGAGGGCCGCCGAAGGTGTTGGGGTCCGGCAGGGACAACGTCCCCTCCGTCCCCGTGATCTGGATCATCGTGACCCGCGCCGACGAGTCGAAACTGAACGTCGAGGACGCGCTGGGCCCGGCGGTGAAGTCGATCAGCGCCATCACGTGCGTCGGCACCTCGACCGTGAACTCGGTGCCGCCCTTGGGGCCCGACCCGATCACCCGCCGCGCCTTCGCCTGCCGCGCCGTGGCCGCCACCTTGGACACCGGGCCCAGCATCGCCGTCAGCGCCGTCAGGTAGTAGGGGCCGATGTCGAACAACGGGCCCGCGCCCCGCTGGTACAGGAACTCGGGGTTGGGGTGCCACGACTCGGGGCCCGGGTTCTGCATCACCGCCGTCGCGGCCACCGGCGTCCCGATCACCCCGTCCGCCAGGGCACGGGCCGCCGACTGCAGTCCCGCCCCGAGGAACGTGTCCGGCGCGCTGCCGACCCGCAGGCCGCGCATCCCGGCCTCGCCGAGCACCTCCCGGCCTTCGTCGGGGGTCAGCGCCAGCGGCTTCTCGCCGTACACGTGCTTGCCGGCCCGCAGTGCCGTGATCGCCACGTCGGCGTGCGCGGCGGGGATGGTCAGGTTGACGACGATCTCGACCTCGGGCAGCGCCAGCACCGTCTCGACGTCCCCGCCGATCGGCACGTCCCATTCCCGCGCGACCTCCGCGGCCCGCGCGGTGTCGAGGTCGGCCACGCCGAGCACCCGTACGTCGGGGAACGCGCTCAGGTTGCGCAGGTACTCCCCGCTGATCTTCCCCGCGCCGACGAGGGCGACGCCGACCGGCCCGGTCGTCACACCCGCTCCAGCCGCGACAGGTAGGCGTACCCGGCGGCCAGCGCCTCCAGCATGTCGGTCGCGCAGTCGTCCAGCTCGACGATGCGCCACGCCTCGGGACCGGCCGCCGCGAGGATGTCCGGCACCGGCATGGTGCCCGCCCCGACCGCCGTGTGCGGCTCGCCCTTGACCCCCGGCCCGTCCTTGACGTGCAGCGCGGTCACCCGGTCGCCGAGCCGCCCGAGCAGCTCCGGCACGTCGGCGCCGCCCACGGCCGCCCAGTAGGTGTCGATCTCCAGGAACACCCCGGGGGACAGGTCGCCGGCGAGCACCTCGATGGCGTGCCGGCCGTCCAGGCGCGGCTCGATCTCCCACCAGTGGTTGTGGTAGCCGAGCCGCAGGCCGTACGGCGCCGCCTTCTCGGCGAGCCCGTTCAGCAGGTCGGCGGCCCGCCGTACGCCGTCCCGCGTGGTGAAGTCCTCCGCCGGGATCCCGGCCGGGACGATCACCGAGTCGGTGCCGAGGGCGGCCACCGCGTCCAGCACGGCGCCGGTGTCCTTGCTCAGCAGGTCGATCGCGTGTGTGCCGGAGACCACCAGCCCGAGGTCGTCGACCACCCGGCGGAAGCCCTGCGGGTCGTCCAGAGGGTCGTACGCCTCCACGGCGCCGTATCCGATGTCCGCTATCCGGGTCAGCACCTCGTCGCGGTCGCTCTTCATCCGGTCGCGGACCGTGTAGAGCTGCACGCCCAGCGGTTTCGCCATCGGGTCGCGTCCTCCCTGCGGGTGGCGGCTCGGCGGCCGCGGTTCACTAGTTCCGAAATCGACTGGTTAAACGCTAGATCGCCGCATTTGGATTGACAACGGGGTGGTTGCTTGGGGAAACGGAGACGTCGCGCCGTCGCCCCGGCGGGCCTGCGGAGAGGTACCGTGCTACGCGGGCACGCGGGCCGTTCGAGGAGGCGACACGTCCATGGCCGACTTCGTGGGAGCCGTCGATCAGGGAACCACGAGCACCAGGTTCATGATCTTCGACCATGGTGGCAACGAGGTCGCGCGCCACCAGCTCGAACACGAGCAGATCCTGCCGCACGCCGGGTGGGTGGAACACGACCCCATGGAGATCTGGGAGCGGACCCGCACGGTGATCGAGGTCACGCTGCGGGACGCGCGGCTGACACCCGCCGACCTCGCCGCCGTCGGCGTCACCAACCAGCGGGAGACCGCCGTGGTGTGGAACCGGCGCACCGGACGGCCGTACCACAACGCGATCGTCTGGCAGGACACCCGCACCGACCGCATCGCCGCGGCCCTGGAACGGGAGGGCAAGGGCGAGGTGATCCGGCGCAAGGCGGGCCTGCCGCCGGCCACGTACTTCTCCGGGGGCAAGATCCAGTGGATCCTGGAGAACGTCGACGGGGTGCGCGCCGCGGCCGAGGCGGGGGAGGCGGTGTTCGGCACCACCGACAGTTGGCTCCTGTGGCACCTCACCGGCGGAACCGACGGCGGCGTGCACGTCACCGACCCCACCAACGCCAGCCGCACCATGCTGATGGACCTCTCCACGCTCGACTGGGACGACGAGCTGCTGTCCTTCTTCGGCGTCCCCCGCGCCATGCTGCCCGCCGTCCTGCCGTCCTCCCACCCCGGCCTGTACGGCGTGACCCGCGCCGACGGCCCCCTCGGCGGCGAGGTCGGGCTGGCGGGGAACCTCGGCGACCAGCAGGCCGCCACCGTGGGCCAGGTCTGCTTCACCCCCGGCCAGGCCAAGAACACCTACGGCACCGGCAACTTCCTCCTCCTCAACACCGGCACCACCCCCGTACGCTCGCGGCACGGCCTGCTCACCACCGTCTGCTACCAGTTCGCCGGCAGTCCGCCCGTGTACGCCCTGGAAGGCTCGATAGCCGTCACCGGCAGCGCCATCCAATGGCTGCGCGACCAGCTCGGCGTCATCGACACCGCCGCCGACAGCGAAGCCCTCGCCGCCTCCGTCCAGGACAACGGCGGCGTCTACTTCGTCCCCGCCTTCTCCGGCCTGTTCGCCCCGTACTGGCGCTCCGACGCCCGCGGCGCCATCGTCGGCCTCTCCCGCTACAACACCAGCGCCCACATAGCCCGCGCCACCTTGGAGGCCATCTGCTACCAGACCCGCGACGTCGTGGACGCCATGCGGGCCGACTCCGGCGTGGAACTGGACGTCCTCCGCGTGGACGGCGGCGTCACCGCCAACGACCTGTGCATGCAGATCCAGGCCGACATCCTGGGTGTCCCCGTCTCCCGCCCCGTGGTGGCAGAGACCACCGCCCTCGGCGCCGCCTACGCCGCCGGCCTCGCCGTGGGCTTCTGGAAGTCCCCCGAGGACCTGGTCCAGAACTGGCAGGAGTCCAAACGCTGGCACCCCACCTGGGAGGAACCCCGCCGCACCGAGTCCTACGAGACCTGGAAGAAGGCCGTGACCCGCACCCTGGACTGGCTGGACCCCGCCTAGCCCGCCACGCCATGCCCCCGGCGGGGACGTGGACGGTTGACAAGTGGAGTCGTCGCTCCGCATGATTAAACGGAGTAGTAACTCCGTCTAGTTCCATGCCTCCGAGAGGACGACCCATGCCCGACACCACGGCCACCCCCCGCGAGGTCTTCACCCGCCTTCTTGAGGGCATCACCTCCGGGAACTGGGCCGATCTCGCCGACCTTTACGCCGACGACGTCGAGGTGGAGATCCCCTTCGCCATCCCCGCGCCGACGCGGATCAAGGGGAGGGACCAGATCCGGGCCCACTTCACCGGCGCCGCGGGCCGCATGATCGACATGCGGGCCCGTGACGTCACCGTCCACGAGACCACCGACCCCGAGGTGATCGTCGCCGAGTTCGCCTACGACGGCCGCTTCGCCGGCGGCAGGGCCTTCAGCCTGGACAACATCCAGGTCCTCCGCGTCCGCGACGGCCTGATCCGGTCCACCCGCGACTACCACAACCACTTCGCCCTCGGCGTCGCCTCCGGGGCCCTCCCCGCCCCGTCCCCCACCGGCTGAACCGGCGTCGAGGTCAAGGTCAGCCGGGGGATCATCGAACGGTGAGCGACTGCGCCTTCTGTGAGATCGTGGCCGGCCGGTTGCCGTCCTATCGTGTTCTCGAGGACGAGCACACCCTGGCGTTCCTGGACATCAGGCCCGCCTCTCCCGGGCACACGCTGGTGGTTCCGCGGGTCCATGCCCGCGACCTGTGGGAGATCTCCGAGGTCTCTCACGGCAAGGTCGCCGACATGGTGCGCCGAGTCGCCGCCCTGCTGAGGACGACCCTCGCCCCCGACGGTGTCAACGTGAAGCACAGCACGGGAGAGGCCGCCGGCCAGGACGTCTTCCACTTCCACACGCACGTGATCCCGCGCCGGCACGGCGACGGCCTGCGCCTCACGTGGAACTCGGCGCCGGCTCCGCCCGGGGAACTGGAACAGGTCCTGGCGCGCGTCACCGCGGGCCGATGAGACGCACCCACATCCGGATGCCGCGACCGCACCGGGCGGATCGGCCGCCGGTCGCGCTCTAGTGGCGGGCGCGGCCTGTCACCAGGTCGCGTAGGCGGTCGGCGGCGCCGACCAGCGGGCCGGTGGCCTTCAGCAGGCGAGGGTCGGGTGGGGTGTGCGGGTGCGGGCGGGTCGGGGCCATGCGCTTGGCGCGTTCCAGCTTGGCGCCCAGTTCCGTGGAGCGTTCGGGGCTGATCACGAGGCGGAGCTCGGGCCAGACCCGTTCCTCCTCGAACGCTATGTGCTCCCTGGCCTCGTGGATGAAATCGTTCAGCATCTGTTCGTAGCGCAGTTCGCCGGGCTGGTAGCCGATCAGGTCTTCCAGGGTGAACTTCGCCTTCTGTTCCTGCCGGATGGCTTCGTCGGCCAGTTCGTCGCCGTTCGGGACCAGCTCGCGGACCACGGGCCAGAAGTGCTGTTCCTCCACGGCCTCGTGTTTGGATTCCTCGGTGATGAGCTGCTCCACCAGGTGTTTGCGGCCGGGTGTGCTCTGCCGTTCCCCCTCACGTGCCGATGGTGCGCCGGTCTCCAGCGCGGTCATCATGTCCTTGACCTCTTCGTGATCCTTTTCCAGGACCTCGAACACGTTCGCCATGGTTGCCTCCGTTACCGATGGCGGCGTCCCCCTTCTTGGGCGTTGCCAGCATCGGCGCAGGTAAACATGCCGTCCGGAGCGGGCCTAGTAGAGATCATGGTAGGAGTGCGGACAGAACGGGTGGTTGTGCGGTACGACGGAGACGTGGTGGATCCTCCTCGCAGTACCATCTCGGCGGTCCGAGATCCTATAGGTGTGATCGGCACCGGATCGGTGGAGATGGCGCAAAGGCAGCCGCGGCGGCTCCCCCCTGAACTGCGGGGGCTCTTCGACGACGGCGGACGCGACAGAGTGCTGTCCGTGGACCTGCCGCCGGGGGAGGTGGTGTGGCCGGACCCCACCTATGTCCGCTGGCCCTCCAACCGCCGTGCGGCCTTCTGGCTGAGCGACGACCCGGTCACCGCCGAGCTGTGGACCGCGTTGCGCCGCGAGCATCCCCGTTCCGGCCTGTGGCCGGTGCTGATGGAGGACTCCGTCCAGCCCTGGTCGGTCGGCCAGGTCGCACCGGACGCCGCCACCGAGATCGACCACTTCCAGGTCGGCGCCTTCATGGAGGAGGTCTGGTCCGACTGGATCGAACGCGCCACCGAGGACCAGATGGAGATGCTCGACCCCTACGGCCCCCACTGCCCCGGCCCCGCCGACCCGGCCCCCGTCCGCTGCGACCCCGACGACCTCGCCGACCGCTACGCCGCCGTACTGGCCGAACGCGGCATGCCCTTGGGCCTGGCCGCCGTGACCCGGGGCGCCGACGCCCTGGCCGTCATGGGCTGGCAGGGCGCCATCCACCACAACGAGTGGAACGTCCCTCTGGCCGCCGTGGTGAGAAGCTGGGAGGACCGCTACGCCGCCCGCCTGGTGGGCATGGGCTTCAACACCCTGGAACTGACGGTGGCCGCCCCGCCCGCCACCCTCCAGCACGCCCTCCACATCGCCGCGGAACACTGGACCTTCTGCCCGGACGCCATCATCCAGGGCGCGGGATCGTTGATCGACTACGCCCACCAGATCATCGACAAGCCCACGTGGTCCTTCTGGTGGGACTAGACGCCGCCCCGACACAGATGAGACCACCTACTCCGTGTCCTGAAGAGATGGGATGTCTTCCCCTGGCCGCCGGGTGCGTCCGCGGACGACGGCGGAAGTGGTCCGCGAGGCGCATATTTCGCGGCGACTGCCCTGCCACGTCGCCTTTCCCGCTGTAAATTTCACAAGCGGTCGGGAGAATCGCCGGACATCCCGCAATCCGGGGGCCGGATCGCGCGGGCATCGCAAGGGGTCCTTGACGCCATACATGGGACGTCATACGTTGCGGCGAAGCCGATCCCCTTATCGGAATGCTTTCTCTCGTTGACGAACCATCTCGTTCTTCTCGCGTCCGGAGGCGACGTCTTACCCGCGTGCGCGGCATCAGGTGCTTCGTTGTACAGCGGCTGGTACCAATGAACCCGCCTTGGCGGCACAGGTGACATCAGGCCGCACTCATCACTTCTCGCCATCAGGTAGTTTCGATGAACATGCCGATGAACCGCCGGAACTTCATCGCCACCACCGTGGCCACCGTCGGCGCCGCCGCGCTGCCTTCGACGATCTTCACCGGCCGGGCGGCCGCCGCCGTGCCGCCGCAGGTGACGCTGCCGCAACGCGGCATCTACGACACGGTCGCGGCCGCGAGTTGGACCGATGCCTTCCTGACCGGCAACGGTGAGTACGGGGCCATGCTCTACGGTGCGCCCACCCTGGAGAAGGTGATCTACACGCATCACCGGTTCGTGATGCCCAACGGCACCCGTAACGTGACTCCGCCGGTGCTGTCGGGCCGGTTGGCGGGGGTCAGGGACAAGGCGCTCGCCGGCGACTTCAACGGCGCCACCGGCGACTTCACCTCCGGCTGGTCGCTGCGCTGGACGCAGACCTTCCACCCGGGCTATGAGCTGCAGATCAGCACCCCAGGGATGACGACGGCCGACAACTACGCCCGGGTCACCGACTTCAGGACAGGAGAGGTCACCTCGACGTGGACCGACGGTTTCGGTACGTGGACGCGCCGGGCTTTCGCCTCCCGAGCCGACCGGGTCATCGTCCACGAACTCATTCCCGCGCCGGGCCGGACGATCGACACCACGCTGAGTGTCAACGCGGCGCTGAGCGGCGTGCCGGGCTCCGTCGGATTCACCACCCTGGCCACGGTCGGCAACGGTGACGGCTACCTGAACCTGCGGGGCAGGTACCCCGCC
Source organism: Sphaerisporangium sp. B11E5 (assembly GCF_039871875.1). Taxonomy (NCBI): domain Bacteria; kingdom Bacillati; phylum Actinomycetota; class Actinomycetes; order Streptosporangiales; family Streptosporangiaceae; genus Sphaerisporangium; species Sphaerisporangium sp. B11E5. The sequence continues at coordinate 96,256 of NZ_JBDPMD010000003.1, read as the reverse complement.
GGGCAGGGGGCGTTCGGCTATGAGGGCGTCACCCGAGTGGTCGTGTCCGGCGGTTCGGTACGGGTGAGCGGGTCCTCCGTCGTCGTGGCCGCGGCGACCAAACTCGTGCTGCTGACCAAGCTCGACCGCTACGAGTCGTCCACCGCGTGGGACGCGAAACCGATGCACACGACGCTGGCCGCGCTGAACCCCGACTACGTGGCATTGCTCACACGGCATACCGCCCTGCACACCGCACTGTATGACCGTTCCCGCCTCGACCTGAGCATCAGCGCCGCCGACCGGCAATTGTCGACCAGTGAACTGATCGCGCGGCAGAATTCCAATCGCAATGTCATCGACCTCGCGTTGCTGGAGCGGATGTACGACTCCGGCCGTTACTTCTTCCTCAGTTCCAGCGGCGTCCTGCCACCGCGCCTGACCGGCCTGTGGACGGGCGCCTGGGACGCGGCGTGGGCCGGCGACTTCACCACCGACGCCAACGTCAACTTCCAGGTCGCCGGCGGCAACATCCTGTCCCTCACCGAAGCCATGGACGGCTATTTCAACCTGATCCTCGGCCAGATCAACGACTGGCGCACCAACGCCAGAAACCTTTACGGCACTCGCGGCCTGCTCGCTCCCTCCAGGACCGACGGCGAGTACGGCAAGATGCTGCACTTCGACGGCGGATTCCCCGGGCACACCTGGATCGGCGGCGCGGACTGGCTGCTCTATCCGCTGCTCGAGTACTACCAGGTCACCGGTGACGCCACCTTCTATCGCACCAGGCTCGCTCCGGTCCTGATCGAACTGGCGTTGTTCTACGAGGACTTCCTCACGCGCACCGACGCCAACGGCAAGGTCGTCTTCGTGCCGTGCTTCTCCATGGAGAACAGCCCCGGCAACACGGGCAGGCAACTGTCGATCAACGCGACCGGCGAGATCGCCGCAGGCAAGCATGCGTTGCGGGCCGCCATCGAGGCCGCCGGCTTCCTCGGCACCGAGCAGGGCCCGGGCCAAGGCGTGCAACGCTGGACCGCCCTGCTGACCAAGATGCCCGATTACCGGATCAACGGCGACGGGGCGCTGGCGGAATGGTCGTGGCCCAGTCTGACCGACCGGTACAACCACCGTCACGCACAGCACATGTACCCGGTCTGGCCGCTGCACGAGATCAACCCCGAGGACAAGCCCGACCTGGTCCGCTACGCGAGCCGCGCCCTGGATCTGCGAGGGGACGAGGCGGGGGAGGCCCACGGCGCCATCCACCGCAGCCTCGCCCGAGCCCGGCTCAAGGACGGCGCCGGCATGTACGGCAATCTGCGGAAGATCCTGGGCAACAACATGATCTACCGGTCGTTGATGACCTCGCACAACCCCAACCTGGCGATCTACAACGCCGACGCCGCCAACTCGCTGCCCGCGATCCTCGCCGAGGCGTTGATCTACACCAGGCCCGGCATCCTGGAGTTGCTGCCCGCGCTGCCCGATCAGTTCGCCAAGGGCACGATCACCGGCGTGCGCGGCCGCAACCGCATCCGGATCGAGTCACTCACCTGGGACATCAGTGCGCGGACCGTCACCGCCACCGTCATCTCCGACATCACCCAGACCGTGACGCTCATCTGCCGGCGCGGGATCACTTCCATCACCACCAGCGCAGGCGTCGCCACCTCGCCGTTGGGCGGCCACGCCCGGCAGGTGTCACTCACCGCGGGTACGACGACCCAGATCACCGTCGAGCTGGGCACCGGCGGCCCATCGACCGGCGTCGTCCGCCTGGTCAACCGCAACAGCAGCAAGGTGCTGGACGTCTACGGCGGCTCCACCGCCGACGGTGCCGCCATCGTCCAGTGGCCCTGGACCGGCGGGATCAACCAGCAATGGCGGATGTCGCAGAACTCCGACGGCTCGTTCCGGCTGTCCAGTGCCGGCAGCGGCAAGGTCCTCACCAGCCCGAACGCCAACCAGGGCGCCGCCCTCGTCCAGGCCACCGACAACAACGGCGCGAACCAGCGGTGGAGGCTCGTCCCCGTGACCAACGGCTACTCCCGGCTCGTCAACGTCGGCAACGGATTGTGCGCGGACGTCGAAGGGGGCTCCACAGCCGACGGCGCTCGAATCATCCAATGGCCCGGCAACGGCGGCGCCAACCAGGAATGGCAGGTCGTCACCGTGTGACACGGGCACCACGGGACCCAGGGCACCTACCTCGGGGCGGTCGAGCGATGGGACTCCGGCTGAGCCGGAGTCGCACCGTGTTCACTCTGGGCGTGTCAGGGGGGATGCGGGGGCAGTGGCCCGGCGTGAGATGATGGGCGCGCTTCGCCGGATCCGGGGGCGTGGGGATCGATCGGTGGCGGAGGTCCGGGGCTGCCGCCCGGGAGGCTGTCGCACGCGCCCGAGAGGCTTAGTGGTCACCCGTCCACACGCAGGAGGTTCGTATGACTGCCGAGGAAGCGGAGCCGGAGGCCGAAGCCCCGGACGATGATCTGAAGCGGAAGTTCCGTGAGGCGCTGGAGCGTAAGCGTCAGGCTCAGGCGGAGGGCAATGCCGCCGGGCGTGGGAAGAGCGATTCCAAGATCCACGGGGCTCATGGTCCCGTGGCGGGCAAGCGCTCCTTCCGCCGGAAGAGCGGCTGACGCCGGTCAGGAGCGCTTGATGGTCGTCGGCTGGGAGTGCCCGCCGGTCGAGGTGTCCGGTCAGGGCGGCTGACGGGCGTATCGCTCGATCATTGTTGAGGTTTGTCCTTCTTGTCCTTTGTGGCGCAGTCCGCCGAGGTCGCACCGCTCCCTTGGGCCTTCGGGTCCGGGGGAGCGGTTTCCTGTTCCAGGGATGTCGGCGGGGTGGGGGAGAAGCGCTGGACGGTGGTGTCCGGGAGCGGTTCCGGGCACTCGGGGGGTGCCGGGCGGGACCAGACGAACAGGTAGAGGGCCAGGGCGAGGGTGCCGAGTACGGCGGCGATCGCGTACAGGGCGAGCACATGGCGGCGGGTGGGGATCTCGCGGCGGTCGGCCGGAGCGCCGGCGAGCGAGGAGCCCCCGGTGAACTCCCAGCCGCCCGGGTCCCAGTCGGGGTGGCCGCCCGGACCGGCGGGTACGGCGCCAGGGCGGTCGCCGTACCCGCGTCCCTGGCGGTCGCCGTATCCGCGTCCCTGGCGGTCGCCGTACACCCGTCCCAGGCGGTCGCCGTACTCGGGTGCGGGGCCGGAGTGGTCGCCGGGTCGCGTGGGCAGGGGGGCGGGGTGGCCGCCGGGTGGGTCGCTCCGGGGAGCGGGGGTGCGGGACGGGACGGGGAAGGCGGGGGCGGGTTCGGGGGAGAAGGTCTCCTCGTCGGCGAGGAAGCGGCGGTAGGTGTCCAGGGAGGATTCCCGGGCGTGGGTCAGGTCCTCGTCGCGGAGTTCGGGGGTGACGCGGCCGGTGCAGACGTAGCCGTACAGCAGTTGGAGGGGCCGGCTGTGCTGGTCGCGGGGCGCGCGGGACGAAGGGGACGTTCCGGGTGGCGCCAGGTCGGCGGCGGTGACGACGTGGGTGGCGTGGACGACGGTGAGGGGGCGGCCGGAGCGGGTGGTGACGTGGATGACGGACGGGTGGTCCTCCTGCTTGCTCGGGACCACGGTGTCGTCCAGCACGCCGTATTCCTGGCCGTCGAGCAGCACGTCGGGGGCGAGGACCACCCGGTAGCCGCGGTACCGGCCCCGGGCCACCAGGAACGGCCAGGCGGGCATGGGTGCGGTCGTGTTCATGGCCCGGCCCTCGTCAGGGGTCATCTCAGTGCTCCGAGGAGAGCCGGGTGTGCGGGAGCCGGCCTTCCAGCATGTTGACCTTGCGGCGCATGTCGTGCAGGACACGGCGGCGGGCGGTGGCCAGTTCGTCCAGGCGGCGTTCGGCGGCGTTCAGTTCCTCGGTGACGGGGTCGTGCCGTTGCGGGCCGCCGCGTGAGTCGAGGAAGAGGCCGAGCAGGGTGTCGCCGAGCGCCACGGCGGCCACGGGCCCGAAGGCCGCCAGCAGCGCGCGGCCCGCGATCTGGCCGCCGAACGCGGTGAGCGAGGCCAGCGCCTCCAGCGGCCCCTGGTGGCGCCGCCTGCGGGCCTCGGCGTCGAGGGCCGCGAGGTTCTCCCGGGTCAGGCGGGCCTCCACCTGGTCGAACAGGTCCGGCACGACGGCCGAAAGGGGGACGTCCACGTTGGCGGGCTGGACGGCGGCGGTGGCCGTCTTCACGATGTCGCCCTCGGTGTCCACGGTCGCGAAGCCGTGCCCGACGGCGCTCACCGGCACCAGCCGCATGATCCGTGTGGACCCGTGCATGTGCACCAGCGACCGGAAGTGGGCGTTGGACATCAGCAGGTCGTGCACGACGCTCAGCCGCCGCCCCTCGTCGGGGTAGCGGTCCGCCAGCAGGTCCCACTTGGTGATGACGAAGCTGATCGGGCAGGACGCCTCGATCATCGCGGGCAGCAGGGCGTTGAGCGTGCGCTCCAGGTGCACGGCCCCCGCCGGGTGCCCGTCGAGGTGCTGCCGGATCCGGTACCCGTCGATCACCCCGAGCAGCGCGTCCGCCTCCTTGATGTGCGCGAACAGCTCGTCCTGCCGCCCCGACCCCTCGTCCTGCGGTTCGGTGAGCAACTCACCCGCGTACTCCAGGTACTTCAGGTGGAACATCGGGTGCGGAGTCCCGCCGACCCCCGTCTTGACCGTGAAGACGAAGTGCCGCGTCTCCCCCTTGGCCGTCCCCCGCGGCCACAGGTGCGAGGACCCGGTGTCCGCCATCTCCGCGTACCACTGGTTGAGCTGCAACACGTCCCGGTACGGCGCGTGCAGGAAATACGACTGCCCCGCCGGCACCCGGAGGCAGTGGTACATGCTGGCCAGCAACAACGTCTTCCCCGACCCCTGCAACCCCAGCGCCACCACCTGGAACGCCGGCACCTTCTCCTCAACCGAGACAGGCGCCCGCGCCCTCTTCTCGCCCATCCGCCGTGCCAGGACGGCGAACACGATCGCCCCCACCGTGATCACCAATGCGACGACAAGCATGGCCTCTCCCTCCCGGACGCCTACCGGCGCGGCGAACGGGCACTCCCGGCGCCCCTCCCTCGGATCGTCTCGGGACGGACCCCGGCCGCACATGAGTACCGCCCTACTCAAGTGCTGTTGCGGAGGGCTCCAGCGGGGCTCAGTGAGGCGCTGTTGGGAGCGCTCCCAATAGGTGCGGTGAGTGATCACAGGGGTGCGGACCGAAACGGAAGGCTGTGAACTGCGGAAATGGATTGTCCTGGGTTTTGGCGGGACGTTCTTGCTTGCCGGAGGGGCAAACAATCATGTTTCAAGTGATTCACATGGCCGACGTATTGCCGTAATCTATGTGGGAGCGCTCCCACATGGAGGAGGAGCAGTGTGCCTGACCTTCCGCGCGAACCGCTCGTCCGGCGGCTTTCTCGGCGCGCTGCCGGTACGGACGGCCGAGTGGGTGCTGTCCGCCGATACCCAGAGCGTCTGTGCCGCGCGCACCTTGGTGCGTGAGGAGCTCGGCCGGTGGGGCACCGGCGGGTTGGTCGACGACTGCTGTCTCATCGTGAGCGAACTGGTGACGAACGCGATCCGGCATGGCGGCACGGCGTTCGCGCTCCGCCTCGGCAGCGATGGGCGCTGGGTGTACGGAGAGGTGTTCGACGCCGGCGACGGGCTGCCGTGCGAGGTGCCGGACGACCTCGACGCCACCGGCGGGCGAGGGCTCGTCATCGTGGGTGCGCTGTCGGACGACTGGGGGGTCGTGCCGGCCGACGGCGGCGGGAAGACCGTCTGGTTCGTCGCGGGCCTGGAGGCCGCGCGGGCGAGCTGAAAGAAGCCGACCTTGCGGCTCGGGGGTCTGTGAGGTCTCGCCGGGGCACGGTGATCACCGGGCGGTGCGTGCTCCGGCGACCAGGTACGGCTCGCGCCGGGCGCGCGCGGAGCCCGCCCGAGGAGTGCGAGTCCGGGCGCGAGCCGTACCTATCATCCGTACGTCGGTCACGGCGACGGATGATGCGACGGGGAAGTCGCAGAACCAGGACCATACGCCCCGCGAGAACACGGCCGCAACGTCAGCGGAAGGCGTCCAGCCCGGTGGCCGCGCGCCCCAGCGTCAGGGCGTGGACCTCCTCGGTGCCCTCGTACGTCGCCACCGTCTCCAGGTTGAGCATGTGCCGCATCACCGGGTACTCCAGCGTGATCCCGTTGGCCCCGTGCACACTGCGGGACGCGGCCGCGACGCGCTGTGCGGCCCGGACGTTGGCCAGCTTGCCGAAGCTGATGTGCGCGTGCTGGGCGAGCCCCGCGTCCTTGAGGCGGCCGATGTGCAGCGCGGTGAGCATCGCCTGGTTGACGTCCACCAGCATGTCCGCGATCTTGCGCTGGGTGAGCTGGAAGGCCGCGATGGGCCGGTCGAACTGCACCCGCTCCTTGGCGTAGTCGATGGCCGCAAGCAGGCAGGCCCGCGCCGCCCCCGCGACGCCCCACACGATGCCGTACCGTGCCTCCGACAGGCACGACAGCGGCGCCTTGAGCCCCTGCGCCCCCGGCAGCAGCGCGCCGGCGGGCAGCCGCACGCCGTCCAGCACCAGCTCGGACGTGATGGACGCGCGCAGCGACAACTTCTTGTGGATGACGTTGGCGGTGAACCCGGGCGCCGAGGTGGGCACGACGAAGCCGCGGATGCCCTCGTCGGTCCCGGCCCACACGACCGCGCAGTCGGACACCGACCCGTTGGTGATCCACATCTTGGTGCCGTCCAGCACCCAGTCGTCCCCGTCGCGCCGCGCCCGGGTGCGCATGGAGCCCGGGTCGCTGCCCGAGTCTGGCTCGGTGAGCCCGAAGCAGCCGAGCGCCTCCCCTGCGGCCATGCGCGGCAGCCACTCCTGCTTCTGCTCCTCGGTGCCGTACCGGTGGATGGCGGTCATGGCCAGCGACCCCTGCACCGACACGAAGCTGCGCAGCCCGCTGTCCACCGCCTCCAGCTCTCGGCACGCGAGGCCGTAACTCACCGCGTTGGTGCCCGCGCAGCCGTAGCCCGACAGGTGCATGCCGAACACCCCGAGCTCGCCGAGGCCCTTGGCGAGCCCCCGCGGGTCGGGGATGGTGCCGGCCTCGTACCAGTCGGCGACGTGCGGCAGCAGTTCGGCGGCCGAGTACTCCCGGACGGTGTCGCGGATCGCGCGTTCCTCGTCCGACAGGTCCCGGTCCACGTCGAGAAAGTCATGCGGGTTCATGGCTCCACCGTCTCACCCATCAGCGGTCGGTCGTCACCAGCACCCAATCACAACCTCCGCCCGCCGCCGCGGGCCGCCCTCCTAGTCCCGTTTTCCGCACATCGCCCTCGACGACCTGCACGGATCACTCACCGCACCGAATATCACAGAACACCTGACCAGGGACATCCGGGCTCGTGCGGAAAACAGGCCTAGTCCAGATCGTCGCGGCCCTTGCGCCCCGACATGCGCCGGAGCATGCGGTCCAGGGCGTTGCCGAACGGGTTGTCCTGCACGAGGTACGTCCAGGTGGCCGTGGGACGCTTCAGGCCGCCGTCCAGCGGGTCGAAGCCGTCCGCGGTGATCGGCATGGTCTCCAGCGTCTCCACCGAGCGTGACCGCACCTCGTCCATCAGCCGCTTGTACGCCTCGACGCCCTCGCGCTGGAACTCGTCGATCGGCACCAGCCGGTGCCCGAGCGCCCGCAGGTGGATGCCCTCGCGCACGTCCGCCATGAACGCCAGGTGCTCGGTCCAGCACCGGTCCAGGTGGTACAGCACGATCTGCCGCGCCGCCTCACGCAGGACCTTCTCGCCGGCGGTCTCGAGCAGCTCGGCCCACCGCTCGGGCGCGGCCCGCTCCAGCGCCTCGGACGCCGCGTCGCCCTCCAGCACCTTGGCGCGCTGGTCGAGCACGAGGTCGCGCTGGTGCTCGAGCAGCCGGGTGTACCGCCAGGTGTTGCGGTGGATCTCCATGTTGGCGCCCTCGGCTACCCGCTGGGCGTGCCCGACGACGTACACGGCGCGCTTGTGCCGCACCCGCCCGTCGTGGTCGGCCGGCGGCAGCCACTCGTCGGGCGCGAACCGCTGGATGAGGTCGTCCTCCAGGCTCACCAGGAACACCGACCCGCCGGGGTCGCCCTGCCGCCCGGCCCGGCCGCGCAACTGGTCGTCCAGGCGGCTGCTGGCGTGGCGCCCCGAGCCGATGACGTACAACCCGCCGAGCTCGGCGACGCCGTCACCGAGCCGGATGTCGGTGCCGCGTCCCGCCATCTGGGTGGACACGGTGATCGCGCCGTGCGCACCGGCCTCCGAGATGATCGCGGCTTCCTCGGCGTCGTTCTTGGCGTTCAGCACGACGCACTCCAGGCCCTCCTTGCGGAGCTCCTTGGCGAGGCGCTCGGACTCCGACACGTCCAGCGTGCCCACCAGGATGGGACGGCCGGTGGCGTGCACGGAGGCGATCTCGTCGACCAGGGCCTGCTCCTTGTCGGCGGCCGAGCCGTACAGGCGGTCCGGCTCGTCCTCGCGGATGCAGGCCTTGTTCGGCGGGATGACCGCGACCTTCAGGTCGTAGAACTCGCGGAAGTGCTCCTCGACGGCCACCGCCGTGCCGGTCATGCCGCACAGCGTGGGGTAGCGCCGGATCAGGCCCTGGATGGTGATCGAGTCGAGCACCTCGCCCGACTCGGTGGCGGGCAGCGCCTCCTTGGCCTCCACCGCCGCCTGCAGGCCGTCGGGCCAGCGCTGCAGGGTGGCGACCCGGCCGCGCGACTGGTTGACGAGCTGGATGCGGCCGTCGCGCACGAGGTAGTCGACGTCCCGGACGAGCAGCGCGTGGGCGTGCAGCGCCAGGTTGATCTGGGTCAGCACCTCGGGCGACTCGTACAGGTTGATGCCGCCGAGGGCCTTCTCGACGGCGTCGGTGCCCTTGGCGGTGAGGTGGACGTTGCGCCGCTGGTCGTCCAGCTCGTAGTGGTAGCCGCGCGACAGCCGCCGCACCAGCTCCGCGGTCTCCGGGGCCCCGGTGCCGGTGTCGGCCGCGCCGGCCAGCACCAGCGGCACGCGGGCCTCGTCCACCAGCACCGAGTCGGCCTCGTCGACCAGCGCGACCTCGGGCTCGGGCACGATCATGTCGGCCGGGTCGGTCGCGACACGGTCGCGCAGCACGTCGAAGCCGAGCTCGCTGACCGGCCCGTAGGTGACGTCCTTGCCGTACGCCTCGCGGCGCTCCTCGGGCGTGGAGTCCTGGCCGATCCAGCCGACCGTCACGCCGAGGGCCGTGTACAGCGGCTCCATCCACTCGGCGTCGCGGCGGGCGAGGTAGTCGTTCACCGAGATGACGTGGACCCGTTTTCCGCGCAGGGCGTAACCGGCGGCGGCGATGGCACCGGAGAGCGTTTTGCCCTCACCTGTCGCCATTTCCGCGACATATCCGGACAAAAGTGCCAGCGCGCCGGTGAGCTGCACATCGAACGGACGCATGCCGAGCGTACGGTCGGCCGCCTCGCGCGCGATGGCGCAGAACTCCGCGAGATCCTCGATCCGCGGCGGCGGCAGCTCCTCAAGAGCCTTGATCCGGTCTTCCTGGGCACCGGCCGCCGCGGTGATGCGCTGAAAAGGGGAGATATTCGCGCTTCCCGGGCGATCCAGGAGATTTCTCACTAACTGCGATATCGACGCCACATCGCCTCCAACGCCTTCCACTGTAGCGGCGTTCCCGCACAGATCCCGTCAGCGACTGTGCGCGGCGTCGGTCAGCGCGTGTGCGCGGGCACGTCGGCCGGCGGCGCGGCGAGGCGGTCGGACAGGGGGATCTCCTTGACGAAGAAGGCGAGCACGAACCCCACCGCGACGATCGGCGCCAGGTACAGGAAGATCGGCGGAAGTGCGGCGGCGTACCCCTGCACGATCGTTGAGCGCACCCCCGGCGGGACCTGGTCCATGATCTGCGGCGTGATCCGATTGACCGCCCGCATCGACAACAGAGGGTCTCTCGCCGCCAGCTCGCCGGTGAGGCGATGGATGAAAATTGCACCCACGAGCGAGGTGCCGAGGGACGCGCCGGTCTGCCGGAAGTAGTTCACCGCCGAGGTGGCGGCGCCGACATCGCGGTACTCCACCGAGTTCTGCACGATCAGCACCAGCGTCTGCAACATCATGCCGAGCCCGAGCCCGGTGACGAACATGAAGAGGCCGTTGAGCGCCATCGAGCTGTCCGCGGTCATCCGCGACAGCAGCACCATCCCGATCGTGAGCAGCCCCATGCCCGCGATCGGGAAGACCCGGTACCGCCCGGTGGAGGCGATGATCCGGCCCGAGCCGATCGAGGTCAGGGTGATCCCGGCGACCATCGGCAGCATCAGCAGGCCGGACTCCGTGGGAGTCGCACCGTTCACTATCTGCAGGAACGTCGGCAGGTACGCGACGGCGGCGAACATGCCGACGCCGACGAACACCGAGATGGCCGCGGGCACCACGAACAGGTTCTGCCGGAACAGGTGCAGCGGGATGATCGGCTCGGGTGCCCTCCGCTCGGCGAACACGAACGCCACCGCGAGCACCACCGCGAGCGCCGCCAGCGAGACGATCGGCGGCGACCCCCAGGGGTACTCGGTGCCGCCCCAGCTCGTGACCAGCACCACGCAGGTGGAGGCACCCGCGATCAGCACGGTGCCGAGGACGTCCAGCCGCGGGCGCAGGTCCGGCTTCGGCAGCCTGAGCACGACGGACGTCAGCACGAACGCGACCAGGCCGAGGGGCAGGTTCACGTAGAAGCACCAGCGCCAGCTCGCGTGGTCGGTGAGGAACCCGCCGATCAGCGGGCCGGCCACCGAGGACAACCCCCAGACGGCCCCGATGATCCCGGTGTACCGGCCGCGTTCGCGCGGGGACACGAGGTCCGCCACGATGGCCTGCACGCCGATCATGAGGCCGCCGCCGCCGAGCCCCTGCAGGGCGCGGAAGCCGATCAGCTCGGGCATGTTCCGCGCGAGCCCGCAGAGCACCGAGCCCACCAGGAAGATCACGATGGCGGACTGGAAGACCACCTTGCGGCCGATCAGGTCGCCGAGCTTGCCGTAGATCGGCAGGCCGATGGTGGACGCCAGCAGGTACGCCGTCACGACCCAGCCGATGTGCTCCACTCCGTGCAGGTCGCCGACGATGGTCGGCAGCGCCGTGGACACGATCGTCTGGTCCAGGGCGGCCAGGAGAAGAGCCACCATGAGCCCGAAGAACACCAGGTGGACCTGCCTGCGGCCCAGCCGTGGCGGTTCGATGTCCATTGGTGTCACCTTTCTCCCAGCTCTGGGGTTTCCCGCAGGTGCACGGTGAAACATTCGTGAGTGCCCCTCGGGCCACGGCCGTCACACCGCGCACCGCGTGGCGGTGAGCGGCGTGGGCGTCCGGCGGATCGCCGGCGGCCCCTTGCGCACTGACTGGTTATCCAGTCAGGCTAGGCCGGGGAGCGCGAAGGAGCTGTGCATGAACGACATCGCCGACCGGCTGGGCATGGTGGGGCTGCCGGAGCCGGTACCGGACCTGGCGGCGCGCCGCTGGGACGTCATCGTGGTCGGCGGGGGGCACAACGGCCTCACCTGCGCGGCCTACCTGGCGAGGGCCGGCCGTTCGGTGCTGGTGCTCGAGGCGCGCGACCGGCTCGGCGGCGCCTGCACGCTGGACCGGCCGTTCCCCGACCCCGGCTACGTGATCAGCCCGTGCGCGTACGTGATCGGGCTGCTGGACGAGACCGTGATCCGCGACCTGGACCTGCACCGGCGCGGCCTGGAGGTGTACCTCGCCGACCCCCAACTGTGGGTGCCCTTCGACGACGGCACGGCCTTCGGGCAATGGCTCGACCACGGGCGCACGCTGGAGAGCCTGCGCGGGCTGGGGCTCGGCCAGGGCGACATCGACGGATACTTCGCCTACGAGGACCTGTTCGACCAGATCAGGATCCGCCTCCGCAAGGGCGCCAGGGACACCTGGGCCGGCGACTCGCCGTCCCGCGCCGAGCTGGAGGATCTGCTGGCCGGCGAGGACCTGATGAAGGACGTGCTTTTCCACGCCTCCATCGCCGACGTGCTCGACGAGTTCGTCACCGACCAGCGGCTCAAGGACGCCCTGTTCGGGCAGGGCGTCATCGGCACCTACGCCGGGCCGTACGACCCGGGCACCGCCGCGGTGAAACTCATGCACTTCGCCGGGGAGATCGACGGCGAGGGCGCCGTGTGGGGGTACGTGCGCGGCGGCATGGGCATGGTGAGCTTCGCCATCGCCGACGCCGCCCGCGAGGCCGGGGCGGTGCTCGCCACCGGCGTGCCGGTCGGCGAGGTGCTGCCGGGGGAGGGCGTGCGGCTGGAGGACGGCACGTTCGTCGCCGCCGGCACGATCGTCAGCAACGCCGACCCCAAGCGCCTCATGACGATGCTCCCGGCGGGCGCCGCGCCTGAGGACTACCGGCGGCGCATCGAGGAGTGGGACATCCGCAGCCCCGTCGTGAAGTTCAACGCGGCGCTGCGCAGACTGCCCGCCTGGACGGCCGCCCCCGGTGAAACGTTCATGGCCAAGGGGGTCGTGAACGCCACCACGGGCCTCGCGGACGCGCAGAAGGCGTTCGAGCGGTGCGACGCGGGGGAGCCGGCCGTCGGCTTCGGCGAGATCTACGTGCAGACCGGCCACGACCCCTCGCCCGCGCCCGAGGGCCGCCATCTGATGAGCGTCTTCGGGCAGTACGCCCCGTACGCCATGAACGGCGGCTGGGAGGCGCGGCGCGAGGAGGTCGCGCGGCAGTTCATCGACCTGATCGGCCGGTTCGCGCCGGACTTCGGCGACTGCCTGGAGAGCTACGAGGTGCTCGGGCCGCCGGACATCGAGAAGCGGGTGGGGCTCACCGGGGGGCACATCTTCCAGGGCGAGGTGCGGCCGGACCAGATGTGGGAGAACCGGCTGACGCCGCGCACCCCGATGCCCGGGGTGTACCTGTGCGGGGCGGCCACCCATCCCGGCGGCAGCGTGATCGCTCTCAACGGCAAGAACGCCGCCGCGGCCGTCCTCGCGGACGATCTGCCCACATAACGGGTAAACCTCTCTTAAGCTGTCGGGGTGCCTCCGCTCACATCGCGCCCGTCTCACCATGCCCGCACGCACGTGACCGGTGATCGCCCATGATATGGGCCGGGATCACGGTCGCGCTGATCGGCGCGCTGGGTTATGCCGTAGGGGCGGCCCTCCAGCAGTACGAAGTGGTGCGCGGCGGCGCCTCGCTCAAACTGGTCCGGCGCCCCCGGTGGTTCATCGGCGGCGTCGTCGGCCTCGCGGGCGCGGGCCTGCACGCCCTGGCGCTGGCCCTCGCCCCGCTGGTGATCGTGCAGCCCGTGAGCGTGACCACCCTGGTCTTCGCCGTACCGCTCGCCGCGGTGCTGCACGGCAGGCGGCCGAGCAAGGCGGAGGTCATCGGCTCCGTCGCGGTGGCCGGCGGCCTGCTCGGCCTGATGATGCTCATCCCGCACGACGACAGCCGCCCCGAGCTGTCCACCCCCGCCGCGTTGTGGTTCCTGGCCTGCGTGGGCACGGTGACCGCCGTCTGCGAGCTCGTCGCCCGCCGCCTGCGCGGCCCCGCCAAGGCCCTGGTCCTCTCCGTCGGCGCGGGCGCCGTGACCGCCGCGGTCTCCACCTTCGTCCGCGTGGTGGGCGGCGGCCTGGGCGGCGACCTCACCCGCCTGGTCCACTGGTTCTCCCTGGCGATCCCGGTCCTGCTGCTGCTCGCGATCGTGCTGCTCCAGCGTTCCTACGCCGTGGGCTGCTTCGGCATCGCCTACGCCGGCGTGCAGGTGGTGGACCCCATCACGTCGATCATCGCCGGCGTGACCCTGCTGGGCGAGCCGCTCCCCATGTCGGCCCACGCCGCCCCGGCCCTGCTGTTCGGCGCCGTCCTCATCGCCGGCACCGTCACCCTCGGCCGTCTGGCGCCCGACACCACGCACACGCCGCTGCCCTCCGCGCCCCCCGGTCCCGTGCCCGTGGGGGCCACCCGCGCCTCCGGCTAGGCCCGCGGCGGACGCCAGGTGAAGACCTCGTCGAACGAGCGCAGGGTGACGTCCGGGGACAGGCGGCCGGACAGCGCCATGGCCGTGTCGCGGGCGCGGACGGCCAGCGGGTTGGACCAGCGGGTCAGGCGGCAGATCGACCGGGACCGGCGCATGAGGGCCGACGTGCGGGCGAGGCGCGCCTCGGTGTAGCCCGCCGGTCCGGCCCGGTCCGCCACGGCGGCCAGCACGACCGCGTCCTCGATGGCCTGGCAGGCCCCCTGGCCGAGGTTCGGGGTCATGGCGTGGGCGGCGTCCCCCAGCAGGACGACGCGGCCGGCGTGCAGGGCGGGCAGCGGCCGGGCCAGGGCGTGGATGTCGAGGCGCAGGAGGCGATCCAGCGGGGCCGCCGCCACGAGCTCGGGGATGGGGGCGTGCCAGCCGCCGAACAGGCGCAGCAGCTCCGCTTTCTCGGCCGCCTTGTCCGCGCCGCCGCCGGGCGGCACGGGGGCGGTCGCGTAGCAGTACACCTGGTCGCCCGCCAGCGGCATGACGCCGAAGACGGTGCCGCGTCCCCACGACTCGCCGCCGCTCAGGGTGTGGGCGCCGGCGTAGGGACTGACGATGCGCCAGCTCGTGACGCCGGAGTAGGTGACGCCCGGGTGATCGGGGAACAGCGCCTCGCGGATCTTCGAGTGGATGCCGTCGGCGGCCACCACGAGGTCGGCGGTGAGGTCGCCGCCGGAGGTGGAGACGCGGCCGGTGGCCGGGTCCACCGCCTCGACGGTCGTACCGAGCCGCAGTGCGCCCTCGGGGACGCGGCTCGCGATGATGTCCACCAGGGTGGTGCGCAGCATGAGGACCGTGGGGTCGCCGAAGCGGGCGCGGGCCACCTCCGCGCTGGTGCGGACGAGCCAGCGGCCGTCGGAGCGGCGCAGGCCTGCCTCGCCCTGCATCACCGACAGCCTGCGGACGTCGTCCCCGGCGCCGATGGTGTCCAGCGCGGCCAGGGCGTTGGGCGCGACGGCGATGCCGGAGCCCACCGGTTCCAGGGACGGTGCCCGCTCGCACACCGTCACCGACCACCCGGCCTTGGACAGCGCCGCCGCGGCGGTCAGACCTCCGATACCGCCACCGATCACCACCGCATCGGGCATGGGGCCTCCTCCACCGCTCCCCACCGGTCCGCCGCGTGGGGACGTCAAGGCCGCCGTCCTCGACGGTGACCGCTTCCTGGCCGCAGACCATGTCACCCGGGGTGGCCGGTCCCCGATCCGGAGGGTGTGTCGACAGACATACCGGCCGGTCGGTACGCTCCAACTCACCGGGAGCAGCAGGGGGAGCGATGGCCGTACGTCCGGAGACGAGTCCGCCGGGGCTGGACCTGGCGCGGCTGGAGGAACACCTGGTGGCGCGGGGTGTGGCCGAGGGCACGCTCACCGCCGAGGTCGTCCACGGCGGGATGTCCAACCTCACCTACCTCGTGCGGGACGGCGAGCGGCCGTTCGTGGTGCGCAGGCCGCCGCTCGGCCACGTGCTGGCCACCGCGCACGACATGGGCCGCGAGTACCGGGTCATGACCGCGCTGCGGGACACCGGGGTGCCGGTGCCGCGCACCTACCTGCTGTGCGAGGACCCCGAGGTCATCGGGGCCCCGTTCTACGTCATGGAGTACGTCGAGGGCGGGCAGCCCCCGGCGAGCCGGGAGATCGACGCCAAGCTGACCGACGTCCTCGCCCGGTTGCACGCGGTGGACCCCGCCGCGGTGGGCCTCGCGGACTTCGGCCGGCCGGAAGGCTTCCTGGAACGCCAGGTGCGCCGCTGGAAGCGGCAGCTCGACGCGTCCCGCAGCAGGGAGGTGCCGGGCATCGACACCCTGCACGACCGCCTGGCCGCGTCGGTGCCCCGCACCCAGCGGGACACGATCGTGCACGGCGACTTCAAGCTCGGCAACACCCTCATCGCGGACGGCGAGGTGCGTGCCGTGCTCGACTGGGAGATGTCCACCCTCGGCGACCCCCTCACCGACCTCGCGCTGTTCCTGCTGTACGCCGAGTACGCCCCCCTGGACGGCTCGGGCGAGGTCGGCCCCGGCGGCCGCACCCCCGCCGGCGAGCTGGCCGCGCGGTACGCCGAGGGCGCGGGCCTCGACATCTCCCGGCTCGGCTGGTACCTCGGCCTCGCCTGCTTCAAGCTCGCGGTGATCTCCGAGGGCATCCACTTCCGCTACACCAAGGGCCTCACCGTCGGACAGGGCTTCGCCGCCATCGGCGACAACGTCGCGCCGCTGGTCGCCCACGGCCTCAGCGCACTGGAGGACTAGATGGACTTCGGCTACGACGCCGCCACCGAGGAACTGCGTAAACGTCTGACCGAGTTCATGGACGAGTGCGTCTACCCGGCGGAGGAGGAGTTCGAGCGCCAGGTCGCGGAAAGCGGCTGGCGCATGCCCCCGATGATGGAGGACCTCAAGCGCGAGGCCCGCGGCCGGGGGCTGTGGAACCTGTTCCTGCCCGGCGAGCACGGCGCGGGCCTGACCAACCTGCGGTATGCCCCGCTCGCCGAGATCATGGGCCGCAGCCCCCGCATCGCCCCCACCGCCACCAACTGCGCGGCCCCGGACACCGGCAACATGGAGGTGCTGGCCATGTTCGGCACCGAGGCCCAGCGCCGCGCGTGGCTGGAGCCGCTGCTGGACGGCCGCATCAGGTCGGCGTTCGCCATGACCGAGCCGGACGTCGCGTCCTCCGACGCCACCAACATCGCCACCTCGATCGTGCGCGACGGCGGCGAGTACGTGATCAACGGCCGCAAGTGGTTCGCGTCCGGCGCCATGAACCCCGACTGCGCGGTCTTCATCGTGATGGGCCGCACCTCGCAGGACGGCTCCCCGCACCGCAGGCAGAGCATGATCCTCGTGCCGCGCGACACCCCCGGCCTGACGGTCGTGCGCGGCATGCACGTGTTCGGCTACACCGACGGCGACCACGGCGGCCACGCGGAGGTGCTGTTCGAGGACGTCCGGGTGCCGGCGGACAACCTGATCGGCGAGGAGGGCGGCGGGTTCGCCATCGCGCAGGCCCGGCTCGGCCCCGGCCGCATCCACCACTGCATGCGGCTGATCGGCATGGCCGAGCGCGCCGTCGAGCTCATGTGCGTCCGGGCGCTGTCGCGCACGGCGTTCGGCAGGACCGTGGCCGAGCAGGGCGTCGTACAGGACTGGATCGCCGAGTCGCGGGTGCGGATCGAGCAACTGCGCCTGCTGGTGCTGAAGACCGCGTGGCTGATGGACACCGTGGGCAACCGGGGCGCGCACACCGAGATCCAGGCCATCAAGATCGCCACCCCGGTCACCGTGGAGTGGATCCTCGACAAGGCCATCCAGGTGCATGGCGCCGGCGGCGTCAGCCAGGACTTCCCGCTCGCGGGCCTGTGGGCGGCGGCGCGCGCGCTGCGCCTCGCCGACGGCCCGGACGAGGTGCACAAACGCTCGCTCGCCTACCGGGAGCTGAAGAAGCACATGCCCGCGGAACCGAAGGGATGACTGCCGTGACAGTGGACGAGGCGGCGCTCAAGGAGCGGGCCCGCGAGTTCCTCGCCGGGCACGACCCGGCGGCCATGGAACGGCTGGAGTTCCTGCGGGCCCGGTACGACGCGGGCCTGGCCTGGGTGCACTTCCCGCCCGGTCTCGGCGGCCTCGGCGCGCCGCGCGGGCTGCAGGTCGTCGTGGAGCGGGAGTTCGACGGCACGCCGCAGCTCGACGTGGGCAAGCAGGGCATCGGGCTCGGCATGGCCGCCCCCACCGTGCTGACGTTCGGCACCGAGGAGCAGAAGCACCGCTTCCTGCGCCCGCTGTGGACCGGCGAGGAGATCTGGTGCCAGCTCTTCAGCGAGCCGGGCGCCGGGTCGGACCTCGCGACCCTCGCCACCCGGGCGGTGCGCGACGGTGACGAATGGGTGGTGGACGGGCAGAAGGTGTGGACGTCCGGTGCGCACCTGGCCCGCTGGGCGATCCTGGTGGCCCGCACCGACCCGGACGTGCCGAAGCACCGCGGCCTGACGTACTTCGTGTGCGACATGCACGCCCCCGGCGTCGAGGTGCGCCCGCTGCGGCAGGTCACCGGCGAGGCCGAGTTCAACGAGGTGTTCCTGACCGGTGTGCGGCTGCCCGACACGCTGCGGCTCGGCGCGGTGGGCGACGGCTGGCGGGTGGCGCAGACCACGCTGATGAACGAGCGGGTCGCGATCGGCGGCACCCCGGGGCGGCGCGGCGGCGGCATGACGGCGCTGGTCGCCGAGGCCTGGCGTGCCCGGCCTGAGCTGCGCACCCACGACCTGCACCGCCGCCTGCTGGAGTTGTGGGTGGAGGCCGAGGTCACCCGCCTCGCCGCGGTGCGCCTGCGCGAGCAGCTCGCCGCCGGCGCCCCCGGGCCGGAGGGCTCGGGCATGAAGCTCGCGTTCGCCCGCCTCAACCAGGCGCTGTCCGGCGTCGAGGTGGAGCTGCTGCGCGAGGAGGGCCTGGAGTACGACGACTGGACGTTCCGCCGCTCCGACACGGTCGACTTCGTCGGCCGCGGCCCCGGCTACCGCTACCTGCGGGCCAAGGGCAACTCCATCGAGGGCGGCACCTCGGAGATCCTGCGCACCATCATCGCCGAGCGGGTGCTCGGCCTGCCCGCCGAGCCCCGCGTCGACAAGGACGTCCCCTGGAAGGACCTGCCGCGATGACCCTGCTGTACTCCGAGGTGGAGGAGGAGCTGCGGGCGGCGGTCCGCGCGCTGCTCGCCGACCGGTGCCCGCCGTCCGCCGTGCTGGCCAGGGCGGGGGAGGGGCCCGCGCACGACCCCGGGTTGTGGAAGGCCCTGGCCGGGGACATCGGGGTGGCCGGGCTGCTGGTCCCCGAGGAGCTCGGCGGGGCGGGGGCGACGCCGCGGGAGGCGGCGGTCGTGCTTGAGGAGCTCGGCCGGGGGGTCGCCCCGGTGCCGTACCTCACCAGTTCCGTCATGGCCACGAAGGCGCTCCTCGGCGCGGGCACCGGCGCCGCCGCCGCGCTGCTCGGCCCGATCGCCGAGGGCGAGACGACGGCCGCGCTCGCGGTGTCCCTCGCCACCTCGCCGTACGCCGCCCCGCCGGACGCCGTACGGGCCGCGGACGGCGTGCTGACCGGCCGGGTGACCGCCGTGGCGGGGGCCGACGTCGCCGACGTGCTCGTCGTGCCGGCGTCCGGCGCCCTGTACGCGGTCGAGACCGGGGACGCCGACGTGCGCCCCGTGGTGTCCCTGGACGTGACGCGCCCGGTCGCGGTGGTGACGTTCGACGCCGCGCCCGCCACCCTGGTCGCACCCGATCTGGCGTCGCTGCGCGGGGCCCTGGAGCTCGGCGCGGGCCTGCTCGCCTCCGAGCAGCTCGGTGTGGCCGAGTGGTGCCTGACCAGCACCGTCGCCTATGTCAAGGAGCGCCGCCAGTTCGCCCGCCCCGTGGGGTCCTTCCAGGCGATCAAGCACCGGCTGGCGGACCTGTGGCTGGCGGTGGTGCAGGCCAGGGCCGCCGCGAGGAACGCCGCCGAGGCGCTCACCACCGGCGTGGACACCTCGACCGCCGTCCCGGTGGCCCAGGCCTGGTGCGGCTCGGTGGCCGTGCGCGCCGCCGAGGAGTGCCTCCAGCTCCACGGCGGCATCGGCATGACGTGGGAGCACCCCCTGCACCTGTTCCTCAAGCGCGCCAAGGCCGCCGAGATCGCCCTCGGCACCCCGGGCGACCACCGCGAGGCCCTGGCGGGGCCGGCGGGCCTGCCCGCGCCGGCCTGAGGCTCAGGGACGCAGGGACGCGAGCAGGAGGTCGGCGAAGTGGTCGCCGATCTCCTTCGCCGACAGCGCGCCGTCGGCGCGGTACCAGGAGCCGAGGTGGTGGACGGAGCCGAAGAAGTAGTCCACCACCAGGTCGGCGGGGATGTCGTCGCGGAAGACCCCCGAGCGCTGGCCCTCGCCGAGCAGGTCGCGGAACCGCTCGTGGTAGCGGCGACGCTCGGCGCGCACGGACTTCTGCGTCTCGGGCGCGAGCTGGTGCATCGACCGGAAGAAGATCTTGAAGTCGTCCAGGTTGTCGATGGTCGTCATGATCACGTCGGCCGCCGCGGCGTGCACCCGGCCGGCCACCGGCCCCGGCGCGTCCGCGAACCGGTCCAGCCGGTCGGTCTGCAGCCGCAGCACCCGCGCGTAGACCTCGCGGAGCAGGTCGTCCTTGGAGCCGAAGTAGTGGTACATCGCCCCCTTGGTCACCCCGGCCGCCGACACGATCTCCTGCACCGAGGTGTTCTCGAACCCCTTGGCGGCGAACAGCCGTGTCGCCTCGGCGAGCAGCCGCCGCCGCACCGGCTCCTCGCGCCCCGCGCCGGGCCGTACGCCGGCGTCCGCCGCCTCGCCCGTGCTCACGGCGCCGCGGCCGTCGTTCCCCCTGGTCCGTTCCCGGACGTCGCCGCGCGCCATCGCACGCCTCCCCTGAAGTCAAGTGGTCCCAGCATACCGACTGGTCGGTAACCGGGGGTGGCTTCTTCCCGCCACAGTTAGGCGCGCTCCCCGGCACGCCGGATGTGTATCGCCGGTGTGCTATTTCCGTCACCTTTGTAAAGTTGGAGCTCCCAATCGGGTATCCCTCTGCGTAAGTCGACTGAGCTACCCGAAATCGTGGGGGTTTCCGGTGCCCAACGGATCTATCTACGTGCCGCCTGACGACAAGTTCAAGTGGGGTTCACCATCGGTGATGTACGAACTCCGCTGGCGCGAGACCAGATCGGAACGGCGCCGCAGACGCCACATCATGGCCGGTGCGGGCTTCGTCCTCATCACCGCGCTCGCCATCTACCGCGGCTTCCCCCTGCCCCTGCTCATCGGCGTCCTCGGCGGCGCCGCGGTCTGGGGCGTCGACGGGTTCGTCTCGTGGCGCATGTTCGAGGCCACGGCGGTCTGGCGCGGCAAGCGCAGCGGCGCCACCCGCATGGGCCGGCTGTTACGGCGCTCCCTCGGCAAGCACGGCTACAACGTGCTCGACGGCCGCGCCGTGCCCGGCAAGGCGTCCATCGACCACCTGGTGATCGGCCCCGGCGGCGTCTGGATCGTCGACAACGAGGCCTGGCCGCCGGACTGCCACATCGCCGCGTACGGCGGTCGCCTGTTCCTCGGCGAGCGGACCGGCGCCAACCACGCCAAGGAACTCGGCGAGGCCGCCGCCGCCATGCACGAGGTCCTGTCCCGCGAGGCCGGCGCGCCCATCGAGGTCGTCCCCCTGCTCGCCGTGCACGGCGGCCGGGTCAAGGACGGCGTGGTGACCGCCGAGGGGCTGACGTTGTTCACCCCCCGCCGCGCCGCCAAGTGGATCCTCGCCAACACCCACGCCTCCCACAGCCCGGAGGAGGTCGAGTACCTCTCCCGGACGGCGGCGCGCATCCTGCGCCGCATGACCGTCTAGGCCTGTTGTCCGCACGAGCCCGAATGTCCCTGGTCAGGTGTTCTGTGATATTCGGTGCGGTGAGTGATCCGTGCAGGTCGTCGAGGGCGATGTGCGGAAAATGGGTCTAGGCGATGTCCTCGATGAACCCGGCGAGCTGCGCGACGTTGCGGCACTCGTGCATCGGGACGGCGGTGCCGTAGGCCGAGGCGGCCGAGTCGCCGGTGTCCCACTGGGAGCGCGGTTCGGGGTTCAGCCAGTACGCGTGCCGTGCGGCGCCCGCGAGGCGCCGCACCGTGTCGAGGCGCGGCGGCTGGTAGTTGGTGCGGGCGTCGCCGAGGATCAGCAGGGACGTCTTCGGGCCGACGGCATCGGCGTAGCGCTCGGCGAACCGCTCGAACGAGTGGCCGTAGTCGCTGCGGCCGAAGCGTGAGATGTCGGCTTCCTTCGTCATGCGCGTGATCGCGTCGAGCACGTCGGCGCCGGGGGCGAAGTACTTGGTGATCTCGTCGATGGTGTCGACGAACGCGAACGCCCGCACCTTGGTGAACTGCTCGCGAAGCGCGTACGTCAGCAGCAGCGTGAAGTGCGAGAACGCCGACACCGAGTCGCTGGCGTCGCACAGCACCACGAGCTCGGGCTTGTGGGGGCGCCGCGGCCGGGCGTGCGTGACGAGCGGCACGCCGCCGGTGCCGAGCGAGGCCCGCACGGTGCGCCGGAAGTCCAGGCGGCCGCGCCTGCCGAGGCGGTGCCTGGCCGCGAGACGGCTCGCGAGCCGCCGCGCCAGCGGGTACACCTCACGCCGCAGCGCGGCGAGGTCGGCGTTGGTGACACGCAGGAAGTCGACCCGGTCCACCGGCGGACGCACCGACGACCGGGCGATCCTCTCGACGCCGGACTCCTCGGCGATGCGCCGCCGCACCTCCGCCGCCACGGCGTCCTCGAACCCGGCGATGCCGTCCGTCAGCCGCCGCCGCGCGACCTTCTCGGCCAGCCCGCCCCGCTCCTGCCCGCCGAGCTCCAGGGCCAGCATGCCGGCCATCAGCGTGCCGGGGGACAGGGCACGCAGCACCGAGTAGGAGAACCAGCTCTGCCGCCCCGGCCCGGCGGGCATGTGCCCGAACCGCGCCACCATGGCCCGCACGAACTCACCGAACGCCGGGTCCCCGGACGGCCCGGCGCCCTCACGCAGCAGCCGTGCCAGATGTTCCCGCAGTGCGGGCACCTCGGCGTTCTCCAGGTCCGGCCCCCGGCCGGGCTCGTGGCGCGGCCCGCCGTCGCCGGTCACCGGCGGGAACCACAGGTCGAACAGCGTGTCGAACCCCGGCCGGTGCGCGGCCCTCTTCACCAGCGTCGCCGCGTACGCCTCCCGCAGCGTCTCCCGGCGCGTGAGGTCGATCACCGCGAGCATGCGCGCCGCGTCCAGCCCCTCCGCGGGCGACACCGGCACCCCCGCCGCGCGCAGCGCCTGGACGAAACCGACATGCCGGTCCAGCAGCGACACCTTGCTCACCGGGCCGGCAGGCCGAGCTCCTTCTCGGCCCTCGTCTGGTCGGAGGCGTGTTTCAGCACCACGCCGAGCGTGCGGGCGGTGACCGCGGCGTCCAGCTCGGTGTGGCCGAGGGCCAGCAAGGTGTGCGCCCAGTCGATGGTCTCGGCTATGGACGGCGACTTCTTCAGCTCAAGGGCGCGCAGCGTGGCCGCCGTGCGGGCGAGCTGCTCGGCCAGCGCGGCGCCGATGCCGGGCACGCGGGCCAGCACGATGTCGCGCTCGCGCTCCGGCGTCGGGTAGCCGAGGTGCAGGTACAGGCAGCGACGCTTCAGCGCCTCGGACAACTCGCGGGTGGCGTTGGAGGTGAGCACGACGTACGGCCGGCGCGAGGCGGTGATGGTGCCGAGCTCGGGGATGGTGACCTGGTAGTCGGAGAGGATCTCCAGCAGCAGGCCCTCGACCTCGACGTCCGCCTTGTCGATCTCGTCGATGAGGAGCACGGCGGGGCCGGTGCGCCGGATGGCCCGCAGCAGCGGCCGTTCCAGCAGGAACTCCTCGCTGAAGATGTCGTCGTGGGTCTGCTCCCAGGCCTGCTCGCCGGACGCCTGGATGCGCAGCAACTGCTTCTTGTAGTTCCACTCGTACAGCGCCCTGGCCTCGTCCAGCCCCTCGTAGCACTGCAACCGGATCAGCTCCGCGCCCGCCGCCGCGGCGACGGCCTTGGCGAGCTCGGTCTTGCCCACCCCGGCGGGCCCCTCGGCGAGCAGCGGCTTGCCGAGCGCGGCGCCGAGGAACGCCGAGGTCGCGATGCCGTCGTCGGTGAGGTAACCGGCGGCGGCCAGCCGTTCCCCGGCGTCCTCCGGCGACCCGAACCACCCTGTCATCATGCTCCCGTCCTGGACCGAACCTTATTCTAATCTACCCGGCGGGCGGGATACCGCGAGGTGGACGCATTCCCGGGGACACAAGACGTGAATGGCGCTCGGCTATAGCGCCGGGAACGATCCAAAACCTCCCCCATTTGCTCCGTATATACGCTATAAACAGGGGCACGGCCCGACAGGAAAGGCGGGAGCGGGAATGACCTCGTCCACGCCCGGCCCCCCCGAGGGGCCACGGAGAATGGGTTCATGGCCCCCCGCGACCCTGCTGGGTTCCCTCAAAGACCCCACGCGCGAGGAAATGCTCAAGCTGGGCACATTCTCGCAGGTGGCGAGCGGGGAAACGCTGCTGATGGAAGGTGATCGGAAAACCCGGCACCTTTTCCTGATCGTCCAGGGATACGTGAAGGCGGTCAGCAACAGCGCGGACGGCAAAGTCGTGCTGCTCGCCGTCAGATCGAGCGGCGACCTGATCGGGGAGTTCGCCACTCTGGACAATCGCCCCCGCGTCGCCACCGTCTCCACGGTCGGCCCGTGCTTCCTCAGGAAGATCAGCCAGCGCGATTTCCTGGAGTTCCTGGAAAGGCATCCCGACGCGGGCCGCGCGGTGTACGCGAGCATCGTGGCCAAACTGCGCCACGCCACCTGGCACCGCATCGAGTTCGGCACCTCCCCGATGCCCGTCCGCGTGGCCCGCGTGCTGCTCTACCTCGCCTCCCGGTACGGCGAGCCCACCCCCGACGGCGTGCTGATCGGGTCCCTCACCCAGCCGGAGCTCGCCGCGATGATCGGCGCCCGCGAGCACAGCGTGCACAAGATCCTGCGCTACATGCGCGAGCGAGACGTGATCGCCACCCGGTACGGCCGCATCCTCGTCAAGGACGGCGCCGCGTTGTCGTCCGACGCCGGAATCAGCGAAATCCCGCCTGAATACGGGGTGTGGCCGAGTCCACCGGGCGACAGTGGAGGGAACTGAACACCGACCACGGCGGCGGAGGCCCCATGGACCTGCTTGACCCGTTACCGGACCCGGTGCGGCGGCTCTGCGTGGCGGTGGAGGGCGACGGCGCGTCGCGCGGCGACCCGCGTCCCCCGCTGGTCGAGGTGGTGGAGCGAGCCGGCATGGCGGCTGGGCTCGACCAGGCCACCCTGCAGATCCAGCCCACCGGGGTGCTGCTGGTGCTGACCTCAGGGGTGAACGAGGCCCGGGTGGTGGCGGGCCTGACCCGGGAGCTCGGCAACACCCTGTGGCGCCGCAACCGCCGATCCCCCGGCGGCCACCGCCTGCGCTGCCGCCTGTCGTTCCACCAGGGACTGGTCCGGCTCACCGACGACGGCTTCACCGGGCAGGCGGTGAGCGCCGTCGCCGAGATGTGCGCCAGTGCCGACCTGCGCGCCGAGCTGGCCGGCAGCCCGTCCAGCGACCTGGCGATGATCATCTCCGGCCAGCTCCTGGACGACCTGGCCTACCCCGAGTCGCCCGACCTGCACAAAACCCAGTTCCGCCCCGTCGTGGTCACCACACCCACCCGCTCCATCTCCGCGTACGTCTACGCCCTCGGGCCCCCCGCGTGACCGGCCGGCCCCCAGGCCCGCCCGTCACCGCCCCGCTGACCTGGCGCCCGCTGTACGGCCCTGAGCCCCTGCTCGGCCACGGCGCGCGACCGGGGGCCCGGCCGGGACCGGGAGGGCGGCGTGGGGATCGCGCCGCCGTGCGCCGGCGCGGTGCCCGCCGGGCGGCTCACCCCGGGGCTGCGCGACCGTGCCGCGACGGCCGGGGTGCGGCACCGGGAGGTGGTGTTCGAGTTCCACCTGGACCGGTTGCCGCCCGACCGGCACTACGCCCGGGTCCGTTTCGAGGTGCGCCTGGCCGGCGGCGTGATCGCGCTGCGGCTCGGGGCGGCGCCCGTGGCCTGCCTGCCTCTGGCGGAGACACCACGGGGCCGGTACCACCGGGCCGCGAGCCGGATCCGTGGCACCGGGCCCGCGCCCCGGGTCTTCGGCGTGCTGCGTCCCGCGTTCGGCTTCACGGTCGGCGAGGACACGGACCGGCCCCTGCCGGGACGGTCGTACCGGCTGCGTGCGCTGCTTGAGCTGCCGCCCGGCGTCCCGGATGTCGTAGGGGCGATGACCGTCGGCGCGGCGGTGGCCCGCGGGGGCGCCCTGCTCGGCGTGGCCCCGGCGACGGCCGAGCCGTTCCGCGCCGGTGACTCCGCTCCGGCCGGTGACCCGCCGGTGCGGCTGTGCGTCGCCGCGTGCGCGGACCCGTACGGGAACGACCACCGGGCGGTGGAACTGCTGACCGCGGCCTGCGGGGACACCGGCCTGCGCCCGAGCGCCGTGGAGGTGCGCGACGGGGGCGGCGGGTGGTTCGCGGTCCTTCCCGCGGGCACCGCCGAGGCCCCCGCGGGGCACGGCCTGGTGGGCGCGCTGCTGCGGGAGCTGCGCCGCCGCAACACCGCCGGGCCCGCCCTGCGGCTGCGGCTCGCCGTCTGCCGCGGTGTGGTGCCGCAATGCGACGTCTCCGCCGCGGCCGCCGCGCTGCACCGGGAGCTGGACTCCCCGCCGGTGCGCTCCGCGCTGGCCGACGAGCCGGACGCCTGCCTGGCCGTCGCCCTCTCCGCCTCCCTGTACGCCGGCCTCGCGCCGTACGCCACGACGTTCCGCCCCACGGCCGCGACACTCCCGGAGAAGGGCTTCGAGGAGACCGCCTGGCTCATGCTCGCGTGAGGACGGCGTTCCGTGAGATGTCCGGGGCGTCCGTGCTCGCGTGAGGACGGCGTTCCGTGAGCACGGGATGTCCAGCGCGTCCGTGTTCGCGTGAGGCCGGGACCCCCGGGCGGGCTGCCCCGGCCCGCCGCGGGGACCCCGGCCGGGCCGCCCCGGCGCCGCCGGGGGTGCGGGGCCGGGGCGGGGATCAGGAGGTCAGGGCTTCTGGCCGGAACGCCAGGTGAGGCCCCACTTGTAGGTGGCGTCCATCTGGCGGTGCCCCCGGGTGAAGTAGCGGATCTCCCGGCGGATCGCCAGGTTGCCGTCGGAGTTGCGGAGCATGAAGACGGCGCACACCCGCGCGCGGGGGTCCGCGCCGTCCAGCAGCACCTCGATGGGCGGGCCGCTGACCGGGTGGACCGTGGCGACCCCCTCGGCGGCGGCCCAGTTCGGCACGCCGTCGTAGATGTAGGCGAACACCAGGACACGGCTGATCAGGTGGGCCTGCGCCATGTCGATCGTCATGTTCTCGCCCTCAGGACCGCCGGCGCGTTCGTCACGGTCCAGGGCGATGACCGGGTTGTCGCTGTTCCTGGGCACCCGGAACTTGCCGCCGAGGGCCTGCACGCACCCGCGGGAGCCGTCGGTCAGCTCCCACAGGCAGCACAGGTCCAGGTCGATGGGGGAGGAGCCGGTCGAGTTCCAGGTGAGGTTGATCCTCATCCGGCCGCTCTCCCGGGGGAGTGCCATCCTGGGGGCGTCCTTGGTGAGGACCACCCGGTACTGCTCCGCCACGATCCGGCCTTTCCGTCAGTTCCGCGTCTCGGCGGGCTCGGGGAGGACCTTCTCCGCCTCGGCGAGCGCGAGGACCCGGGCCGCGCTCCGGTTGCGGAGGGTCGAGGAGATCATCGCGGTGACGATGAAGCCGAGGCCGATGAGCCCGGTCACGATCTCCGGCACCTCGCGGCCGAGACTGATCAACATGATCGCGGCCAGCACGCCGATCGCCCAGTGCGCGCCGTGCTCCAGGTACACGTACTCGTTCAGCGTGCCCCTGCGCACCAGGAAGATCGTCAGCGACCGCACGTACATCGCCCCGATGCCGAGCCCGAGCGCGATGATCAGCAGCTCGTCGCTGATCGCGAACGCGCCCACCACGCCGTCGAACGAGAAGGACGCGTCCAGCACCTCCAGGTAGAGGAACAGGAAGAACCCGGCCCGGCCCGTCGCCCCCACCACGGCGGACGGGCGGCGTCCGCGCGGCGGGGCGGGCACGGGCAGCGGCTCCTCGTCCCTGACCAGGGCCGGCAGGCCGGTGCCGATGCCCTCGTCCGCGGCACCCGCGACCCGCTGCCCCGCCTCGAACAGCTCGCCGAGGCTGTTGACCAGCAAATACGTGACGATGCCGAGCACCCCGGCGGTCAGCACGCTGCCGGTGTCCACGTCCGCGAGCGCGGTGGCGCCGACCAGCACGGACAGCGCCACCACGACCGACAACTGGTCGAGCTTGCCGATCTTGGCCAGTGGGCGCTCCAGCCACGCCAGCCACGCGAACTCCCGGTCCTCGAAGATGAAGTCCAGGAAGATCATCAGCAGGAACATGCCGCCGAACGCCGCGATCAGCGGATGCGCCTCGTGCAGCCTCCTGCCGTACTCGGCGGCGTCGTTCACCGCCAGGACGATGGCCTCGGCCGGGCTCAGCTTGGCGGTGATCCCCACGATGAGCAGCGGGAACGCCAGCCGCATGCCGAACACCGCGATGACGATGCCCACGGTCAGGAACATCCGCTGCCAGAACGGGCTCATCCGCTCGATCACCTTGGCGTTGACCACCGCGTTGTCGAACGACAGGGAGATCTCCAGGACCGCGAGGATCGCCACAAGCACCAGGGCACGCGGGCCGCCCATCACGAGCGCGGCCAGCAGGCCCACCCCCGTCAGGGTGAACGACCAGCCGAAGATTCGCCGGATCATGAGGTGACGTTCACCCCGTACCCGACGGCGATGCCCCGCAGACCCGAGGCGTAGCCCTCGCCGAGGGCGCGGAACCGCCACTCCTGGCCGTAGCGGTACAGCTCACCGAAGATCGCGGCCGACTCCTTGGAGAAGTCCTCGCTCAGGTCGTAGCGCACCAGCTCCACCGAGGTGGCCTCGTCCACCACCCTGATGTACGCGTCGCGCACCTGCCCGAACGTCTGCCCGGTCGCCTCGCCCTCGTAGATGGACACCGGGAACACGATGCGCACGCACCGCGGCGGCACCGCCGCGAGGTCGATCAGGATGCTCTCGCAGTCCTGCTCGGCGGTCCCGGCGCCGACGCGGTCGTCCCCCTTGTGCTCGACCGACGCGTCCGGGCTCTTCAGGTTGTTGTAGAAGACGAAGTGCTCGTCGGACAGCACCCGGCCGCTGCGGCCGACCATCAGCGCCGAGGTGTCCAGGTCGACGTCCCGGCCGCTGGTGTCCAGCGACCGCCAGCCGAGCGCCACCAGGACCTTGCTCAGATGGCGTCCGGGAAGCGGCGCGTCGCCGCCCTTGGTCAGGCTCACGCCCATGTCGGTCTCCTCAGGTGTCGGACTGGTTGTGGTCGTGCCGGCGGCGCTGGTGCCGGTCCAGGACGGAGGGCCCGAAGAGCGACGCCTTGGGATCCTCGATCCCGCCGATCAGGGCGTCCATGTAGATGGTCTCCACGTGGTCGTAGCCCCCCTCGATCTGCGTGGTGTACCGCTCGCGGGTCTGCTCGATGGTGGACAGGTAGTGGTCCAGCTCCATGGCGTACGCGTCGCACCCCTCCTGGCGGCCCTGCGCGGCGGCCAGCGCCTGGGCGGTGCGCCGCAGGTGGGCACGCTGCTCCTTGAGCGCGCGGTCGTTGGGGTTGCCCATGCGGCGGCCGAGCTCCGTCGCGATCAGCGCGGTGAAGATCATCAGCGCGGTGACCAGGATGACCGTGGGCACCAGCCCCCAGCCGTCGATCGCGCTCGGCATCCGCTGCTCGTTGCCGTCCGCGTCGATGTAGACGACGTCGCCGATGAGCAGCAGCCGCAGCGACGCGACCGCGCCGATGGCGAGCAGCCAGATCACCGGGATGAGGAACAGGATCACCGGACGGCCCGCCAGCCCCCGCCGCCGCGGCGCCGCCTCGCCCTTCTCCTGGCTGTGCCTGCGCCGCCCCCGGAACTCCTCCCACTCGCGGAACTTGCGCCCGTACATGTGCGGCCCGAAGACGAACACGAAGATCGCGCCGATGGCCAGCGCGTACGTCATGAGCGTCGTCTCGCCCCAGTTCAGGAACGTCGCGTAGTAGATGGGCACCTCGACGGTGAGCAGCGCCAGCAGCAGGAGCAGCGGCACCCCCCACGAGCGCAGCGCCTCCCGCCGGCCGCCGCCGAGCGCGATCGAGCTGGGCTTGCCGTCGCCGGGCCACTGCGACGGCCCGATCTCCAGGCTCTCCACCCGCCCCCGGGCCACCTCGTGCACGGCCCGGGTGCGGACGTAGTCCTCCGACACCGCCTCCGCGCGCTTGCCGTGCGCCGCCCGCGCGGCCCGGGCGTCGTGCTCCTGCCGGGCGAGCCGCGCCAGCAGGTCGTCGATCGCCCGCTGCCGCTGGGCGTCCAGCACCAGCAGATGGGGCGGCTCGTACCCTTGCGTCTTCAACGTGATCGAGTCGAAGCCCGGGCTCCTGGCGTCCGTGGCGCCTTTCGCCATGGCCCTGGCCTCCAGGTCCGCCCAGTCGGGCAGGTCAAGGGGCTCCGGGCGCCACCGGGTGGGCTGCTCCGGGCCGGCCTGCGGCGGGCCGGAGGGGAGTGCTTCGTGCTTCGTCCGCTTGGGCGGTCTGACCAGCTTGACGGCCACGGAATCGTTCCGATCTCCGGTGAGGTCGTGGGATGGGCTCACTGCTGGATGTTCACGCCGCCGTCCGGCACGCCCGCCGCGGCGAAGATCGCCGTCCACAGGAGCTTCAGCGGCGGGACGCAGTCAGGGCGGCGCTCGGAGAGCAGGTTGAACCCGTAGATGTCGACGGACGCGTCGTCCAGCCGGGGAAGGAGGTTCTTCTCCTTCAGCTCCTCGACCTTGGCGGTGCGGGCCGCCTCGTCGTTGTAGTCGCACTTCTCCAGGTCGAGGGAGCCGACGTTGCTCATCATGTCGCTGAACACCACGACCCGGCGCTCACCGTCCGGCGCGGGCGACCCGTCGAACTGCCCGCTGATCACCCGCAGCCCGCCGAGCACGTCCGAGCCCCGCGCGTCGTCCTTGGTGCAGGCGAGCAGGCTCTTGGTGCGGGAGACGGCCTCCGACAGGTGGGCGTTGCGCACCGTCTTCTCGATGACCGAGTTGTCGTTGGGGTTCTCCTCGGGCAGCACGAACAACGGCACCGGGGCGCTGCCGCACGGCGAGCCCTCGGAGGCGCCGGTGATCGCGGCGTACCCCAGCCAGTCACATCCCTTGAGGAAGTTGCGCAGCCGCTGATTGACGTACTGCTCGGCCTCCGGGTACCGCCGGAACCCCGTGATGTCGATCACCACGCCGCACATGGCCTTGGTGGGCACCGTCGCCGGTTTCCCGCACCCGGTGGTGCAGGGAAGCAGGAGAAGAAGAGTGGTCAGGATCCACAGGGCGGCCCTGACCCGCGCCCGGGTCGCGGTCACGCCCCTCACCGCCCCTCGATGGGCCGGGGCAAGGTGTCCGCCCGCCAGAGATCGAGCCACTGCTCCCACGCCTGGGTGGCGCTGTCCCGCACCCCCCGCGGAATCGCGTCCTGCAACCGCACCGTCGGATCCTGGAACCACTCCTCCCGCAACCGGAACTCCGGCGGCCGCCACCGCCGCGCGATCTCCTCCGCGTGCTGGTGAGTGTCCAGCAACCCTTCCTTGTACGAGGCCCCCAAAGTGTTCGCCCGCTCGAGCGCGAGCTGAGCCTGCTCCTGATAGGACGCCCAGCACTGCAGCCAGTTACTGCTCACCGACGTCAGGGACGTGACATGCGCCTCGATCTGCGCGTTGTTCCGCCGCAGATCCCTCTCCAGCCGCTCCTGATCCGCCTCCTCGTGCGTGAGCGGCCGCGGCTCCCCCCACGCGTCCCCCCCATTGCCGACCGGCCTCCCGAGCGCCACCCTCTCCGGCCCGAACGCCGCGGTGATCGCCTGCAACTCGTTGACCCGCCGCGTGAGCGAGACCGACGACTCATGCGCCTGCGTCTCGATCGCCCCGAGCGCCTTCCCCCGATCGATCAGCAGCCGGCTCTGCACCGCATGGAAATTCGAGTCGATCCGCTCGAAGAACACCGGCCGATAAGAAGGATCAATAATAAAAATAGGACAGAGCGCCTGATTTCTCCCGTCGGCCGCCCCCGCCCGCCGAGCATCTTCATAAGTGACGGCCTCATCCGCCCCTGTGTCGTACTCCACCTGGCGCAACCCCCTCCACCCATGCGCCTACTCCGACACTCCACAGGGTCAATCAGAAGAGATCGCACGACCCCCGATAAATACGGGTTTCCCCTCCCTGCCACCGCCACCGCCGGAAATGGCCCCCGCCTCCGGCGCCGGGCGGGGGGTCACGGTCGCGGGGGCGCGTACCGTCCACACGGCTCCCGGAAACGGGCCCCGCCTTCGGCGTCGGACTGTTCTTCCGGGAGCCTGGCGGCCTGATCGCTCACCTGCCGATCGCTCAGCCAACGGCACGAAGACGCCTGCCGGGCGGCGCTGACGACGGGCCGGATGTCGCCATCGAGGACAACGTACGGCTCGGCGCCCCGCACGCCGACGCGGTCCCCGCGGCGCTCACCACGGACCCGGCCGGCGTGCTGTCCAGGCTGCTGGGCTTGGACCAGCGTCCCTGGCTGTTCCCTTCAGCGACGCCCCACGCCGACCAGCGTGGTGGCGTCCAGGGTGCTGATCCCCCGCTCACGCAGGGTGACGAGCAGGTTGTCGCGGACGCGTGACACCGCGGCGGGCTCCAAGCCGTCGAGCATGCCGCGGAAGCCGCTGCCGGTGACCAGCAGCCAGGCCAGGTCGTCGGTGACGGTCAGTGTCAGCGGCACCCTGCTGACGGTCACCCCGGTCAGCCCGAGGCCGGTCAGCCAGTCGCCCAGCTTCCGCTCGGTAGCGATCTTCGTGACGGAGTCGCGACTGGCCGGCGAGCCGGGTTCTGTGCCGCGTTCGTGGTGGATCGTGTCCGACAGCGCGACACCGAAGTTCTCCAGGGCTCCGGCGGCCCAGGTGGTGACGGCGAACGTGCCGCCTGGCCGTACCAGCCGGGTCAGCCGGCCGACGGAGGCGTCCATGTCCGGCAGCATGAAGACGCCGAGCACGCACATCGCCACGTCGTAGGGATCGGCTTCCCAGGCGGTGGCATCGGCGCGGATGAAGCGCAGGTGCGTCAGGCCTTCGACCGCGGCGTGTTCGCGGCCCACGGCCAGCAGGGAGCCGGCGAGGTCGATCGCGTCCACGCGTCCGTCGGCGCCGGTCGCGGCGGCGGCGGGTAGGGCCGAGCCCCCCGCGCCGCAGCACACGTCGAGCACCCGGTCGCCGGGCTTGACGGCGACGATGTCGACCGTCGCCCGGCCGATCGGGTCCCACAGGTGGGGTGCGAGCCGGGCGAAGTCGGCGCCGGTCCGGTCGAACACCGCTCCGATGGCGGAAAGGTCCATGGTCTGCTCCTTGACGTAGGGCGGTGAGGATCAGGTCTGCGAGACGGTGCCGATCCGGGCGAAGCCGGCTGCGCGCAGGGCTGACACGTGGCCGGCCACGGCCGGCCGGTGGTCGCCACCCGTGATCATGCTGCTGTTCGGCGGCCGGGGCCGCGAGGGCGGGATCGTCGCGGACGGCGTGCCACCAGGCGTTCCAGTCCTCGCCGTCGCCCACCCTGTCCCGGCGCGGGGCCGCCGCCAGGCCGGCGATGCCGGCTGGGGGTCGAAGAGGTTGCCGGCGTTGACGATCGCGGCGAACCGCGCCTCGCGCTGGGCGACGCGGTGTTCCTGCCGGGCATCCCAGTGGCGCGGCCAGGTCCGCGCGAGCCGTGATCGAGGGTGGCCGTACAACCTCTCGAATCGGAAGGCAGGCCCGCGAGCTGCGGGCCTGCCCCGTGCGTCAAGGAGCGATCAAGCCGCGCTGGTAGGCGCGGACGAGGCGGCGCGGGACCCGTAGCTCCTTGCCCGCCACGACGATGGTCACCAGGTCGGGCGCGGCGGCCTTCCACTGCGCGCGGCGGTGCCGGGTGTTGCTGCGCGACATCTTGCGCTTGGGCACGGCCATGGTCACCAGCTCGCCTTCGTGATGCCGGGCAGCTCGCCCCGGTGGGCCATCTCGCGGAAGCGCACCCGCGACAGGCCGAACTTGGTCAGATGTCCGCGGGGCCGGCCGTCGACGGAGTCGCGGTTGCGGACGCGGGTGGCGCTGGCGTCTCGCGGCTGCCGGTTGAGTTCCTTCACGGCTGCCGCCCGCTCGTCGGGCGTGCCGGTTCGGATGAGCTCCTTCAGCTCCGCCCGCCGTACGGCATGGCGAGCGACGATCGCCTTCCTGCGCTCATTGGCTGCGATCTTGCTCTTCTTGGCCATCAGACTTTCTCTCCTCGTGCGCGGATCCGGGCGACGGCCGCCTCGATTCCGATCTTGTCCACTGTCTTGATCGCTCGGGTGCTGAGCGTCAGCCGTACGTGCCGGTTCTCGCTGGGCAGCCAGTAGCGGCGGTGCTGGAGGTTGGGGTTCCAGCGGCGGCGGGTGCGCCGGTGGGAGTGGGAGATGCGGTTGCCGAAGATCGGCTTGACGCCGGTGAGCTGGCAGTGCGCCGACATCACGTTCTCCCGTAGCGCTGGTTGAAGCGCTCGACCCGGCCGGCGGTGTCGAGTACGCGGCTGCGGCCGGTGTAGAAGGGGTGGCTGGCCGAGGAGACGTCGACGTCGACCACCGGGTAGGTGTTGCCGTCCGTCCACACGATGGTCTTATCGCTGGTCATCGTGGATCTGGTGAGAAAGGCGAAGGCGGCGCCCGGGTCGCGGAAGACGACGGGGCGGTAGTCGGGATGGATGCCCTTCTTCATCGTTCCTCCCGGAACGTCACGTGCTGGCGGATGATCGGGTCGTATTTGCGCAGGGTGAGCCGGTCGGGGTCGTTGCGGCGGTTCTTGCGGGTCACGTAGGTGTAGCCGGTCCCCGCGGTGGATCTCATCTTGATCACGGGGCGTAGTTCGTTTCTGGCCATCTCAGCTCCTTTCCCAAGTGTGCCATGATAATGACAACGGTTTTCATTGTGACAACTGGAGGTCCCGTGTCCACTCCCGTCGTCCTGGTCGCCGGGCTGCACGCCACAGCCCGCACCGCCGTTGTGGATCAGCTGCTGCGCGAGCACCCCGGCGCGCTCGCCGTCCACCACGACCTGAAAGCGATCACGCAGGGGCGGATCGAGCGGGTGGTGCGCGACGGCGACCGGATCGTGGACCTGGCGGAAATGCGGCCGGCGCACGGCTGCGTCACCTGTACCGTCCGCGAGGACCTGCTGCCCTGGCTGGTCCAGCACGCCGGGCAGGCTCCGCTGCTCGTGACCGAGCTGTGGGACTCGGTGGAGCCCCGGTCCGTCGCCGAGGCGCTCGACTGCGAGGAGGCCCATGACCTGCTGCGGCTGACCGGCGTACTGACCGCGCTCGATGCCGAGCACCTGCCGGTCGACATCGTGCGCGGCGACGACCTGGCCGACAGCGGCCACCAGGCGGCGGCCGGCGACCGGCGCTACCTGGCCGAGGTGCTGGCCAGGCAGCTCGAATTCGCCACCGCCCTGATCTTGCGCGGCGGCGACGAGGAGGACCATGACCTGACCCGGGCCATCCTCACCCACCTGGCTCCCTGCACTCCTGTCGTCGCCGGGACCCTGCCCGAGGTGACCGGCGCCGCGTTGTGCGTCCGGGAGCTGGCCGAGCGGGTCGACCCGCCGACCGCACAACTGCCCTGCGACACCCGGACCGGCGAGATCACCACCGTGGTCTGGCGCCGCCTGCGGCCCCTGCACCCCGGACGCTTCTTCGCCGCCGTGGACGAGCTGGTCACCGGGTCGGTGCGCTCCCGCGGCCGGTTCTGGCTGCCCACCCAGCCCGACCGCGTCCTCGCCTGGGACGCCGTCGCCGGGGTCGTCTCGGTGGAGGACTGCGGGCCCTGGCTGATCTCGCTGCCCGAGGCCGCCTGGGAGCTGATGTCCCCGGCACGCCGGACGGTCGCCTCGCTCGACTGGAACCCGATCATCGGCGACCGGGTCCAGCACCTGGTCTTCATGGGTCCCGACCTCGACCGCGAGCGCCTGCTCGGCCTGCTCGACTCCTGCCTCCTGGCCCCGGACGAGGCCGAGGCCCGGTTGGAAGACCCGTTCACCTCCCTCATCACTCTCAAAGAGAACGCATGAAGCCCTGCCGTCCCCCGCGCGTCGCCGTCCAGCGGCACCGGCAGGTGGCCAGGGTCCGCTGGTCGTGTGCGGTGACCGGGCGCGGTCGCTGACGGGTGTGATGGCCCTGCTCCCGCAAGTGGTGGCGACATGTCATGATAATGACAACGGTTTCCATTTTGTCTGGAGAGTGCATGAAGTCCCGCCATACCCCCCGGCCCACCTGATGACCACGCCTTCGGTGCTGGCCCCGGCCCGCGCCACCCTGATCGGCTGCGCCCTCCTGACGGGCGTCAGCGCGCTGGCGGGCATGGCGCCGCTGATCGCGGTCGTGGAGATCTGCCGCCGCCTGCCGGCCGGCGACACGGACGTGTGGCCGATCATCGTGATCGCGCTGGTGGCCCTGGCCGTCAAACAGTTCGGCACGTTCGGCGCCGGGGTGCTGACGCATCTGGCCGACATCCGGGTGTCGTTCGGCATCCGCCGCGAGCTGCTGCGCAAGCTGCGCAGGCTGCCGCTCGGCTGGTTCACCGACCGTAACTCCGGCACGGTGAAGAAGACCGTCGAGGACGACGTCGCCGCCTTGCACCAGCTCATCGCCCACTCGGTGGTGGAGGTCACGGCGGCGGCGGTGCCGCCGGTCGTCGCGATCGTCTATCTGTTCGCCGTCGACTGGCGGATGGCGCTGATCAGCCTGGCCCCGGTGGTCGCCGGGCTGGTCATGTACCAGCGCGCGATGGCCGGAGCCGGGACGAAGTACCCGGAGTTCATGCAGTGGCTGACCCGCCTGAGCGGCGCCGCGGTCGAGTTCGTCAACGGCATCGGCGTGGTCAAGGCGTTCGGCACGCCGGGGATCGCCGGCCGCCGCTTCCAGGAGGTCTCGCGGAGCTTCGCCCGCTTCTTCCTGGACTGGGCGAGGTCCACGACCAGGGCCTCGGTGATCGCGGAGATCCTCTTCTCGCCGCCGAGCGTGCTGGTCGCGGTCGCGGCGGCGGGCGGTGCGCTGGCCGTCGCGGGTGAGCTGCCGCTGGTGAGCTTCATCGCGTTCCTCGTGTTCGCGACCGTGACCACGACCGGGCTGATGACGGTCATGATGTCGGTGCACCCGCTGGTCACGGCGCTGGCCGTGGCCCGTGGCATCAGTGAGGTGCTCGGCACGGCGGAGCTGCCCGTCCCCGAGCACCCGGTCGTCCCGGATCCGCGGACCCGGGGTCCGGTGGTACGGCTGAGCGGAGTGCGCTTCTCCTACGGCGAGACGGTGGCGCTCGACGGGATCGACCTGGAGGTCGACCGTGGCACGGTCACCGCGCTGGTCGGCCCCTCCGGGTCGGGCAAGTCCACTCTGGCCAAGCTGCTGCCCCGCTTCGAGGACCCGCAGCAGGGCTCGGTCGAGCTCCACGGCGTCGACCTGCGCGAGATCGACCAGGCGGAGCTCTACAGGCACGTGGCCTTCGTCTTCCAGGACCCGGCCCTGCTGCGCATGAGCATCCGCGACAACATCCGCCTGGCCCGGCCGGACGCCGACGATGCGGACGTCCGGGCGGCGGCGGACAAGGCGCAGATCCTCGCCCGGCTCGACGAGCTGCCACGCGGGCTGGACTCGGTGGTCGGCGAGGACGCCGAGTTGTCGGGCGGCGAGCGGCAGCGGGTGTGCATCGCCCGCGCGATCCTGGCCGACCGGCCGGTGCTCGTGCTGGACGAGGCCACCGCGAGCGCCGACCCCGAGAACGAGGCCCGCATTCAGGACGCGCTCAGCGAGGTCGCCCGCGACCGCACCGTGCTGGTCATCGCGCACCGGCTCAGCACCATCCGGGGAGCCGACCAGATCGTCGTGCTCGATGGTGGCCGGATCGTCGAGCGGGGGCGGCACGAGGAGCTGCTCGCTCGCGAGGGCCTGTACGCGCGGCTGTGGGAGCACGACCAGGTGGGGGTCCAGTCGTGATCAAGTATCTCTTCGAGCTGCTCGACGAGCGTGGCCGCCGCCACCTGCGGGTCATGCTGGCCGCCCAGGCCGGTCAGGGAGTGCTGCAGGGCCTGGCGTTCCTGTTCGTGGTGCCGCTGGTGGCCGCGCTGATCGAGCAGCCGGGCACGTTCTGGCTGTGGCTGGCGGCGATCGTCGCCGCCGTGGCCGCCCATCATCTGCTGCTGGCGTGGAGCACCTCGCTCGGCTACCTGGTCGGCACGGACGTGCTCACCAGCTTCCACGAGCGCATCGGCAACCACCTGGCCACGCTGCCCATCGGCTGGTTCCGCGCCGACCGCACCGGCCCGATCGGGCGCCTGCTGGGCAAGGGCACGATGGACGTCGCCAACCTCCCGGCGCACCTGCTGCGTCACGTCGTCGTCGGGGTGACCACACCCGCCACGATCATCGTCGGCAGCTACGTGCTCGACTGGCGGATCGGCCTGGCCTTCACCGCCGGAGCGGTGCTGTGCGCGCTGGCGCTGCGCCTGCTCATGACGGTGGTGCGGCGCAACGACGACGACTACGAGCACGACATCGGGGCCGGCGCCTCGCGGATCGTCGAGTACGCTCGCCAGCAGCCGACCCTGCGTGCGTACGGCGTGCTCGACCGGCCCGAGCTGGGCACCCTGGAGGAGTCGCTGGTCCGCCAGCAGGGCTCGCAGTCGCGGCTGACCATCCGCGGGGCCTGGGCGCTCATCGTCTTCTTCGGCACGCTGCAGCTCGTCGTCACCGGTGTCATCGCGCTGACCGTCGCCTTGACCCTGGACGGCACCGTCGCGCTCGCGGTCATGGCCGGGGTGCTCATCGTCACCCTGCGCATGCTGGAGCCGATCTCGCAGCTGGGCGAGCTGGCCGGGCACGTGCAGATCAACGCCGACGCCATCCGCAGGGTTCGCGAGCTGCTCGCCGTACCCCCTCTGCCCGAACCCGCACACCCGGCCGAGCCCTCCGGGACCGGCATCGAGCTGTCGAAGGTGCGCTTCGGCTACGACGAGGGCAGGACCGTCCTCGACGGCCTCGACGTGACGATCCCGGCGGGGAGCTTCACCGCGATCGTGGGGCCGTCGGGCTCGGGCAAGAGCACGCTGCTCAAGCTCATCGGCCGCTTCTTCGACGTCGACGAAGGCGCCGTCCGCATCGGCGGGTGCGACGTGCGCGAGCTCGGCACCGCGGGGGTCTCGCGGCTGACCGCGCAGGTCTTCCAGGACGTCTACCTGTTCGAGGGCACGATCGCCGACAACGTGCGAATGGCCGCCCCCGACGGCGATCTCGCCTGGGCGGCCCGCGTCGCCCGCCTGGACGAGGTGGTCGAACGCCTCCCGGACGGCTGGGACACGCGGGTCGGCGAGGCGGGCTCGACCCTGTCGGGTGGTGAGAAGCAGCGCGTCTCCATCGCCCGCGCCCTGCTCAAGAACGCTCCCATCGTGCTGCTCGACGAGGCCACCGCCGCCCTGGACCCCGCCAACGAGGCGGCGGTCGCCGACGCCCTGCACGAGCTCGCCCGTGACCGCACCGTCATCGTCGTCGCCCACCGACTGTCCACGGTCGTCGCGGCCGACCGCATCCTCGTCCTCGACGGCGGACGCATCACCGAGGACGGCGACCACGACACCCTGCTCGCCGCCGGCGGCACCTACGCCCGCTTCTGGCACGAACGCAGCCGCGCCCGTGGCTGGCAGCTCATCCCCCCGCACGCAAAGGAACACCCGTGACCGTCCGCATGAGCCCCAAGGACCTGATCACCATCGGGATCTTCGGTGCCCTCTACCTCGTCACCATCTACGCGATCAGCATGTTCGGCTTCATCAACCCCATGGTCATGCTCGCCGCACTCGTCGCGAGCATCGTCGCGGGCGGGATCCCGTTCATGCTCTTCCTCACGCGCGTGCGCCACGCCGGCATGGTCACCGTATTCGCGATCATCACCGCCGGGATCCTCATGCTCACCGGCCACCCGCCGATCAGCTTCGCGCTCACCATCGTCCTCGCGCTCATCGCCGAGGCGATCCTCTGGGCGGGCCGCTACCAGTCCCGCCGAATGTACGTCATCGCCTACGCCGTCTACTCGGCCTGGTTCGCCGGACCGCTGCTGCCGCTCTTCTACGCCCGCGACGACTACTTCTCCAGCCCGTCCATGCGCATGATGGGCGCCGACTACTCAGCCGCGATGGATGCCCTGCTCTCCCCGGCGGTGCTCATCGCCTTCGACCTGTCCACGGTCGTCTTCGGCTTCCTCGGTGGCCTGCTCGGCCTGCGGCTGACCCGCAAGCACTTCGAGAAGGCCGGGCTGGCGTGAGCCTCGACCCACGGACCAAGATCGTGCTGGTCCTGGTGACCAGCGTGATCGTGATGGCCCCCGGCGGCGTCACCTTCATCCCCGCCGCCCTCGCGCTCGGTGTGCTGCTGGCGCTGGGCGAGCGGGCCTGGAGGCGCGCTGTGGCGCTCCCGCTCACCGCGGGAGCCGTCGCCGTGGTGGCCTACCTGCTGCCGTTGGCTCTGCCGTACCCGGTGATCGGCGTCGTGGCGGCCGTCGCGGGCTACCTGCTGCGGTTCGTCGCCGTCGGCGGTGTCGCCCTGCACCTGATGCGCACCACCACGCCGACCCAGCTCACCGCGGCCCTGCGCGCCGCCCGCGTGCCGCGCGCCATCACCGTCTCGCTGGCCGTGATGCTCCGCTTCCTGCCCGCGATCATCACCGAGGCCCGCGCCGTCCACGACGCCATGCGGTTGCGCGGCCTCGGCGGCGGGCGCGGGCTGCTCCGCCACCCGGTGCTCGGCATCGAGCGCTTCACGGTACCGCTCATCGCCTCCAGCCTGCGCCTCGCCGATGACCTTTCGGCCTCCGCCCTGCTGCGCGGGCTCGGCTCGCCGACCCGTCCCACCACCATGCGCCCGCCCCGCTTCGGCGTGGCGGACCTGGCGGTGCTGGCGGCCCTGACCACGACGGCGGTGCTCCGATGATCGAGCTGAAGGGCGTGCGCTGGACCTACTCCGGCGCCGACGGGCCCACCCTGGACGACTTCTCCCTCCAGGTACGGCGGGGCGAGACGGTCGTCCTGTGCGGCCCGAGCGGCTCAGGCAAGAGCACCGCGCTGCGCCTCATGAACGGCCTCATCCCGCACTTCCACGACGGAACCCTGGAAGGCACCGTCCACCTGGACGGCCAGGCCCTCGCCGACCTGCCGCTCGACCAGATCGGCCGCCTCACCGGCACCGTGCTCCAGCACCCCCGGCGGCAGTTCTTCACCGACGAGACCGAGACCGAACTCGCCTTCGCCCTGGAGAACTTCGGCGTTCCTCCCGAGAAGATCCGCGAGCGAGTCGCCGCCGCCGTCGACGACCACGGCCTGGGCGACCTCGCCGGCCGCAGCCTGCAGCGACTCTCCGGCGGCCAGCAACAGCAGGTCGCCTGCGCCGCCGCGACCGTCCACAGGCCGCCCGTGCTGCTTCTCGACGAGCCCACCGCCAACCTGTCGGCCGCCGCGGTCGAACGCTTCACCGCCACCCTCCGCCTGCTCCGCGCCCAGGGCGCGACCATCGTCATCGCCGAACACCGGCTGTACCACCTGTACGGCACAGCCGACCGTTTCGTGGTCATGCGCGACGGCCGCATCGACGAGTCGGCCACGATCGGCGACGACGGCCTGCGCGGCCTCGCCCGCCCCACCCGGCTACAGACACCCCTCACTTGCGCCCACGGGCCGAGTGTCGCTCCGGGCGCCACCGCCCCGCTCCCGCGGGCCGGCCTGCGGCTGCGCGGCATCCG
This sequence comes from Sphaerisporangium sp. B11E5, assembly GCF_039871875.1. Lineage (NCBI taxonomy): Bacteria > Bacillati > Actinomycetota > Actinomycetes > Streptosporangiales > Streptosporangiaceae > Sphaerisporangium > Sphaerisporangium sp. B11E5. The sequence goes on along the minus strand of NZ_JBDPMD010000003.1, from coordinate 54,624 downwards.
CTGCGACTTTCACGGCCGGCGCGTCCTCGACATCGACGAGTCCCACCTGCCCGCTGGGACGATCACCGCGGTCACCGGCCCGAACGGCGCGGGCAAGAGCACCCTCGCCCGTATCCTCACCGGCCTGCAGCGCCACCAGGGCGAAGTGCTCCTCGACGGGAGACCGCTCACCAGGACGCAGCGACAGCGGGTGAGCGCGATCGTCATGCAGGACGTGCAGCGGCAGCTGTTCACCGACAGCGTCGAAGCCGAACTCCGCCTGGAAGCCGGACAGGGCTCCGGCGTCCATGAGGTGCTGCGCGATCTCGACCTGGAGCGGTACGCCGGCCGCCACCCGCTGTCCCTGTCCGGGGGCCAGCAGCAACGCCTCGTCGTGGCCGCGGCCCGGCTCAGCGGGCGCCGCCTGGTCGTGTTCGACGAACCCAGCTCCGGCGTGGACCAGCGTCACCTGCACTCGATCACCCGGGTCATGCGCGACCTGGCCGCCGAGGGCGCGGTCGTGCTGCTGATCAGCCACGACGAGGAACTCCTCGCCCTCGCGGCCGACCAGGAGCTACGCCTGCGCCGCCTGGCTCGTCCGTGAGCGGGACCGATGCGAGGACCGCACCGGCCGGCGGCGCGGCACTCAGGAGATCGTGCGGCGGTAGGTGTGCATGGCGAAGATCCACGCGATGACGAGGATGCCGACGCACCAGGCGAGGGCGATCCAGATGTCGGTGCCGACCGGCTGCTGGGTGAACAGGTCGCGGATGGCGTTGACGATGGCGGTCACCGGCTGGTGGTCGGCGAAGGCGCGCACCGGGCCGGGCATGGTGTCGGTGGGGACGAACGCCGAGCTGAGGAACGGCAGGAAGATGAGCGGGTAGGAGAACGCGCCGGCGCCGTCCGCGGACTTGGCGGACAGGCCGGGGATGACGGCCAGCCATGTCAAGGCCAGGGTGAACAGGATCAGGATGCCGGCGACCGCGAGCCAGGCCGGCAGTCCTGCCGGCGAGCGGAAACCTATGAGGAGGGCGATGAGCGTGACGACCACGAGTGAGATCAGATTGGCGACCAGCGAGGTGAGCACGTGCGCCCACAGAAGGGACGAGCGTGCGATCGGCATGGACTGGAAGCGCTCGAAGATGCCGCTTTTCATGTCCATGTAGAGCCGCAACGCGGTGTAGGCGATGCCTGAGGCGATCGTGATGAGCAGGATGCCGGGCAGCAGGTAGTTCACATACGAATCCGACCCCGTGTTGATCGCGCCGCCGAACACGTAGACGAACATGAGCATCATGGCGATCGGTGTGATCGTGGTCGTGATGATGGTGTCCGCGCTGCGGGTGATGTGGCGCAGGGATCGTCCGAGAAGGGTGGCGGTGTCGCCGAAGAAGTGCTTGGTCATCGTTGTTCTCTACGCGTCGGTGCCGATGGTGCGGTCATGACCGTCCTTGCCGTTGCCGCCGACGAGTGTGAGGAAGACGTCCTCGAGGGTCGGCTGCTTCTTGATGTATTCGACCTTGGCGGGCGGGAGCAGTTGCTTGAGCTCGGCCAGGGTGCCGTTGACGATGATCCGGCCCTCGTGGAGGATCGCGATCCGGTCGGCGAGTTGTTCGGCTTCGTCCAGGTACTGCGTGGTGAGCAGCACCGTGGTGCCCTGGGCGGCGAGCTGTTTGACGGCCTGCCACACCTCGATGCGGGCCTGGGGGTCGAGCCCGGTCGTCGGCTCGTCGAGGAAGATGACCGGCGGATCACCGATCAGGCTCATGGCGATGTCGAGACGGCGGCGCATGCCACCCGAGTACGTCGCCACCTTCCGCGTGCCGGCGTCGGTCAGCGAGAACCGTTCGAGCAGGTCATCGGCGATGCCGCCCGGATCTTTGAGGTGTCGCAGCCGGGCGACCAGCACGAGGTTCTCCCGTCCGCTGAGGATCTCGTCGACGGCGGCGAACTGCCCGGTGAGGCTGATGGACTCCCGCACGTCCGCCGCCTGCGTAGCGACGTCGAAGCCGAGGACGCTGGCTGTGCCCCCATCCGCCTTGAGCAGCGTGGACAGGATTTTCACGGCCGTGGTCTTGCCCGCCCCGTTCGAGCCGAGCAGGGCGAAGATGCTGCCCCGCGCCACGGCGAAGTCCACGCCGCGCAGCACCCGCACCTCCTTGTACGACTTCTGCAGGCCCTGCACGTGGATCGCGGGGCTCTGGACCTGATGGGCTGTCATCCGGATATCCGTTCTCTGTTCGTCACGGCACTCGGCCCGGTGGCCGAGGCGCCCGCCGGTGCCTTGGGCCGACGGGGGTCACTTCTCGGTCGTGCCGGATTTCCCACTGATGGACTCCTGATAGATGTCCGCGTAGGTGCGCGAGTCCTTGATCAGCTCGTCGCTGAAGGCGGCGACGTCGTTGCCGATGAGTTCCAGGACTCCCTTGCCGGCCGCGACGCCTTCCTCGAAGAAATCGACGATCCCTGGGAGCAGGGGCCCGTCGACCAGGTCGACCGGTCCGACCTTGAAGAGGTACCGCTGGATCTCCTTGTAGACGATCTGGTAGTCCGGCGGGAGTGCCCTGACCCGCGCCATGTGCGCCCGCCACTGCTTCTTGCCTTCGATGATGTCTTGGATGCCCACGTCAGCCTCCCAGCCGGCCCAGTTTCCTTGCGACGTTCCTGTTCAACTGCTCGCGCCACCGGTCGCGATGGCTCCGGCCCCCTGCTTCGCCGGCCAGCGCCGCGCAGAAGCCCTTGATGTCGTCACCCAGCACCTCGTGAATGCTCTGCCCTTCGGCGGCTGTCTCTTCGAGCAGCCCCAGAGCACCGTCGAGAATCGGCATCAGATTTCTGCCTGTGAAATCTGAGTAGGGAAGAATATGACCCTTGATCTCTTCCCACGCCGCCCGGTAGTCGGCCGGCAATGCCTCGGCCCGCCTTTCGAAGGCTTTCCATTCCCTGGTGAGATCGCTGCCGGTGATGGTCTCCCAGAAGTTCATCTCCCGCCCTCCTTGAGCTTGTCGATCCGTGTTGTGATGTACTCCCATTTCGCCCAGAACTTCGCGAGTTCTTCGCGCCCCGCGTCGTTGAGCGCATAGAACTTGCGCGGCGGGCCCAGACCGGAGGGTCGTTTCGTCACCTGGACGAACCCGTTCTTCTCCAGTCGCAGCAGGATGGTGTAAACCGTCCCTTCGACGACGTCGGCGAAGCCGAGTTCGTTCAACCGACGCGTGATGGCGTACCCGTAGGTCTCCTCGCTGCCGATGATTTCGAGCACGCAGCCTTCGAGCGTGCCCTTCAGCATCTCCGTCAGGTCGTCCATCGCGGGTCCTTTTCTGTTCCCAGTACTCGGTGCCACTGAGTACCACTATACGGTGTCACTGAGTACCGGGCAACCCCGCTCCGACCGCCCCCCGCCTCGGCAAAGCCGAAGCCGCCCTCCTTCGGCTCGGAAGGAGGGCGGCTCTGTCGGGGAGAGGGTGGGGCGCCCGGGGGTCAGCGGGCGGGGATCTCGGCGGGGCCGGGGAGGGGGTGGAAGGCGGTGGTGCCGTGGCCTTGGGGGTGGAAGGTGTAGTGCTGCGGGGAGTGGGTGGCGCGGATGCGGGTGAGTTCCTGGGGGGTGTAGCGGGGGACGCTCCTGTGCCATTCGAGGATGCCGGACATCCAGTCCTTCAGCAGCGAGGCGTGGCGGGTGAGGGTTTTCTGGGCGGGTTCGTCCAGGGCCAGTTCTTCGACGAGTTTGGGGAGGGATGTGGTGGTGATGTGTTCGAACTGCTGCATGCGGGCGGTCATCAGGTCGGCCACCACGTCGCGGGCGGTCCAGCGGTCGGTGTCCAGGAATTTCTGGACGATCAGCACCAGGTTGTGGAACTCGCCTTCGAACTCGATTTCCTTTTGGTAGGAGAAGAGGTCGTTGGTGAAGCAGGCATAGTCCTGGGCGGCGGTGTCCAGTTCTCTCAGGGTGCGGTGGTGCCAGACGGCTTCGGGGAGTTCGGTGGGGGAGGAGAGGCGGGCCAGGGCGATGGTCAGGTCGCTGCCGAAGGTCCGGCGGCGCATTTCCACGTAGTCGATGGGGTCGGGGATGCGGTTCTGGGCTTGGTTGGACAGTTCCCAGAGCCAGCTCGCGGTGCAGTCGAGGATGGCGGTGCGGAAGGTTCGGCGGTGGGCGGGGGAGAGATCGGTGGCGGTGCGGTGCCACAGGTCGGCCAGGCCGTGTTCCAGCGGGGTCAGGGGGGTGGGGGTGGGGCCGGCGTCCAGGGGGACGAACAACGCCAGGCGGTCGTCGCAGGCTTTGGCCGCGGCCAGGTCGCGGCTGGTGCCGAACATCGCCGGGTAGTAGTCGTCGCCGTAGGTGCCCCAGGTGAGCCAGCCCGCGGTGATGTTCAGGGAGTCGGGGGTGGCGTCGGCGTGGATCATGGCGGCGCAGTAGGCGAGGTCCATGCCGTGGAAGCGTTGCTCGTCCCACAGGGCGCCGTGCTCCAGGCCGGGGAGGGAGTCGAACATGCCCATGGAGCGGGCCCACTCCAGGGAGTGTTTGCGGGCGTCCTCCAGGTACGGGCTGGTGCGTACCGGGTACGGCATGTGCAGGGCGGGCAGGGGGAGCCGGCCCACCGGTTCGTACGGGATGAAGGTGTGTTTGCGGGCGCGGCGGGGGAGGCCGGTGCGGACGGCGGACTGGGCGAGGCGGGCCAGCGACGTGCCAAGGCCGGTCGGGCCGTCCAGGACGGTGGGGGAGTCGGTGAGGGCGCCCTGGTTCATGTAGCGGCTGGAGCGGGCGTGCCACTCGTGGCCGCCGGCCTGCCAGTCCTGCAGACCCTTGGTGTAGGCCGCCACGGCCGCCTGCTCGTGGGGTGGCACGGCCTGCTCGGCCAGCAACGCCGGGATCTCGGTGAGGGCGGTGTCCTCGAACTGCTGGAGGCGGGAGGTCAGGAGGTCGTTGACCAGCTCGGCGGCCTCCTGGGTGGAGCAGCCGAAGAACCGCTCGAAGACCAGCACGGCGTTGGAGTTCTCGCCCTCCTCGCGGACCTCGCGCTGGTAGGAGAACAGGTCGTTGCGCAGGTGCACGGCGTCGGCGAAGGTGTCGCACAGGACGCGCAGCGGCCGGGTGGCGGCGAGGGAGCCGGGGACCTCGGCGGTGACATGTTCCACCAGGTTGGCGGACCAGGGGGCGCCGCCTACCCTGCGGCGCATCTGGATGTACTCGATGGGGTTGGCGACGCGGCCGCGGTCGATGTTCTCCAGCTCCCACATCGACTCGACCATCAGGTTGTGGGTGCTCACGACGAAGCGGCGGCGCCAGGCCTCGGACATGGACGGAACGGTGCGGGCCCACAGGTCCTTGAGGCCGGCCTCGGCGGGGTTGGCCGGCTCGGGTGGCTCCTCGCCCTCGGCGGTCATGAACAGCTCCAGCCGGTCGAGGTGGGCCTTGGCGCCGGCCAGGTCGCGGGAGTACTTGTACAGCTCCAGGAAGTGGTCGTCGAAGAAGAACACCCAGACGTACCAGTCGGTGATCAGGTCCAGCGCGGGGCCGTCGCAGTCGGGGTGGGTGTAGGCGCACATCAGGGCGTAGTCCATGCGCGCCAGGGCGTCTTCGTCCCAGACCACTCCGCCGTCGGGGGTGGGGGAGTCGAGCATGCCCATGCGCCGGGCCCAGGCCATGCTGTGCGCACGGGAACGTTCCAGGTGAGGGTTGAGGCGGGGTGGGTAGGCAAGGTAGAAGTCGGGCAGCGTGAAGGCCTGCATCGGGGGGTGCCTCCCTGTGTTGAACCGACCATGGTTCTTCACTTACCGTGAGCAGAACATCGCCCACAGTACCGCACCTCGGGGGGACGCAGGTCCAGGGCGGTAGAGACCTTTGACTCTGGTTTCCGGTCATCCCGGCGCGTGTGATGGAGGCAACGGCGACGAGGAGACATCGTGATCTTGGCGGGAGTGGACGGATCGGACGCGGGCCTGGCCGCGGCGCGGTGGGCGGGCCGGGCGGCGGTGGCGCGGGAGACCCCGCTTCGCTTGGTGCACGCCATGCCCGCGTGGGCGTGCGACGCCGAGGACACCGGGCCGTACGCCGGTGTCGCCCGGTGGATGCGCGCGGGGGCGCACTCGGTGCTCAACCAGGCCGTCGCGGCGGTCCAGGAGGTGGCGCCGTGCGCCGACGTGAGCTCGGGGTGGGTGCCAGGCGATCCGCGGGACGCGCTGATCGCCGCGGCGGCCGGCGCGGAGTTGCTCGTGGTGGGCAACCACGGCGTGGGCGGCTTCCGCGGCTTGCTGCTCGGCTCGGTGGCCCTCGGGGTGGCCGGCCGCGCGCCCTGCCCGGTGGTGCTGGTCCGCACGTCGGCGGCTCCGCCGCGCCCTGAGATCGTGCTCGGCGTGGACGGCGGGGACACCTGCGCGGCGGCCGTCGAGTTCGCCTTCGCCGAGGCCCAGAGGAACGGCGCCGCCCTCACCGTGGTCCACGCGACCGTCACCGAGGCCGGGCCCGACCGCCCGCCCCGCACGGCCACCCGCGTCGTCGCGGAGTCCCGCGTCCGTCATCCGGAGGTCAAGGTGGCCGAGCAGGACATCGCCGGCCACCCGGTGGACGTCCTGCTGGACGCCTCGGAGGGCGCCGAGGCCCTCGTCATCGGTTCGCGCGGCCGCGGCGGTGTCACGGGCCTCGTCCTCGGCTCGGTGAGCCACGCCCTCATCCACCACGCCACCTGCACCATCGTGGTCGTCCCCACCCCGCCTCAGGACGGCAGGTAGACCCAGTCCGGCGACTCCTCGCCCGGACGGTACGGGGAGTCGAGCCGTTTGCCCACCACTCCGGGCAGCTCCTGGGCGCGGGCGGCCTGGCGGACGGCGGCGAGCTCGCCGGGCCAGGCGGGGGCGGTCTGCCAGCGGGGCCCCGCGATCCCCATGCCCTCCAGGGTGGCCCGGCGGGCGGTGTACGGCGCGTCGAGCAGGGACTCACCCTCGTCGTGCAGCACGTCATAGGCGATGTACACGGGGGTGCCCGCGAGGGGCGCGATCTCGCCGTCCAGGATCGAGGACCGGCTGCCGAACGCCTCGGCCATCGGCCGCAACCACCGGTGGTCCCGGGTGATGTCGTCGCCGGTGGCGGAACGCAACGTCAGGCGCCCGCCCCGGACGTGCGCGAACGCCCGCAGCCCGCCCCAGGCGAACTCCCAGCCGTACCCCCGCGGGTCGCGCGGCGCGCGGGACCGGGTCACCGGGGTCATCGGGGCGAGGCTGTCCGGCGGCCGTTCCCAGCCCTCGACCGGCGGGTCCATGCGGTGGATCATCCAGTTCCGGTCGCGGGTCCGGAACAGCACGTACCGCCCGGACACCCGCGAGCCGTTCAGCACCACCTTGACCTCGCGGTCGCTCCACTTCTCCGTGACGTACCGCCCCCGGTCCCAGATGGTCATGGTGCCGCCGCCGTACTCGCCCGCCGGGATCTCCCCCTCGAAGGTGGCGTACTCCATGGGGTGGTCCTCGGTGCGCACGGCCAGGTGGTTGGTGTCCGGGTCGGGCGGCAGCCCTTTGGGGACGGCCCACGAGACCAGCACGCCGTCCCGCTCCAGCCGCAGGTCCCAGTGCAGCGACCGCGCGTGGTGCTCCTGGATCACGAACGTGTCGTCGCTCCCCGAGGACGGCGGGCCCTCGGCGGGCATGGGCTCGGAGGTGCGCCGGGGGTCGCGCTTGCCCCGGTATCGCTGTAATTTGTCCGCCACACCGGTCGTTCTACCCGCGCCGGGCGGGATACGCCCATGCGCCGCGGCGGGAGAATACGGGTTTCCGGCCGTCAAGTGCCCGGCTGGCAGGAAGCGGGTGCGCACGGGCAACTTGATGACTTCCCTTTCCCTGGTCTCCGGTCCGGGCCGGCCGCAGAGTTGATTGTGCGGAGACGATTCCGCGGCCAGAAGAAAGGTCACGAGAAAGGGATTAGTACATGGCGCAAAAGGTCTGGGACGAGCTCGACGTCTGGGACGAGCTGACGGTGTGGGACCGGCTGGAGGTCTGGGACGACCTGGACGTCTGGGACCGGTACAAGGTCTGGGACCGCGACGAACTGCGCCGCCTCCGGGACGAGTTCACGGTCTGGGACGAGCACAAGGTGTGGGACGAGCTGAAGGTCTGGGACGAGGCGAAGGTCTGGGACTGACCGCGGCCGCACGAGACCGTCGCGGACCGGACTCCCGGGGCCCGGCGGGCCCGGTGGCGCACCCTCGCCCCCGGCTCCCGGCCCGGCGTCCGGTCCGCCGATCCCGCACGAACCCGTGCCCGCGGCACGGACGACCCGAAGGACAAGGTGAGACATGGCAGAGCCGTACGCCCCGATGCCGGACGACTGGCGGCGGGCGCTGGCGGTCGTGGCCCATCCGGACGACCTGGAGTACGGGCCCGCGTTGGCGGTGGCGGCGTGGACGGCCGCCGGCAAGGAGGTCGTCTACGTCATCGCCAGCCGCGGCGAGGCGGGCATCGACACGCTGCCTCCCGAGGAGGCGGGGCGGGTCCGCGAGCGCGAGCAGATCGAGGCGGCGGCCGTCGTGGGTGTCGACAAGGTGGATTTCCTCGGCCACCGCGACGGCGTCATCGAATACGGATTGCCGCTGCGCCGCGACATCGCCGCCGCCATCCGCACATATCAGCCGGATATCCTGGTGACGCTGAATCATCATGAACGCTGGAGGAGCGGGGACTGGAATTCCCCCGACCATCGGAATGTGGGAACAGCCGCGCTTGACGCCGCCGCGGACGCGGGAAACCGCTGGATATTTCCCGAATTGCTGGAGCAGGGCCTGAAGCCGTGGTCCGGCGTGCGGTACGCGGCCGTCGGCGGCTCGCCGCACGCCCGGCACGCCGTGGACGTCACCGGCACCCTCGACCAAGGCGTCGCCGCCCTGGAGGCCCACCGTTCCTACCTGCCGGCCCTCGGCCCCGGCCACCCGATGGCGGACGCGAGGGGCTTCCTGAAGGCCAAGGTCGAACGGTTCGGGCGCAGGTTCGGCGGCATCCCCGCCATCGCCTTCGAGGTGGTCGGCGTCTGACCCGCGGGGCCCCCTGCCGAGGGGGCCCGCCGGGCCGGGGGTTCAGGCGGCCTGAGGAGTGGGACGGGTGCGTTCCGCCCAGCGGATCACCGGGCCGCTGAGCAGGAGGCCGGCCGCGAACAGCGCGGCGAGGACGCCCCAGCCGCCGAGGCCGAAGTGCTCGGGCAGCAGGGTGACGAGCGTCGGGCCCGCGACGGCGGCGAGCGCGTCCCCGGTGGAGAACAGGCCGCCGTACCTGCCCTGGGCGTGGTCGGGGGCCAGTTCGTAGCGCAGGCCCCACCGGGCTCCCTCGCCCCAGATCTCGCCGAGCGAGAAGACCACCATGGCGACCACCATGATGACGGTGGCCGTCAGCGCGGACACCCCGGCGGCGAGGCCGGTGACCACGCACGCGGCGGCGAGCCCGAGGAACGTCCAGCGCTGCAGCCGGGCCGCCCCGGCGACCGTGTCCGCGCCACGGGCCGCGCGGACCTGCAGGAACACCACCATCAGCGTGTTGATGGCCATGAGCCACGCGGCCAGCGCGCGGGGCGCCTCGGTCTGGGTGACCAGCCACACCGGCAGGCCCACGGCGGCGAGCACCGGCCCGAGACGGGCGATGCCGGCGACCTGCGCGACCGCCAGGTACGGCCAGTCGCGCAGCGACAGCCACCCGCCGTCGCCGTCGCGCGTACGGTCGCCCCGGGTGCCGGGCACCCGGGGAAGCCGCAGGTACAGCACCGCCGCGATGAGCATCGCCAGCGCGTTGCCCCACATGAGCGACAGGTACGCGGGCCGGGTGTCGATCGCGATGACGACGCCGGCCGCGAGCACGCCGAGTGTGAAGCCGGCGTTGAACACCGACCGCAGGTACGCCGACAGTTTCACCCGGCCCTCGCGGCCCATCAGCCCCGAGATCAGCGCGCCGCGGGACACCTGCCCACCGCTGTCCGCGATGCCGAGCAGGCCCACGACCAGCAGGTACGCGGGGAAGCTCGCGACCAGTGTGACCAGGCCGAGCGCGACCACCTTGGCCAGCGTCAGCAGCACGGTGACCTCGCGGGGGCCGAACCGGTCGGCGAGGTGGCCGAGCGGCACGTTGATCGGCAGGCTGGCCAGGCCGATCAGCGACAGGCCGATGCCCACCTGGCTGGACGACAGCCCGACCTCGCGGATGAAGTAGACCGCCGAGCCCGACAGGTACAGGCCGTTGCCGACACTGGACACGGCCGAGCAGATGACGAGCATCCGGCCGGGGCCCGCCGGGGGCAGCAGCCGCGACAGGCGGTCGCGCAGGGTGCGGGGCGGCGCGGCCTTCTTCTCTTCTGTGACGGTCAAGACGTCTCCCATCGTTGCTTCGCCCGGACGGCCGCGTAGAGCGTGTCGGTCGCGCAGCCGCGCGACTGTTTGGCGGCGATGGTCCCGATGCCGTAGCCGATGGCCCGCACGCCGAGGGCGGGGGCTATTTCGGCGGGGCGGTAGAACATCGTCGCGAAGTAGATGAACGAGGCGTCGGGGTCGTCGTAGTCGGTGCCGTTCATCAGGACGGTCAGGCTGTCGCCGTCGCGGATGAACAGGCTGAAGGCGAGCATCCTGCCGGCCTTGCGTGCCTCGACCACGATGAGGTCGCCGGCGCCGAAGTGGTCGCGCAGGTAGCGCAGTGAGGTCGCTTCCCGTCCGGGGTCGGGGGTGCCGCCGTACTTGGCGACGAGCTTGCAGCGCAGGGCGATCAGTTCGGGCTCGTCGTCGCCGAACGGGCGCTCGGTGACGGTGATGCCGCGCCGGCCGATCTCGCGCAGCTCGCGGCGTACGGCGGTGCGCTTGTTGCGCGAGAGGGTGCGCAGGTAGCCCTCGAAGCCGGTCCAGGTGACGCGCATGTCGCAGCGGTCGACCATGGGGATCAGGGTGTGGCCGGTCTCGGCCAGGGCCGCGGCGAACTCGGGGTGGTCGCTTCTCAGGTAGAGGTAGGCGACGGTGCGGATGCCGTTGTCCTCGGCCCAAATGTCGAGGGCGGTGATGAAGCGGCGGGCGGCCTCGGGGTCCCTGGCGTCGCGGCCCGCGGGGGCGGTCTCGTAGTTGGGGAACATGATCAGGCAGCAGGGGAAGAGGGCCGCCGGGTCGGCGTCCTTCCAGGGGTGGGGGCCGGCGGGGGCGATGTCGTCCCCGGCCGAGGCTCCGGTGAAGATCATGTGGGGGTCGAAGCGGGGGTGGCCGGTCGGCTGGTCCTGGATGCCGCCGGTGAAGGCGACGGAGAGGGTGCCCTGCTCGTAGAGGGCGAACGTGCGGAGTCCTCCGGGGAGTCTCGGTGCCGCCAGGCCGATCCAGCGTGCGCTCAGGGTGGCTGGGGTGGGGGTGACCTGTCGGTCCCAGTCGTCCGGGAGGCCCTCCTGCACCACGAAGCCGGATGTGGGCGCCGTTTGCTCGGCTTTGCGTTCCAGAACGACGTCCGCCACTGTCCCTCCCGGATCCGGCGAGCCCGAACCGATCCCCCCCACTGTTCCGCGTGGCCGCTACGGCGGGCATCTTCGAAAGTGCGACGTCAGTGGGCCGTCGGGGTGGGGAGGCGGGCGATGTCCTGTGGGTCGATCGTCGCGACCAGGTCGATCCGTCCTGCGGCGATGAGGGTGTCTGCCTCGTCGTGGGAGAGCTCATCTGGTGTCAGGAGCAGAACGGGGATCTCGTGGTCGTACCTGAGGCGGTCGGCGAGGCGCGTCCTCGCGATACGGCCGGTGCCCGGCTGGGCCGGGACGGCCAGGAGGTCGGCGCCGTGTGTCTCCTTCAGCGGCGCGTCCTCGCTGATCAGGAGCCCCACCGCGCAGGCTCCTGCCGAACGGTAGGCGCGGACCAGTTCCCCGGGGTCGGTGTGGTCGTTCACCTCGACCAGGACGCAGGGGGGTACGGCCGTCGTCTCCCCGGGCGGGCCGTCCGCCACCATGCACCAGGCTCCTCCGGTCGCGGTGGGAAGCACCACCGCGTCCGCCGTACGGCGGCGCCGGACTCGCCGCACCACGTCCCGCCGCGTCGGCGCCGGAGAGGGCACCTGGGAGGTGGGCGAGAGGACAGGCGGGGCAGGGGTCGCGGGGAGCGAGGCGGCCTGCGCGGTGGGGAGTGGGGTGGTCGTGGCTGTTCGGCCGGTGAGGTGGAGGCCGCCCAGGACCAGGGGGAGGTCGGAGGGGGAGTCGGTCGTGGGGTGGCCGGCGAGGGTTCTCAGGGTGGCCATGGTGAAGGCGGGGTCGTGGGATTCCAGGCGTGCGTAGGTGTTGGCGGTCCGGCGGCTGCGGAGGGCGAAGACTGTCTGGTGGCCGTTGAGGCGGGGGCGGAGGCTCAGGGTCTCGAACCATTGCTGGCTGTCTTGGGCCTCTGCCTGGGTGGCGGTGACGATGGGGCGGCGGGTGGATTCGTAGGCGGGCAGGGCGGTGCCCACGGAGGGGTGGGTGGCCAGGCAACGGGCCAGGGTCAGGGCGTCGTCTATGGCGAGGGCGGTGCCGGAGCCTATGGAGAAGTGGGTGGTGTGGGCGGCGTCGCCGATCAGGACCAGGTTCCCGTGGTGCCAGCGGTCGTTGACGACGGTGGGGAAGGCGCGCCAGCCCCAGGTCTGGGAGTGCAGGGGGGCGCCGGCCAGTTCGTCGGCGAAGACGGCGGCCAGTTCGCGTTCGACGTCGGGCAGGGGGCGGTCCAGGAGGCCGAGGGCGTCCAGGGTGCGGGGGTGGGCCTCGACGATGAACGTGCTCTCCTGCTCGCCGTGCGGGTAGGAGTGCACGATCAGCAGGCCGGGGCCGGACGAACGCAGGACGAACGTGGGCAGGAGGACCGCGGGGGTGCGCATCCAGAGGAAGACGGTGCGGCCGGGGGTGCCGCGGGTGCCGAACGGGCCGCCGTACCGGCCGCGCAGGCGGCTGTTGGCGCCGTCGGCGACCACCACCAGGTCGGCGCCGGCGGGACGGCTCAGCACGTCGTGCCGCAGGAACCGCACGTTGGGCAGCCCGGCGGCGAGCTCCGCGACGTGCCGGCGGAACACCCGCCGGGTGAGGCCGAACATGCCGTACGCGCCGGACCAGATGCGCTCGTCCCCCGCCACGGTCAGCGTGCGGTCCCAGGTGGCCATGGCCGCGGGCGGCAACGCGAACGCCTCGGGGTGCGCGGCCCTGACCTTCTCGGCGAACTCCCAGGACATCACGATGCCCGCCCCGGGGGACCGCTCCTCGCGGTCGTACAGGTCGACGGCCACCTCGGGCAGCAGGCGCGACAGCTCCAGCGTGAAGAACGCGCCCGCGGCCCCCGCGCCGACGACCGCGACCCGGCGCGGCGGCTGCGGCGTCATCGCGGAGAACCGTCCCAGTGGAACCGTTGCCCCCGGGCGATGGCGGCGCCGCGGGACACCGCCATCATCTCCCCGCTCGCGATCTTCATGATCGTCATGAACTCGGTGAAGTGCGGCTCCGGCGCGGAGAGCGAAGCCCCGGCCTCCCGCATCAGCGCCAGCCACCGCAGCCGGTGGTCCCGGGTGATGAGCGTGTGCGCGTGCGCCTGGTGCATCCGCGGGTCCCAGGCCGCCGTCAGGTCGTTCCGCCCGTAGATCTGCACGTAGTGCGCGGCCAGCCGCTCGGCGTGCCGCGCCCAGTCGTGCACGGGGAACAGCGCGGGCAGCAGGTCGTCCCGCGAGACCAGCTCGTAGAACCGGGTGGCGAGCGCGCGGAAGAACGCCTCCCCGCCGATCCCGGTGTAGAAGTCCTCGACCTTCTTGTCCACCTCGGACGCGGTCATGTGCTCGGCCGGCTTGACGCCCTCGTCGGCGACCAGCAGGACCTTCCCGTCATGCGCGGGCACTGATGACGTCGGCATGGGGTCTCCCGTATCGGCGTGCGGGCGCGGGGTGCCTCAGACGGGCTGGTAGTCCTTGTGGTCGATCGCGCGGGCCCACACGGCCTCGAACGCGTCGAGGCACGCCTTGACGATCTTGGGGTCGTCGGTCAGCTCGTGCGGACCGTACGCGCCGTCCCCGGTGAAGTGGGTGAACCGCACCAGCTTCTCGTCGAACACCCAGAAGTCGTTGCCGGGCAGCAGCAGGTCGGACGCCAACCGGCGGGGCAGCCACCGCACGTTCTCGCCGGCGGGGACGTTCACGATGGTGGTCGTCTCGTGCTCGTACTTGATGAACTCGGTCACCGGCTCGGACACGATGCGGGCGCGGCGCCAGTCCACCCCGCGGCCGATGGTCTCGCCCACCAGGTCCACCCACGCCTGGTGGCGCTGCAGCTCGATGGGGATGCCGGCCTTCCAGTCCACGAACACCGCGCCCTTCGGGGTGTACTGGTCGCGCATCTCCAGGTGCAACGCCGAGAAACGGGTCTCGGCGATGAGGTCCTTGAACTCGGGGACCGTCGTCGTCGTCATGATCGACCTCCTGACGAGCCCCGCGTCCCGCAGCGGCGGATCATCCGCACGGTCCGGCCTGCTGGGAGCTTGAGCCGGGGCAGCCTGCTCGATGAGAACTCATCGTCGCAACGGCCCCACCTGCCCCGCTTCTCCGAGCGTGCGGACCTGCCGCCGGCCCCCTCCTGGAGCGTGCGGACCTGACAGTGGCCCGCCTCCCGGGGCGTGCGGGGCCGCCGGTGGCCCGCCGCCCCGGGCGCGGGATCCCCGCCTCAGCCGTGGTCGGCGCAGCAGGGAGTCGGGTTCGGCACCTCGGCCGGCGTCAGGCGTCCGCCCGCGGCGGGCATGGTGAGCAGCACGACCTCGCCGTCGCGCCACTGCGGCCGCACGAAGTCGTTGGTCACCACAGGGGTGTCCGGCGCCGGGTCGCCGGCGTGGGCGAGCACCACGACGCGGTCGATGCCCGAGCGGGCCACCACCTCGGCCACGCCGAGCGTGCCGGTCAGCTCGTCGTGGCCCGGGAACAGCACGAGGCGCCCGCCGGTGCCGGACGCGTGCGCGGCGGCGGCCAGGGACGCGCCCTCGGCGAGGTCCGCGGGCCCGGAGCGGCCGTGCCCGAACGCGACGCCGGACCCCTCGGGCAGCGCCCCGGGGTCAAGGGTGTCCGGCACGGTCAGCGAGCACGCCACGTGCGGCGGCCCGTCACCGGTGCGGACGAAGTGTGTGCAGGCCACGGTGCCCGCGGGGAGGCCGAGCACCTTCACCAGGTCGTGGAGAAGGTGCTCGGCGTCCGTGAGCGTCCGCGTGCCTGTGTCCAGGCCGAGGATCATCCGCGGGGCACGATCCAGATGGGGTTGCTGTAGAACCACAGGTCGTTCCACGGGTCGGCGTCACCGAAGACGTCGATCGCCGGGCCGTGCGGGTCCACCGCCGCGCCGAGCAGGCCGGGGGCCGAGCGCTTGCCGTCGGTGCCGCGCAGGCGCACGTACACCGGACGGTCCACGGCGCCGACCTTGTAGGTGAACGTCACGGTGCCGGTGTTCTTGCCCACCTCGTAGGAGGACACGACCTTGGTGGCCGGGGTGGTGAAGACGTCCTTGTCCTTGACCGGGCCGGTCACGTCGCCCTGGATGACGTCCACGCGGGCCAGGGTCGGCACGACCTGCGCCCAGTTGGGCTTGCCGGCGAGGGTGATCTCGATGGAGATCTCCACCTTGGAGCCCTTGCGGACGTGCAGCGTGTCGCCGAGGCTGACGCCGAGCTGGCCGGTGCCGGACTGGCGGGCCCGCACGACCAGGGAGCTGATCAGGCCGCCGTGGTCCACCCACACCCGGCCCTGGCGGATGGCCTCCATGACCGCGAGGTAGGAGAAGGACCGCGCGCCGACGTGGGTGCGGCTGTAGAAGCCGGGCCAGAAGTCGCCCGCGTTGACGTTGAGCGTGCCGCCGTAGGTCGGGTCGTCGTACCGGCCGTTGGCGTTGAAGTCGCCGCCGCCGCGCGCGGTGGTGTCGGCGTAGATCGAGTGGGCGTCGGAGTTGGCGGTGATCCACCAGCTCTTGCCCTCGGCGAGGAGGCTGTCCCAGAGGCCGCCGACGGTGGAGGTCATCCAGTCGAAGCCGCCGAACGTCTTGTAGCTCTCCGGCGGGTACCCGGGCCAGGAGTCGGCGCCGGGGGTGCTGTCGTAGAAGCCGCGGCCGCTGCCCGGCCCGTTCGGCTTGGGGATGCCGGCGGCCTGGTGGCCGGGGGCGCCCTCCATGCCGACCGCGATCTCCGGCTGGGCGTCGCGCCAGCCGCGGATCTCGTGCGGGGAGTCGAGGCCCTTGCGGGCGGGGTGGTTGGCGAGGAACAGCGCGGCCTCGACGCGGCGGCGGCGCACCGACTCGGCGAGGAAGTTGAGGCCCGCGATGGCCAGGGCCTCGTTCTGCGGGGTGCTGGCGCCGGCGTTCTTGACCGAGCCGTCGTAGGAGTTCTCGAACTCCTTGAGGGTGGAGACCTCATTGCGGCCCGGGGCCACGAACACGGTGCCGTGCTCGGCGCCGGGGATGTTCCACTCCAGGCCCTGGAACACCAGGGTGTCCTTGTGGTCGCGGCGGGCCGCCACGATGTCGGGGTTGACCTTCTCCACACCGATCTTGGCGTGCGCGTTGCTGCCGTGGTCGGTGATGACCATCCAGTCGAGGCCGTACGCGGCGCCGTGCCCGACCTGGTCGCTCACCTTGTAGACGCCGTCGGAGCTGTGCTGGGTGTGGATGTGGTGGTCGCCGGCCAGCCACAGGTAGCCGCCGCGCGGCTCGCGGTCACCCCCCGTGTGCTGGGGCGTGGTGGCCGACGCCGCGGCGGGGGTGCCGAGCACGCCCGCGGCGGTGAGGCCGGCGCCGAGCAGCCCGGCGCGGCGGAACACCTGACGCCGGGACACCTGACCGGGGGAGAGCTCGCCGTCGGGGATCGACGTGTCGACGACGGCGGCCAGGTCGCCCTGGTCCAGGGTGTGCCCGTCGTGCGGGTGCGAGTGATCGTGCGAATGACCGTGAGGGTGGCCGTGTCCCATTTCCTGCCTTCCGTCCCGCCGGACGATTTCGTGCTCCGGCTACGCAGGGCACCCTGGCGAACCCGGCTGAACCGGATATGAACAGGCCAGAGCCACACGGGGTCGAATGGCTTGCGATCTTTTACGAGGTGGCGGGGGGTGCGGGTCCGGTCGGTCCTCGTACCAGATGAATGTTTCATCGGATGTCGAGGGGGTGCCGTCCCGTTCGACGCCGCGTTTGCCAAGGCCACGGCCCGGCTGGTCGCGGCGGGGGACAGCGTGCGATTGCTCGTGGGATTGCCCGCACGCAATGTGCTGTACATCCTCCCGAAACAACCGGACTATGGGAGCGCTCCCACGCCGCGTGTCCGAGCTGGGCGCTGCTTGGCCGTCAACAAGAAGGCGGCGACCCCCAACAGTTACGTGAGGGAGATTTACAGAAGATGGGACCCCACAAGAGTTTCTGGCGTAGAGCCATGGCGGGCGCGGCGGTCATGTTCGCCGCCGCCGTCGGGCTCGTCGCCGGCCCGACAGCCGCCCACGCGGCTGTCGCCTGCGAGGTCACGTATACCAAGGCCTGGGAGGGCGGCGGCGGCTTCGGGGGCAACCTCACCGTCAAGAACACCGGCGACGCGCTGAGCAACTGGACGCTCACCTTCGCCTTCCCGAACAGCCAGCGGGTCAGCAACGGATGGAACGGCCGGTGGTCGCAGTCCGGCGCCAACGTGACCGTCCAGAACGAGTCCTACAACGGCTCGCAGGCGAGCGGCGCGAGCTGGACCCTCGGGTTCAACGGCACCTACAGCGGCACCAACACCAACCCGAGCACGTTCTTCATCAACGGCACGCAGTGCAACCAGCAGGGTGGCCAGACCCCGAACCTGGTGGTCACGCCGACCAGCGTCTCGGTTCCCGAGGGCGGCACCGCCACCTACTCGGTTCGCCTCTCCTCCGCGCCCAGCGCCAACGTGACGGTGACCTCGACGGCCGGCAGCGGTGACAACGACATCACCGTGTCCAGCGGCTCGAGCCTCAGCTTCACCACCTCGAACTGGTCGACCGCGCAGACCGTCACGCTGGCGGCGGCGCAGGACTCCGACAGCACGAACGGCACGCGGCCCATCACTGTGGCGGCGAGCGGCCTGACCTCGGTGAGCGTCACCGCGACCGAGTCCGACGACGACGGCAGCAGCACCCAGTCCCTGGTCGTCTCCTCGACCGCCGTGACCGTGCCGGAAGGCGCCACCGCCAGCTACACCGTGCGCCTCGCCGTCGCTCCCTCCGGCAACGTGACCGTGACCAACACCGCGGGCTCCGGTGACAGCGACATCACCGTGAGCAGCGGCGCGAGCCTGACCTTCACCACATCGAACTGGCAGACCCCGCAGACGGTGACGCTGGCGGCGGCACAGGACAGCGACCTCAGCAACGGCACGCGGCCCATCACCGTGGCCTCCTCGGGTCTCACCTCGGTGACGGTCAACGCGTCCGAGGCCGACGACGACGGCAGCAGCACCCAGTCCCTGGTCGTCTCCTCGACCGCCGTGACCGTGCCCGAGGGCGCCACCGGCACCTACACGGTGCGCCTGGCCACCGCGCCCAGCGGCAGTGTGACCGTGACCAACACCGCGGGCTCCGGTGACACCAACATCACCGTGAGCAGCGGCGCGAGCCTCACCTTCACCACCTCCAACTGGCAGACCCCGCAGACGGTGACCCTGGCCGCCGCGCAGGACACCGACCAGACCAACGGCACCCGTCCCATCACGGTGGCGTCCTCCGGTCTCACCTCGGTGACGGTCACCGCGACCGAGTCCGACGACGACGTCACCAACCCCGGCCGCGTGGACAACCCGTACGTCGGCGCCACCGGCTACGTGAACCCCGACTGGTCGAGCAAGGCCGCGGCCGAGCCCGGCGGCAGCCGCGTCGCCAGCTACTCCACCGGTGTGTGGATCGACCGCATCGCCGCCATCGCCGGCACCAGCACCGCCATGGGTGTGCGTGCGCACCTGGACGAGGCCGTCCGCCAGGACGCGGCCAACGGCAGCTCCGCGCTGACGATCCAGTTCGTCATCTACAACCTGCCGAACCGCGACTGCTCGGCCCTCGCCTCCAACGGTGAGCTGAAGATCGCGGAGAACGGCCTCAACCGCTACAAGACCGAGTACATCGACCCGATCGCTGCGATCATGGCGGACCCGGCCTACCGGAACCTCCGCATCATCAACATCATCGAGATCGACTCGCTGCCGAACCTGATCACCAACACCAACATCGCGGCCTGCGCCGAGGCGCAGAGCTCCGGCGCCTACGTCCAGGGTGTGCAGTACGCGCTGAACAAGCTGCACGCGGTCCCGAACGTGTACAACTACATCGACGCCGCGCACCACGGCTGGCTTGGCTGGGACACCAACTTCGGTCCCGCGGCCGAGCTGTTCGCCAGCACCGTCCGCGGTACCACCGCCGGCTTCAACAGCGTGACCGGCTTCATCACCAACACGTCGAACTACTCCGCGCTGACCGAGCCGCACTTCACCGTCAACGGCTCGGTGAACGGCCAGCAGATCCGGCAGTCCGACTGGGTCGACTGGAACATGTACATCGACGAGCTGTCCTTCGCGCAGGCCTTCCGTAACCGCCTGGTGCAGCAGGGCTTCAACAGCAACATCGGAATGCTGATCGACACCGGCCGCAACGGCTGGGGTGGCGCGGCGCGGCCGGCCGGGCCGAGCACCTCGACCGACCTGAACACCTTCGTCAACCAGTCGAAGATCGACAGGCGCATCCACCTCGGCAACTGGTGCAACCAGAGCGGTGCCGGCATCGGCGAGCGGCCGAGGGCGAACCCCGCCACCGGTATCGACGCCTATGTGTGGATCAAGCCTCCGGGTGAGTCGGACGGCTCCAGCCGCCTGATCGACAACGACCAGGGCAAGGGCTTCGACCGGATGTGCGACCCGAGCTACGAGGGCAACGAGCGTAACGGCAACAACCCCACGGGTGCCCTGCCGGACTCTCCGATCGCCGGTGCCTGGTTCTCCGCCCAGTTCCGCCAGCTCATGGAGAACGCGTACCCGCCTCTGTCGTGACCCGCACCTGAGCTGCGGGCCCCGTCGCGGCTGATCGATCAGCCCGTGGCGGGGCCCGCCCCCACATCGCCGTCGCCTCCCCCCGGACAGGGGTCCCGCCGGAAACGGCACGGGGGGAGAGACGGCATGGGTGACACCGTCGCACCGCCGTCCCCTACGGCGGTGCGACTGTCGTTTCGCGGTGACTTCCCGGTCGACGCGGCGGCCGTGGACGCTCAGTGGTCCCGGTGCGCGATCAGGTGGGCGAGTGCGCGTAGTTCGGCGGCGGGCCGACAGGCCGGGTCGGCCGACGAGAGGTGGGTGAGGGCCTCGTGGAACAGTTCGTCCACCCGGGTCCGGCTCCACGTCCGGGCACCCGCCGCCTCGATCAGCGCCGCGGCCCTCGCGAGGTCCGCGGCGTCGAGCTCGTGGTCGCCGCGGTACAGCGCGGCGAGTTCGCCTCCTGCGGGGGTGCCGGAGGACAGGGCCGCCACCACCGGCAGTGACTTCTTGCGGTTGCGCAGGTCCGAGTGCGCAGGCTTGCCGGTCACCGCCGGATCGCCCCAGACGCCGAGCAGGTCGTCCACGAACTGGAAGGCGAGCCCCAGCCGCTCGCCGAACGCGCGAAGGTGTTCCACCCGGCCGGCGTTCCCGCCGCCGAGCAGCGCACCGAGTGCGCACGCGCCGCCGAGCAACGCACCGGTCTTGCGCTCGGCCATGCGCACGCATTCGTCCAGCCCGACCTCCGCGCGCGTCTCGAACGACGTGTCCGCCCCCTGCCCCTCCACGAGGTCGAGCACCGCGGCGGCGAGCCCGCGTGCGGCGTCCCGCATGCCGGGGTGACCGCTGTCGGCGAGCACCTCGAAAGCCAGCGTCAGCAAGGCGTCCCCGGCGAGGATGGCGTGACTGACGCCGAAGACCCGCCAGGCGGTGGGCCGGTGGCGGCGGGTCGCGTCGCCGTCCATCACATCGTCGTGCAGCAGGGAGAAGTTGTGCACCAGCTCGACCGCGACCGCGCCAGGCACGGCGTCGGCGGCCTGGCCTCCCGCGGCCTCGGCGGCGAGCAGGACCAGCGCGGGCCTGATCGCCTTGCCGCCGCCGCCGGCCGCGGGGTGTCCCTTTTCGTCCAGCCAGCCGAAGTGGTAGCCCGCGATGTCCCGGACCGACGCCGGGAGGGTCTCCACCGCGGCGCGCAGGGCGGGCCCGGCAAGGTCGCGGCTCCACGCCAGCACCTCGGATGCCGGCCGTGCGGTGGTCATCACCTTGGCCATGTGCGCCGCCCTTCGCGTCGTCTCCGCTTTCCTACGCTTTACCTTCTGCCCCCGGCAGGGGCGGGTCAGTGGCCGATCTCGACGTGTTCCAGCACGCCGAGGGCGTCCGGCACCAGCACCGCCACCGAGTAGTAGGCGCTGACGAGGTAGGAGATGATCGCCTGGTCGTCGATGCCCATGAACCGCACCGACAGGCTCGGCTCGTACTCGTCCGGCAGGCCGGTCTGGTGGAGGCCGACGACGCCCTGGTCGTCCTCGCCGACGCGCATGACCAGGATGGAGCTGGTGCGGGTCTTGGTGATGGGGATCTTGTTGCACGGCAGGATGGGCACGCCGCGCCACGCGGGGATGGCGTGGCCGTTGATCTCGACGGTGTCGGGGTACAGGCCGCGCTTGCTGCACTCGCGGCCGAACGCGGCGATGGTGCGCGGGTGCGCCAGGAAGAAGTTGGACTTGCGCCGCCGCGAGAGCAGCTCGTCCAGGTCGTCCGGGGTGGGCGGGCCGGTGCGGGTCTGGACGCGCTGGCGCAGGTCGGTGTTGTGCAGCAGCCCGAACTCGCGGTTGTTGATCATTTCGTGTTCCTGACGCTCGCGCAGCGCCTCGATGGTCAGGCGGAGCTGCTGGTGCGTCTGGTTCATCGGCTGGTTGTACAGGTCGGCGACCCGGGTGTGGATGCGCAGCACCGTCTGGGCGACGCTGAGGTCGTACTCGCGCGGTGTGGTCTCGTAGTCGACGAACGTGCCGTCGAGCAGCGGCTCTCCGGCGTGGCCCGAGGTGATGGCGATGGCGGCCTCACCGAGCCTGTTGTGCGGCGGCCTGCGCCCGGCGCGCTGTGCCGCCACGTGGGCGCGCAGCGACTCGGACTGCCCCATGAGCTCCTGGAACGCCTCGCGGGACAGGCTGAGCGTGGTGGTGGGGGTGACCGCCTTGACGGTGTGCTCCCAGGTGCCGGGGTCGCTCGACGCGATGGCCTGGTGGCCGTAGTACTCGCCGTCGGCCATGACGGCGAGGGTGGTCTCGTCGCCGTACTCGCCCGCGCCGATCTTGTTGGCCTTGCCGTGCGCGATCAGGACGATCCGGTCCGCGGGCTGCCCCCGCTCGACGATGACGTCGCCCGCCTCGTACTGCTGCTGGGTGAAGCGGTCGGCCAGCCCCTCAAGGGCCGCGTCGTCGTCGAAGGAGCGCAGCAGCGCCAGCTCGCGCAGCTCCGGCGGCACGACCCGGACTTCCCCGCTCTGCACGGTGAAGCTGAGCCGTCCGTCGCCGATGTCGTAGGTGAGGCGGCGGTTGACCCGGTAGGTGCCGCCGGCGACGTGGACCCAGGGCAGCACGCGCAGCAGCCACCTCGAGGAGATGTTCTGCATTTGCGGCTGCGATTTGGTCGTGGTCGCCAGATTGCGGGCAGCGTCCGGCGCCAGGCTTCGCTGCTGCTGGCCGTTCTGCAGGTTCTCGTGCGCGTCGAGCGTCTCGGTCACGAGCCGCACCACCAATCTTTTATCGCGTTGCACCGTTAATCGCGGGACACCCGGATGTCGTCGGCGATGGAGACGCCGGTCAGGGCGAAAAGGCAGCGGAAAGCGGTCGTGAATTATTTTCGGCGTCGCTGGGGACGGGGGATATCGAAGAGGGGGGCGGGCCGCCGATCGCTGCCTGATGCCCGGCCGGGGGGCTGGACAGCAGCAATTATGCGGCGCTGACATTCGAGTGTCAATTATGTTTTTCGCCGTGTGTGCGGCCATCGGAATAAGGATTTTCCCCCGCCCGGGGAAATGCCCGAGTATCTGAATGATGCCCGATAAAAGCGCGATGTAGGAATTCGCCGTTCTTTGCCTGCTTCGCCGGCGGCAGGTCCGGCGGCGCCGCGGCCGGGCCCTACGGTACGCGGACGCGCACGGCGTAGAGCCGGGTGGCCTGCTGTTCGTTCTGGTTGTCGTCGGAGACCAGGAAGAGGTCGCGCCAGCCGGGTGCGCCAGGAAGGGGAGCGCCGAGTGCCATGCCCTCCACGTTGTCGAGCAGAGGGTTGATCTGGGGGCCCTTCCGGGCGACCTGACCGGGGGAGCCGGGCGGGCAGGCGGCCAGATCGAAGAGGAGTTCGCTGCGCACGAAGACATCGGCGGCGGCGGCGTACAGGGAGGAGAGGCCCGTCACGTCGGGTGCGCCGGCCAGCGGCACGTCGTAGACGCGGACCGCGTTGCCGAGGCCCCGGACGAACTGGCGCTCAAGGGTGAGCAGCCGATCGTCGCCGATCGCCACGAACTCCGTCAGATGGAGGCCCTCGCCGGTCTGGTACGCGTACTGCCGATCGGGTGTGTACTTCCCGCCCGGGGTGCCGGTGTAGCGCTGGATGCGCAGCAGGTTCCTGCCGCGGCCGTCGCCGTCGCTGGACAGGGGGGACTCCAGCGCCGCGTAGAGATGACGCCCGTCCGGGGTCGCGGCCAGCGCCTCGATCGTGCGCCCCGCCTGGGCCTCGCCGTCCGGCCAGACCTTGAAGCGTGCCGGTATCGGCAGTTCGCCCACTTGACGGCCGGTGTCCAGGCGGAAACGCCGGATGGCCGGCCCCGTCTCCGAGCTGACCAGGATGGTCCTGCCTCCCTGCTCCACCACGAGGCCTTCCCCGTCGAACCCGGTGGTGTACGCCTCGCCGTCGGCGTGCCGCAGCGTGCGCGCGGTCCCGGCCCGCGGCGACAGCCGCTCGGCGGGGCCCAGAGAGATCGGGAAGATCCGCCCCGGCGTGTTGTCCGCCAGCGCGTACGCCCGCGACGACCCGGTGAGCGCCAGGGCGGACAGTCCTCCGATGCGCTCGCCCATGACCTCGGTCTTGTCCAGGGCGTCGGAGTGGCTGAGCAGGACGGCGCGTGAGGAGCAGGGCCCGCCCGGTTCGACCGGCGGGGGCGGCCACAGGCGGCTCGCGACCACGGGATAGGCCAGCCCGGCGCCGGTGCCCGCGGCGAGGCTCACCAGGATCGCGGTGGTGAGCAGCAGGCGGGACACGCGGGCGGTGCCGGTGGACTCAGGGGCGGGGCCGGGCGGCACGACGGCGAGGTTGCGCACGAAGGGCAGATCGCCGACGCCGTTGTGGTCCTGCCGCTGCGGCCTCGGCCGTCCCTTGCGCACCAGCCGGTCGCGCACCTGCTTGAAGATCTCGTTCAGCGTCAGGATCTCCGGGCCGTCGGGCACGCCGCCACGCAGGACGTCCACGAACTCGCCGGTGAAGGCCGTGAGTCTCTCGCCCTTCGGCGCGAGGGCCCTGCGGTCCCGCGCGGTGGAGGTCATCACGTACGAGCCGTGCTCCTCCATGGCGTTCGTCAGCACGTGCTCGCCGACGCCGGCCACCGACATGCCCTCCAGCGCCTTGCCGCTGTAGCAGCAGTCGAGGATGACCACCCGCCGTCTGGCGGTGCCCTCGCCCATGGCCTGGCGCACCCACTGGTACGGCAGCATGGTCTCCGGATGCCAGAACCTGGCGTCGGGAAGCGTCAGGTGGAGGTGGCCGTCGCGAGGGTCGAGCAGGCCGTGACCGGCGTAGTAGACGATCAGCGTGTCCTCGGCGAGGTTCGCCATGGCCCGGACGGCGCCGATCACCTCGGCCTGCGTGGCGGGGTTGGCGAGCACGCGGACACGGTCCTGCGCGACACCCCAGATCGCCTCGTCCGTCAGGGCCCTGGCGAGCTCGCTGAGGTTGTTGCCGACGGCCCCGAGCGGCTCCAGGGCGGTGTACGCGTCCACGCCGATGAGCACGCACGTCGAACGCGCGGGGTCGATGCCACGGAGCAGGCCGCCGTCCGGCGCTTTATCGGGTGGCGGGGGCACTACTCATTCTCTTCGGGCTTCAACGCGTCGATGACGGGTTTGGCGGCGTCACGGTCGATCTCCGACACGACGATCACTATGTTCTGCCGGCGGCCGCCGCGCGCCTCACGCCACGCGGCCACGCTGATGCCGAGCTGGACCACCGCGCTCACGCCGGAGATGATCGCCACGATGGCCTCCAGGTCGCCGGCCATGTGCTCTGAGGACGGCCGCCCGGTCACCGGCTCGACGCGCACCTGGCCACGGAGCTCCTGGTCGTCCAGGAGCCACGCGTGAAGAGACCTCAGGTCCTCACCGTGGTCGTCGCTTTGCTGGAACGTGATTTCCATGCGTACTCCGGCGGACTCAGCGGCCAGGCCAGTTGGTGGCCAAATGACTCAACTACGGTGCCATATCCGGAGTTCCCAGGATGCCGACATGAATGGCGAATTTTATGGCTATGTGTGGTCGCGGGGCCCGGGGCGGCGGGGGGCGGCGGCGGGTACGGGCGTAGGTTGGGGGTGACCGCCGAGGACCGAGCGGTCCGCTCGGGGTGGTGCCCTGGGCGTGCCGCGTACAGCCTCGCCGCCGCGTACGTGAGGCAGTGCCATGCCCGAGCATCTTTTCCATGACCGCCGGGACGCCGGTCGTGCCCTGGCCGCTCTGCTCGACGCCTATCGGGGGCGGCGGGAGGTCGTGGTGCTCGCCATGCCGCTCGGCGGGGCGCCTGTGGCGGCGGAGATCGCCGAGGCGCTGCGGGCCCCGCTCGATGTGCTCGTGGTTCGCGAGCTCGGGGTGCCGGGGCAGGAGGACCTGGTGATGGGGGCGGTCACCTCCTACGGCGTGCTCGCGCTGAACGACGACGTCATCCGGGGCCTGGGCATCGAGCCCGAGGTGGTGGAGCACGTCGCCGCGTGGGAGGGGCGGGAGGTCCAGCGCTGGGAGCGGCACTACCGCCGGGGGCGGCCCGCCTGGCCGGTCGAGGGCGGGATCGCGATCCTGGCCGACGACGGTCTCGGGACGGGGGCGCGGCTGCGGGCCGCCGTGCGGGCGTTGCGCCTCATGCGTCCGGCCCGGCTGGTGGTCGCGGTGCCCGCCGCGTGCGAGGCGACCCTGCGTGACCTGTCCGCCGAGGCCGACGAGGTGGTGTGCGCCACCGGGCCGGCGGCGTTCCTGGCACCGGAGCGCTGCTATCGCCAGGCCGCCGAGACCACCGCCGCCGAGGTGCGCGACATGCTGAGCCGCCGCGCCGCGGGCCGCCCCGTGGGCCGGGCCCCGGGTGGCGAAGCGGTCACCGTGGAGCCGCACGAGGGGGCCGCGCGCACGGAGGCGCTGCTCGACCTGGTGGGCGACGCCCGCCTGGTGCTGATCGGCGCGGCCTCGCACGGCACCCGTGAGTTCCACGCCACCCGGGTGGAGCTGACCCGGGCGCTCATCGAGGAGAAGGGTTTCGGCGCGGTCGCCCTCCTCGCGGACTGGCCGGACGCCTACCGCGTGGACCGCTACGTCCGGGGTGCCGGCGGCGACGCCACCGCTGAGCAGGCGCTGCGCGGCTTCCGCCGCTTCCCGTCCTGGGCGTGGCGCAACACGGTCGTGATGGAGTTCGTCGAGTGGCTGCGCCGTCACAACGGCCGCCTGCCTCCGGGGGCTCCCGCGACCGGCGTCTACGGCCTCGACCTGTACTCCCTGCACCGCACCGCCGCCGAGATCGTCGCCGTCCTCGACGCCGCCGACCCGCCCGCCGCCGCCCGTGCCCGCGCCAGGCTGGCCCACGGCCACCTCGGCTGCGGCGACCACGGCCCCGGCGGTCCCGGGTGCGAGGAGGGTGATCCGTTGTTCGACGCCGCCTGCGGGGCGGGCGAGCGGCGCGAGGCCGAGATCGTCGCACGGCTGTCGTGGCTGCGGCGGGAGGCCCTGCGGCGGGCACGGGAACAGGGGCTGCCCACCGAGGACGAGTTGTTCTACGGAGAGCACGTCGTGCGGGCCCTCGGCACGGGTATCGAGTACGACCGGGCGCTGTTCCGCGGCCACATCTGCTCGTGGAACCTGCGCGACCGGCACATGGCCGACACGCTGGACGCGTTGCTGGACCACCTCGACCGGCACGGCGACCGCCCGGCCCGGATCGTGGTGTGGGGCACCACGCCGCACCTCGGCGACGCCCGGGCCACCGAGGCGGCCTGCCGCGGCGAGCTGAGCGTCGGCCGCCTGGTCCGCGAGCGGTACCCCGGGGAGGTCCTCCTGCTCGGACTCACCACCTACAGCGGCACCGTGACCGCCGCTCCGTGCTGGGGCGCGCCGAGCGCCGTCGTCCGGCCCCCGCCCGCCGTCCCGGGCAGCGTGGAAGCCCTGTTCCACGAGGTGGGGGTGAAGAACTTCCTCGTCATGTTCCCCGGCGCCGGGCCGTTCGACTCGGCACGCCCCGAGCACGTGCTCGCCGACGTCATCCCGTCCACCGGGGGCGGCGACCAGGTACGCGCCCGGATCGGCGGCCAGTTCGACGCGGTCGTCCACTTCGACGAGACCCATGCGGTGCACCCGCTGGACCTCGCCGCGGCGTCGCCCCCGGCCGCCGCGGGACGTTGACCGGGGAGTCCCGTGCCCCGCGGCGCGGGCGGCGCACCGGAAGCACCGAAAGGAGCAGACGATGATCGTCCGCCAGAGCACATCGTTCCTCGCCGCCGGCGTCCCTCTGGAGGCCGACGTCGTGGTGCCCGACTCGGCCGTCGGCGTGGTCGTGTTCGCCCACGGCAGCGGGAGCGGCCGCCGCAGTCCCCGCAACCGCCACGTCGCGGCCGGGCTGCAGGAGGCGGGCCTCGCCACGGTCCTGATCGATCTGCTCACCCTTGAGGAGGAGCGGGCCGAGTCGATGGTGGCCCTCCGCTTCGACATCGGCCTGCTCGCCTCCCGTCTGATCGCCGTGACGGCCCGCCTCTCCGCCTGCGAGTCCCTGGCCGGCCTCGGCGCCGGCCTGTTCGGCGGCAGCACCGGCGCCGCCGCGGCCCTGGTGGCCGCCGCGGAGCGCCCGGACATCGTGCGTGCCGTGGTCTCCCGAGGCGGGCGGCCGGACCTCGCGGGTGACCACCTCACGCGGGTGCACCAGCCCACCCTGCTGATCGTCGGCGAACGCGACCCTGTGGTGATCGACCTCAACCGCGAGGCGCTCGGACAGATCCCCGGCCCCTCCCGCCTGGTCCTCGTCCCCGCCGCCACCCACCTCTTCGAGGAACCCGGCGCTCTGGACCAGGTCACCGCCCTGGCCGGCGCCTGGTTCACCCGTCACCTGCCCGCTGTGAGCTGACCGCGCACCCGTGGGGCCGGTGCGACGCCTGGAGGCTCGTGGGAGGCATGAAGGCTTTACTGCCGGTTGTCCTGGTTGAGGTGACAACGGCATGTGTACGGGTCGTAACCTGGCGGTCACGGTATATGACGGAGTGTGGTCATGGGTGTGACATCCACCGCGCGGACGGCGGTCGACGAGGCCTTCTGCCGGCGTGACGCGGCCGGGGCACGGCTCGCTGAGGAAGCGGAGCGGATCGCCACCGCCTGCCAGGAGATGGCGGAGCGGTTCCGGCGCGGTGGGAAGCTGATCGTCTTCGGGTCCGGGGGCGCGGGCACCGACGCGTCGCACGTGGCCGTCGAGTTCATGCACCCGGTGATCATGGGGAAGCGGGCGCTGCCGTCCATCGCGCTGAGCAACGACGCCGCGACGGTCACCGGGGTGAGCGGGCGGGACGGCCCCGCCGAGGCGTTCGCCCACCAGGTGCGGCGGTTCGCCGAGCCGGTGGACATGGCGCTCGGCATCTCGCCGGACGGCGACTGCCCCGCCGTGCTGCGGGGGCTGGAGGCGGCGCACGAGCTCGGCCTGTACACCCTGGCCCTCACCGGCGGCGACGGCGGCGCCGTCGCGCGCAGCCCCGCCGTCGCCCAGGCCCTCGTCGCGGACTCGCGGGACCCCGCCGTCGTCAAGGAGATCCACGTGACCGTCTACCACGTGCTGTGGGAGCTGGTCCACGTGTTCCACGCCCGCGCCGGCGCCGCCTGTGTCACGTGCGCGGACGAGGCCCGCCCGGCCCAGGTGATGCGCGAGCTCGGCGACGGCATGGCCCTGGTCGATCTCGGCGGCACCCACGAGCACGTGAGCGTGGCCCTGGTGGACGCCGGGGTGGGCGACACGGTGCTGGTGCACGCCAAGGAAGCCATCGCGGTCACCCGGAAGGCCGGTGCCGATGGAGACCGCTGAGCGAGCCGGGGAGGACGGGTCCCACGGAACGCAGGGGCTCTACCCGTTCCTGTACCCCGGTTCCGGCGGGCTCGCGGAGGACGTGGTCGCCGGGGCGGTGGCGTCCACCAGGGAGAAGGTCGCGGAGATCGCGGAGTTGCGGCGGCGGGTGCGGGGGCTGCACGCCGAACGGCTCGTGGCGTGCGCGCGGGACATGGCGGGGCGGTTCGCGGCGGGCGGCCGGATGTTCACGTTCGGCAACGGCGGCAGCAGCACCGACGCCCAGCAGGTGGCCACGGCGTTCCTCGCCCCCGCCGCCGGGCGCCCCCTGCCCGCGCTCTGCCTGACCTGCGACGTCGCCGTGGTGACCGCCTTGTCGAACGACATCGGCTTCGACGTCGTCTTCGCCCGCCAGCTCGCCGCCCTGGCCCGGCCAGGCGACATCGCCCTCGGCCTGTCCACCAGTGGCGGGTCCGCCAACCTCGTTGGAGCGTTCCACGAGGCCAGGAGCCGCGGTCTGCTCACCGTCGCCCTCGCCGGCTACGAGGGCGGCCTGCTCGCCGAGCCCCCCATGGCGGGCGTCATCGACCACCTTTTCGTCATCCCCTCGTCCTCGGTGCACCGCATCCAGGAGGCGCAGACCACCGTCTACCACGTCCTGTGGGAGGCCACCCAGCACGCGCTGCGCGACTCGACGCCCATCGGCACCTAGCGGAACGGGAGGCGGCATGGCCGTACAGAGCGGGCCGGCGGACACCGCCGGGCGGGACGCGGAGGAACCCGTCGTCCACATACTCTGGATCAACGCCGGCATGAGCTGCGACGGCGACTCCGTGGCGCTCACCGCCGCGACGCAGCCCGCCATCGAGGACATCATCCTCGGTGTCCTGCCGGGCCTGCCCAAGGTGGAGGTGCACTGGCCGCTCCTCGACTACAACAGCGGCCCGGCGCCCGGCGCGGACACCATGATCGAGTGGTACTTCCAGGCGGCGCACGGCGGCCTCGACCCGTTCGTGCTGGTCGTCGAGGGTTCGATCCCCAACGAGTCCATCAAGCAGGAGGGCTACTGGTCGGGGTTCGGCAACAACCCCGACACCGGCCAGCCCATGACGCTGCCCGAGTGGCTGGACCGCCTGGCGCCCCAGGCGACCGCCGTGATCGCCGCGGGCACCTGCGCGACGTACGGCGGCATCCACGCCATGGCGGGCAACCCGACCGGCTCGATGGGCCTGGCGGACTACCTCGGCTGGGACTGGCGGTCCAAGGCGGGCCTGCCGATCGTCAACGTGCCCGGCTGCCCGATCCAGCCGGACAACATGTCCGAGACCCTGCTGTACCTGCTCTACCAGCTCAACGGCCAGGCGCCGATGATCCCGCTGGACGAGGCGCTGCGGCCCACGTGGCTGTTCACCCAGACCGTGCACGAGGGGTGTGACCGGGGCGGCTACTACGAGCAGGGGCAGTTCGCCTACGAGTACGGCTCACCCAAGTGCCTGGTCAAGATCGGGTGCTGGGGCCCGGTGGTGAAGTGCAACGTGCCGAAACGCGGCTGGATGGCCGGCCTCGGCGGCTGCCCGAACGTCGGCGGCATCTGCATCGCCTGCACCATGCCCGGCTTCCCCGACAAGTTCATGCCGTTCATGGACGAGCCGCCGGGCGCCATGGTCTCCACCGCCGCGAGCGCGGTCTACGGCGGCGTCGTCCGCCGGCTCCGCGGCATCACCCTGCACACGGTCGACAAGGAGCCGAAGTGGCGGTCCAAGGGCCGCGCCCTGCTCACCGGTTACAAGGCTCCCTGGAGCTGACATGAGGACGGAGCGGTGATGACGACCTCGGAGCGACGCGGGGAGAACCGCGAGCTGGTCGAGATGGCCTGGGACCCGATCACCAGGATCGTCGGCAGCCTCGGCATCTACGCCAAGATCGACTTCGCGGCCAAGGAAGTGGTGGAGTGCCACAGCACCTCCTCCATCTTCCGCGGCTACAGCATCTTCATGAAGGGCAAGGACCCGCGGGACGCGCATTTCATCACCAGCCGCATCTGCGGCATCTGCGGCGACAACCACGCCACGTGCTCGGTGTACGCGCAGAACATGGCGTACGGCGTGCGGCCACCGGCGCTGGGTGAGTGGATCATCAACCTCGGCGAGGCGGCCGAGTACATGTTCGACCACAACATCTACCAGGAGAACCTGGTGGGGGTGGACTACTGCGAGAAGATGGTCGCCGAGACCAACCCCGGCGTGCTCGACCAGGCCAACCGCACCGAGGCGCCGCACGCGGCCGAGCACGGCTTCCGCACCATCGGCGACATCATGCGCTCGCTCAACCCGCTGGAGGGCGAGTTCTACCGCGAGGCCCTCACCATGAGCCGCGTCGCGCGCGAGATGTTCTGCCTGATGGAGGGCAGGCACGTGCACCCGTCCACGCTGTACCCCGGCGGCGTCGGCACCGTGGCCACGGTGCAGCTCTTCACCGACTACCTGACCCGCCTCATGCGGTACGTCGACTTCGTGAAGAAGGTCGTGCCGATGCACGACGACCTGTTCGACTTCTTCTACGAGGCGCTGCCCGGGTACGAGCAGGTGGGCCGCCGCCGGGTGCTGCTCGGCTGCTGGGGCAGCCTCAACGACCCCGACCACTGCGACTTCACCTACGAGAACATGAACGAGTGGGGCCGGCGCATGTTCGTCACCCCCGGCGTCATCGTGGACGGCGAGCTGGTCACCAACAACCTGGTGGACATCAACCTCGGCATCCGCATCCTGCTCGGCAGCTCGTACTACGACGACTGGGAGGGCCAGGAGCCGTTCGTCACCCACGACCCGCTCGGCAACCCGGTGGACACGCGGCACCCGTGGAACCAGCACACCATCCCGCGCCCGCAGAAACGCGACTTCAACGACAAGTACAGCTGGGTGATGTCGCCGCGCTGGTTCGACGGCAAGGACATGCTCGCCCTGGACACCGGCGGCGGCCCCATCGCCCGCCTGTGGTCCACGGCGCTGTCCGGGCTGGTGGACGTCGGCGGCTACGTCCGCTCCACGGGGCACAGCGTGCTCATCGACCTGCCGAGGAGCGCGACCCGGCCGGAGACGACGTTCGAGTGGAAGATCCCCGAGCGGAACGGCGAGCTCATGTCCAACGCGCTGGAGCGCAACCGGGCCCGCAGCTACTTCCAGGCGTACGTGGCGGCGTGCGCGCTGCACTTCGCCGAGCAGGGGCTCAACGAGGTGCGGCAGGGGCGCAGCCAGACGTGGGAGCCGTTCGAGGTGCCGGACGAGGCCATCAGTTGCGGCTTCACCGAGGCGGTGCGCGGCCTGCTCTCCCACCACATGGTGATACGCAACGGGAAGATCGCCAACTACCACCCGTACCCGCCCACCCCGTGGAACGCCAGCGTCCGCGACGTGCACGGCACACCCGGGCCGTACGAGGACGCCGTGCAGAACACGCCGATCTTCGAGGAGAACCCGCCGGACACCTTCAAGGGCATCGACATCATGCGCACCGTGCGCAGTTTCGACCCCTGCCTGCCGTGCGGGGTGCACATGTACCTCGGCCGCGGCAAGGAGCTGCGGAAGCTGCACAGTCCCCATGCCTACACCACCGGCTGACGGCCGCCGGCGGCGTGCGGACGTGCGCGCCGCCGGCGAGCGCGTCGAGGCGCTGATCGACGAGCTCGGGCGGCTCGCCGACCCGGCGGCGCGGGCCAGGGCCGAGGATCTGGTGCGTGTGCTCGGCGACCTCTACGGGGCGGCCCTGGAGCGCGTGATGGACATCGTGGTGGAGAACGAGGCGGCCGGCGTGCTGCGAAGGCTCACCGAGGACGAGATCGTGTCCGGGCTGCTCGTGCTGCACGACCTGCACCCGCTCGGCACCGCCGAACGGGTGCGCGCCGCGCTGGACCGGGTGCGGCCGATGCTCGGCCTGCACGAGGGCGGCGTGGAACTGCTCGGCGTGAGCGACGACGGCGTCGTCCGGCTGCGGCTGGAGGGCGGCTGCCACGGCTGCGCGTCCTCACCCGCCACGGTGACCGGCGGCATCGAGCGGGCCGTACGGCAGGCGGCGCCGGAGGTGACCCGGCTGGAGGTCGAGGGGCTCCCCGGCGAGCCCGGCCTGCTGCAGATCCAGACCCGCCCCCCGGGCCCGTGCCCGGTACCGCAGGACACGGCCCCGTGAGGCCGGCCGGGAGCCCGCCGGGGACGGGCCGCGCCGGGACCGGCGGGACGGACGGCGCTGAAACGGACGGTGGCGGGGCGGGCCGCGCCGGGACCCATGGCGCGGACGGCGGGGCGGCGCCGCGGGGGTTGCGGCGGTTCCGGGAGCCGCCGCCGGTCGTCGCGGAGCGGTGCGAGATGTGCGGGGAGCCCGCGGGGGAGCGGCACGGGCACGTCGTGGACGCCGGGAGCCGGGCGTTGTTGTGCGCGTGCAAGGGCTGCCACCTGATGTTGCTGCGCAACGGGGCGCGCGGCTCGGGGCGGTACCGCGCGGTGCCGGAGCGGTACCTGAACTTCCCGGCCTTCACGCTGGCGCGGGAGGACTGGGACGCGTTGTGCGTGCCGGTGCGCACCGCCTTCTTCTTCCACAACTCCGAGCTCGGCAAGATCGTCGCGTTCTACCCCAGCCCCGGCGGCGCCACCGAGGCCGTCGTGCCCGGCGGCGCCTGGGAGCGGGTGCTGGCCGCCGAGCCCGCGCTGGCCGCGGCCGATCCGCTGCCGGACGTCGAGGCGTTCCTCATCGACCGCCGCCCCGAGGAGGGCTTCACCTGCCACCTGGTCCCGGTGGACGCCTGCTACGAGCTGGTCGGCCTGGTCCGCACCCGCTGGAAGGGCTTCCACGGCGGCCGGGAGGCCTGGGACGCCATCGAGGGCTTCTTCGCCTCCCTGCGTGAACGCGGCGAGGACGTGCCCGCGGACGGCGTGGACGCCGCACCGGGAGAGGGACACCGCGTGGACGTGCCGGGGGAGGGGGACGGGCGTGCTTGACATCCGGTTCGACTGCCGGGGCGTGCGGGCCGACCCGTACGCGGCGTTCCCGACGCTGACGTTCCGGCTCGCCATAACCGGGCCGGGGACGGGCACCGTGCACGCCGTGGCGCTGCGCTGCCAGATCAGGGTGGAGCCGCAGCGGCGGCGGTACACCTCCGGGGAGGCCGAGCTGCTCGGCGACCTGTTCGGCGACCCCTCACGGTGGGGCGAGACGCTGAAGCCGTTCCAGTTCGCCACCGTGCCGGTGCTGGTGCCGAGGTACACCGGCGCCACCGAGGTCGACGTCCCCGTGCCGTGCAGCTACGACCTGGAGGTGGCGGCCGGCAAGTACTTCGCGTCGCTGCGGGACGGCGAGGTCCCGATGCTGATGTTGTTCAGCGGCACCGTCTTCGCCCGCTCCGGCGACGGCTTCACCGTCCAGCCGGTGCCGTGGGACCGCGAGGCGCGCTGCGGCCTGCCCGTCGGGGTGTGGCGCGAGCTGATGGACCGCTACTTCCCCGGGTGCGGCTGGCTGCGGTTGCGGCGCGACACCCTGCGCGCCCTGCAGCGGTACAAGACCGGCCAGGCGCTCGCCACCTGGGACGAGGTCGTCGAGGCGCTGCTGAAGGAGGCCCGGTGAGGAGTGTGCCGATGGACGCGGCCCGGGCGGTGGCCGACGCCGTCCTGTACGAGGGGTATCTGCTGTACCCCTACCGGGCCTCGGCCGCCAAGAACCGGCTGCGCTGGCAGTTCGGGGTGCTGGTGCCGCCCGCGTACCAGGAGACCGCGGAGCCGTCCGGCAGCGTCACCGAGGTCCTGCTGGACGGGGGCGCCAACGCGCTGCTCCGGGTGCGGCTGCGGTTCCTGCACGTGCGCGAGCGCCGCGTGGAGCGCCGCGAGGAGGACGGCGGGTTCACACCGGTCGCCGAGCTGCGCTGCGGGGACACCGCCCACCTGTCGTACGACGACGCCACCGAGCGCGAGACCGAGGCTGTGCTCGCCGTGCCGCACCTGATCGGCGCCGAGCGCACCCTGGTGGTGCGGATCCCCGGCGACCGCGCCGAGGAGCAGCTCCTCGGTCCGTCCGGCGAGGTGGCCGGCCGACTCGTCACCGCGCACCGCCCCCTGCACGCCGTGCTGCGCGTGCGCGCCGAACGGCCCCCCGGCCCGTACGGCCTGCTCCGGCTGCGCGTCCGCGTGGAGAACCGCACCGCGTGGCTGCCCGGCCGCGGTGCCGCCAGGTTCGCCGCGTTGGACCCGGTGCGGGCGACCACCTGGCAGACCGACGGCGTGGCCGCCTGGATCGCGCGGGGCGAGGGACGCGAGGAGGCGCTGCGGCACTCGCTGGTGGCCGCGCACCTGCTCATCGGCGCCACCGCCGGGTCGTTCCTGTCGCTCGCCGACCCGCCCGAGTGGGCGCGGGCGGCGGCGCGCACCTGCCGCAACCGGCACACCTGGCCGGTGCTGGTGGGCGATCCCGGGCGGCGCGACGTGGTGCTGTCCTCGCCGATCATCCTGGACGACCACCCCGGCGTCGCGCCCGAGAGCCCCGGCGGGTCGTTCGACTCCACCGAGATGGACGAGATGCTGCACCTGCGCGCCCTCACCCTGACCGAGGAGGAGAGACGCGAGGCCGAGGCCACCGACCCCCGCGCCGCCGAACTGCTCAAGCGCGCCGCCGACCTGCCGCCCGAGATGCTGGAACGCCTGCACGGCGCCATCCGGCACCTCGGCCCCGCCGCCCAGGAGGGCCGCGACCCCGCCGCCCAGGAGGGCCGCGACCCCGCCGCCCCCGCGCGGGCCGGGGACCCCGCGGCCCCCGAGGAGCGGGTGCCGTGGTGGGACCCCGCCGCCGAGCACGTGCCGGGCGCGGACCACGTCACGGTGTGCGGCACGACGATCCGCAAGGGCAGCCGGGTGCGGCTGGTCCCCGGGCGGCGCCGCGCGGACGCGCACGACATGTTCCTCGCCGGCCGCGCCGCCCGGGTGGAGGCCGTGCTGCTGGACGTGGACGGCGGGCGGCACCTCGCCGTCACCCTGGAGGACGACCCCGGGGCCGACCTGCGCCGGGCCCACGGCCGCTACCTGTACTTCGCCCCCGACGAGGTGGAACCCCTGGAGGAACCGGCCCGCGAGGACACCGGAGAACCCGAGAACAAGGGGGTCGAGGCGTGAAGACCCTGGTGGCCGGGGTGGGCAACGTCTTCCTCGGGGACGACGGCTTCGGCGTCGCCGTGGCGCGGCACCTCGCCGGGCGCGACCTGCCGGACGGCGCGGTGGTCGCCGACTTCGGCATCCGCGGCGTCCACCTCGCCTACGAGCTGACCGGCGGCGGGTACGACGCGGCGATCCTCGTGGACCTCGCGCCGAGGGGCGACCCGCCCGGCACCCTGTACGTGCTGCGTCCCGACGAGGGCGACATCACCGGCGTGCTGTTCGACGCGCACGACATGAACCCGGAGGCGGTGCTGGCCCTCGCGGGCACGCTCGGCGAGATGTCGATCCCCGTCCTGCTCGTCGGCTGCGAACCCGCCACCACCGAGCCCGGCATGGACCTCAGCCCGCCGGTCGCCGAGGCCGTGCCCCGCGCGGCCGGCCTGGTCCTCGACCTGCTGCGTCAGCGCAGCGATCAACCGGAGGTACCGCGATGAAACGACGCCTGATCACGCTCGCCGCCCTGACGGCCGCCGGGGTGATGGTCTACCGGTCCATCCCCGACTTCAAGCGCTACATGAGCATCCGGCGGATGTGACCCTCGCCTGACCGGGCCTGGGGACGAACACGAGAGAACGGGGGGTAGTGATCGTGCATGAGTTCGGGATCGCGGAGGCGATCCTCGCGGCCGTGGAGAAGCGAGCGGACGGACGGCGGGTCTGCCGGGCGCGCGTGCAGGTGGGGGCGCTGCTGCGGGTGGCCGAGCCGTCCATCAACGACGCCTTCGCGCTGGTCAGCGAGGGGACGGTGGCGGAGGGTGCCCGTCTTGACCTGGTCACGCTGCCGGTGCGGGTGACGTGCCGTGACTGCGGGGGCGCGGCCCTGTCGGCCGACCCGCACGCGGTGTGCCCGGCCTGCGGGTCCGCCGACGTCGACAGCGAGGGCGGCGACGATCTCGTCCTCGAATCCATCCAGCTCGCGGAGGCGACCTATGTGCCTGGGGATCCCCGGGGAGATCGTGGAGATGCCGGTCGATCGACCTGACCTGGCGCAGGTGGACGTCAGCGGCGTGCGCCGCGCGGTCAACATCGGCCTGCTGGAGGGGGAGGAGCTGGCGCCCGGGGACTGGATCCTCATCCACGTCGGCTTCGCCCTCTCCAAGATCGACGAGGTGGAGGCCAAGGCGGCGCTGGACTTCCTGGAGAGCATCGGGCAGGCGTACGAGGACGAGATGGCCGCGCTGCGCGAGTCCATGATCGACAAAGGGTAGGGAGCCGGGGATGCGCTTCGTCGACGAGTACCGCGACGCCGGGACGGCCCGGGCGCTCGCGGCGGAGGTCGCCGCCCTGTGCGAGCCGGGGCGGCGGTACAAGTTCATGGAGGTGTGCGGCGGGCACACGCACACCATCTACAAGCACGGGCTCGAGGACCACCTGCCGGAGGCGGTCACGCTGGTGCACGGCCCCGGCTGCCCGGTGTGCGTCATCCCGATGGGGCGGGTGGACGACGCGATCCACATCGCCGGGCAGCCGGACGTGATCATGACCTCGTTCGGGGACATGACCCGGGTGCCCGGCGGGCGGGGGTCCTTCCAGGACGCGGCGGCGCGGGGCGCCGACATCCGGGTGGTGTACTCGCCGCTGGACGCTCTCAAGATCGCCAGGGACAATCCCGATCGCCGGGTGGTGTTCATGGCCATCGGTTTCGAGACGACGGCGCCGTCCACCGCGATGACGCTGCTGCGTGCCGAGGCCGAGGGGGTCGCGAACTTCTCGGTGTTCTGCAACCACGTGACGATCATCCCGGCCATCAAGGCGATCCTGGAGTCGCCCGACCTGCGGCTCGACGGTTTCATCGGGCCCGGTCACGTCTCCACGGTGATCGGCTGCCGGCCGTACGGGTTCATCGCGGAGCAGTACGGCAAGCCGCTGGTCGTCGCGGGGTTCGAGCCGCTGGACGTGCTGCAGGCCGTGCACGCCTGCCTGCGGCAGCTCGCCGAGGGCCGCGCCGAGGTGGAGAACCAGTACTCCCGGGTCGTGCCGTGGGACGGCAACCCCAAGGCGCTGGCCGTCATCGGCCAGACCATGGAACTGCGGCCGCACTTCGAGTGGCGCGGGCTCGGCTTCATCTCCCACTCGGCGCTGCGCCTGCGCGAGCGGTACGCCGCGTTCGACGCCGAGCGGATCTTCGACGTCCCCGGTGGCCGGGTGGCCGACCCCAAGGCCTGCCAGTGCGGCGAGGTGCTGAAGGGCGTGCTCAAACCGTGGGAGTGCAAGGTGTTCGGCACGGCCTGCACCCCCGAGACGCCCATCGGCACCTGCATGGTGTCCTCCGAGGGGGCCTGCGCCGCGTACTACAACTTCGGCCGCTTCTCCCGGGAGCGCGTCAGGGAGGCGACCCGCAGGTGAGCACCGACGACCGCACCGAGGTGGCCCCGCACGCGGGCGACCGCGCCGTGCCGGTTCCGCACGCGGGCGACCGCGCTCCGTCCCGTGAGGAGCAGGTGCTCGACCGCATCGAGCGCGCGCGGCGGCGCAAGGCGAAGGTACGGGAGGAACTGATCACCCTGGCGCACGGGGCCGGGGGGAAGGCGACCCGCACGCTGGTCGAGGACGTCTTCCTCGACGCGTTCCGCAACCCCCTGCTCGAACCGCTGGCGGACGGCGCCGTCGCCGGGGAGCTGGCCTTCACCACCGACTCCTACGTGGTGACCCCGCTGTTCTTCCCCGGCGGCGACATCGGCGACCTCGCGGTCAACGGCACCGTCAACGACCTCGCCATGTGCGGGGCCCGGCCCGCGTACCTGTCGGCCGGGTTCATCCTCGAAGAGGGCTTCCCGCTCACGGACCTGCGGCGGATCACCGCGAGCATGGCCGCCGCCGCCCGGGCGGCCGGGGTGGCCGTCGTCACCGGGGACACCAAGGTCGTGCAGAAGGGGAAGGCCGACGGCTGCTACATCACCACCGCCGGGGTCGGCACCGTGGACCCGTCGCTTCGGCTCAGCGCGTCGGCCGCCCGGCCCGGTGACGCCGTCCTGGTCTCCGGCCCGGTCGGCGACCACGGCGTCACCGTCATGCTGGCCCGGGGCGGATTCGAGATCGAGGCCGACCTGACCTCCGACACCGCGCCCCTGCACGGCCTCACCGCGCGCCTGCTGGAGACCTGCCCCGGCGCCAGGGTGCGCTGCCTGCGCGACGCCACCCGGGGCGGCGTGGCCACCGTGCTCAACGAGATCGCCGAGGCGTCCGGGGTGGCCGTGGTGCTGACCGAGGACCAGGTGCCGGTGCGCCCCGCCGTGCGCGGCTGTTGCGAGCTGCTCGGCATCGATCCGCTGTACTCGGCCTGCGAGGGCCGCATGATCGCCGTCGTGGACCGCGACGCCGCCGACGCCGCCCTCTCCGCCCTGCGCTCCCACCCCCTCGGCACCGGCGCCGCCGTCATCGGCCGCGTCGCCGCCGACCCGCCCGGCCTGGTCCTGCTGCGCACCGCCTTCGGCGGCACCCGCATCGTGGACGTCCTGGTCGGCGACCCCCTGCCGCGCATCTGCTGACCTCCGCTCCGGACGAGTCACCTGTCCACCGCCGGACAGTGCATTCACCGACAAATCCCCTCTCTGCTCCTGAAGAGTGACGAATCACGCATCCGCCCGCGTCCGCCGGGGAAGGTAAGGAGAAGAGAACGTCCACGGGGGTGGTGTCGATGAGCCAAGCCTGGGATCCCGATCTTCCCGGCCGCCCGATCACCCGGGAGGAGATCCGCGATCTGGCCCACCGCGAAGCGGTCCGGGGCGCCCAGCGCGCCTTCCAGAGCCCGCCACGCGGCGACCGCCGCCCGCCTCGTGTCATCTCCGACGCCGAACGCCACGGCGTCCCCTCCACCGACACCCACGCCACCAGCCCCCTGAGCGTCGGCCAGAGCATGACCACCCGCCCCGAACGCCTGGCCCGCGAGAAGCAGGAACCCGGCCGCGTCCGGGTGGGCGAACACCCCCGCACCGGCCGCCCCGCCGGCGTCACCACCCCGGAGCACTTCACCGGCGTGGGCCAGGACCGAAGCGGCTCCAAGTCCGGCCGCTGACCCGCGCCTGATCCCGTGCCGTAAAAGGAGGGCGCGTCCCGCCGTCCATGGCACAGTGGGCGGGTGGGTGAGGTGCGGATCGGGGTGTTCCTGCTGGCGCCCGGGTTTCCGGGGCGTGAGCACGGTGAGGTGCTGAGGGCCGCCGTCGAGACGGCGGTGGCGGCGGAGCGGGCCGGGTTCGACGACGTGTGGATCGCCGAGCACCATTTCACGCCGTACGGGCTGTGTCCCTCGGCGGTCACGCTGGCCGCGCACGTGCTCGGCAGGACGTCGCGGGTGACCGTGGGGACGGCGGTCAGCGTGTTGTCCACCGTCCATCCGGTGGCGCTGGCCGAGCAGGCGGTCCTGCTGGACCACGTGTCCGGCGGGCGGTTCCGGCTCGGTGTGGGGCGCGGCGGGCCGTGGGTCGACCTGGAGGTCTTCGGCACGGGCCTCGCGCGCTACGAGGAGGGCTTTCCCGAGAGCCTGGACCTGCTCCTCGCCGCCCTGTCCGGCGCCCCGGTGAGCGCGGGCGGCCCCACCTTCCGGTTCCCCCCGGTGGAGCCGCACCCCCGCCCGTCCCGTCCCCTGCGCCCGGTGGTCGCCGTCACCTCCGAGCCGACCCTGCGCGTCGCCGCCGCCCGCGGCCTCCCGATGCTCCTCGGCATGCACATCGGCGACGCGGACAAGGCCGCCCTCGTGGACGCCTACACCCGCGCCGCCCCGTCCTCACGGGCGACGCACATCGCGGCGGGTCTGGCCCAGGTCGCCGACACCACCGAGGAGGCGGTGGCCGTCGTCACCGGATCGCTCCCCGCCTGGCTGGTGCCCGGCCTCGCCGCCCACCGCCGCGCCGACGGCCGCCCGTACCACCCGAGGAACGCCGAGGAGTACACCGCGCTGCTCTGCCGCCTCCACCCGGTCGGCTCCCCGGCCCGCTGCGCCGCGGTCCTGCGCACCACGATCGAGACCACGGGCGTCCGTCACGTGATCCTCGCCGTGGAGGGCTCCGGCGACCCCGCCGCGACGCTGGAGAACGTCGCGAGGCTCGGCGCGGAGGTGCTGCCCGCGGTCCGGGCGTCCCGCTGACGGCGGGTCGCCCTTGTCGGCGAGGGAACAGAATGGAATTCTGTTCGCATGAATCGGGTGAAGGCCAACGGGATCGAGATCGCCTACGACACCTTCGGGGACGCCGGGGGGCGCGCGTTGCTGCTGATCATGGGCCTCGGGACCCAGATGATCAGTTGGGACGAGGAGTTCTGCGAGGCGCTGGCCGCGACCGGGCACTACGTGGTGCGGTTCGACAACCGGGACACCGGCCTGTCGACGCACCTGCACGAGGCGGGGTCGCCGGACATCGCGGCGGCGCTCGGCGGGGACGTGTCGGGGGCGCCGTACCGGCTGGCGGACATGGCGGACGACGTGGCCGGGCTGGCCGCGGCGCTCGGACTGGACGGGGTGCACGTGCTGGGGGTGTCGATGGGGGGCATGATCGCGCAGGAGTTCGCGATCCGGCACCCGGGGCGCACGCTCAGCCTCACGTCGATCATGTCCACGCCGAGCCCGGAGGCCGGGCCGCCGACCGAGCGGGCGCTCGGCATGCTGCTGACGCCGTCGGCCCCGGACCGGGAGTCGGTGGTCCGGCGGGCGCTGGAGTCGTGGAAGGTGCTGGGCTCGCCCGGGTTCCCGATGGACCAGGAACGGCTGGCGCGGGTGGCGGGGGAGAGCTTCGACCGGTCGTTCGACCCGCCGGGGTTCGGCCGCCAGTTCGCGGCCATCCTCGCCTCCGGCGACCGCACGGCGGCCCTGCGGGAGCTGACCGTGCCCGCCCTGGTGATCCACGGCGAGGCCGACCCGCTGGTCCAGCTCTCCGGCGGCGTCGCCACCGCGGACGCCATCCCGGGGGCCAAGCTCCTGACGTTCCCCGGGATGGGCCACGACCTGCCCCGCGCGCTCTGGCCGAAGATCGTGGACGCGGTCACCGAGCTCACCACCCGCGCCGCCGCCCTGTAGACGGGTCAGACCTCCAGCTTCTCCTCGATGGCCCGCAGCGAGTGGCGGGCCATCGCGAGGTTGGCGCGCCGGCGGTCGAGGGCCAGGTAGAGGAACAGGCCCTTGCCGCCCCGGCCGGACAGCGGGCGGATGACGTGGTACTGCGCGCTCAGCGTGATGAGGATGTCCTCGATGCCCTCCTGGAGGCGCAGGGCCTCCATGGTGCGGAGCTTGGCCTTGATGACCTCGGTGTTGCCGGCGGCGGCCACCTGAAGGTCGAGGTCCTTGGAGCCGCCGAGCGCGCCGAGGGCCATGCCGCTGCCGTAGTCGACCACGGCGGCGCCGATCGCGCCGTCCACGGACATCATCTCCTTGAGCGAGACATCCAGGCTTGCCATGTTTCCTCCTGATGGGATCACGGTGGGACGGCCCGCCGCCCTTGTCCGGTGGGCCGGTGACGACGGACGGTCAGAGCAGGCGCTCCAAGGCGTCGCGGAGTCTGATGAGCACCCCGACGTCGGTGCCGTCGGCGCTGTGGGCCGGCGGCGCGCCGGCCGGGCGCGAGGCCCCCTTCTCACGGCGCGGCAGCTCGCCGGACGCGCCGTCCGCCGCGGCGGCCCCGCCGGGGGCGGGCGGGTCGGCGGGCGGCGGGCCGCCCGGTGTGCCGTTCGCGGGCGCCGGCGGGACGAGCAGCCCGGCGGCCGCCAGTTGGCGTACGGCCAGGAGCAGCGGGTACACGGGGCGGCCGAGGCGCCGGGCCAGGTCGGCCGGGGTGGCCGTGGCGTCGGCGTGGACGATCACCTCCCACTGGACGGCCGTCAGGACCACCCGGTCCGCCGTGACACGCGGGGCGGGGACGACGGGCCGGGTGTCCAGGGCGGGCGACGGCCAGGCGTGGTCCAAGCGGAGCCTCCTTCTGCGGCACTCGCGCGACAGGCCGGCGACGTCGAAGTACCACTGCGGCCCGAGCCAGTGCCGGTCGCCCTCACGGAACCGGGGCCGCGCGCCGGTGACCTCGTGCAGGGAGAACGCGGCGTCCAGGGTGGCGCCGAGCACGCAGAACTGCAGTTCGCCCCGGGTGAGCGTCCCCTGCCGCACCAGCGTCTCCCCGCCGTCCGCGGCGGCCGCCCGCCGGACCTCGGTGACCACGGCGGCCGCGACCCGCCCGGAAGCGGTGAGCAGGTCCTCGACGCCGGGGACGTGCACGCTCTCGGCGTAGGTGATCCGGCCGCCGGTGATGTAGATCGTCCCGGCCCTCCCCACGCGCA
The DNA here is from genome assembly GCF_039871875.1 of Sphaerisporangium sp. B11E5. Lineage (NCBI taxonomy): Bacteria > Bacillati > Actinomycetota > Actinomycetes > Streptosporangiales > Streptosporangiaceae > Sphaerisporangium > Sphaerisporangium sp. B11E5. The sequence continues at coordinate 10,956 of NZ_JBDPMD010000003.1, read as the reverse complement.
GCGCGCCGGTCGCCCGCTCCCGGGCGAGGTTCCCGAGGACGGCGTCGAGCCGGGACGGCGGCGGCGCGCCGCGTCCGGTCCGGCGGGCCGCGGTGTCCGTTCGCGAAGCGGACGCCATGGGTCACCCGCCGCCCAGCCGGCCGGCGATGGCACGCAGGCGATGACGGGCGAGAGCGAGGTTGGCGCGTTCGCCGTCCAGGCGCAGGTACAGCAGCGCGGTCCCCGCGGGGGTGGGGCAGAGGGGACGCAGCAGGTGGTGGCCCCGGTCGGTGGTGACGATGACGTCCTCCAGGCGTACGGTGCCGCCGGGCGTGCTCAGCGCGAGCGCGTCCAGGGTGGTCCGCAGGCTCGCGGTGAACGCGTCGGCCAGGGCCTGCGGGTCCAGCGACGTGAGAGAGCCGGACGCGACGGCCGCGCCGCCCGCGTCCTCGGCCACGAGCGCGTCCAGCGCCCCGGGGACGGCCAGCGCGCCGGCCAGGCAACCTTCGATGTCGAGCACGGTGCACCCCTCGCCGGACACGGTCCGTAACAGAACGTGGCCGACTCTAGGGAGGTGACCGGTCCTGGTCGTCTCCGGTCAACGCTCCGGTAAAGTTCCGGGCTACAAGGATCTTTCACCGCGTAGAAGGATTTGCCGACCAGGTGACAGAGTCGCCGTTGAATGTCGCTCGGTATATCTCTGTTGATTTACTCATAAAGTGACTTATGTGGACGCAATGGCGCCGTCACCATCGGCGTCCGGTGCGCGTTACCGTGGGGGAATGGAAAGGATCCTGGTCAGCGCGTGCCTGATGGGGCGTCCGGTGCGCTTCGACGGCCAGGCGAAGACCCTCGACGACGCCCTCCTGGCGAGCTGGCGCGCCGAGGGCCGGCTGGTGCCTTTCTGCCCCGAGGTGGAGGGCGGGCTGCCGGTGCCCCGCCCACGCGCCGAGATCGAGGGCGGAGTGGGCGGCCCCGCGGTGCTGGCCGGCAGCGCCCGCATCCTCACCGCCGACGGCGCCGACGTGACCCGCCACTTCCTGGCCGGCGCGCAAGCCGCCCTCGCCGTGGCCCGTTCGCTGAACCTCAAGGTCGCCATCCTCAAGGACGGCAGCCCCTCCTGCGGCACCCTGCGCATCCACGACGGCACCTTCCGCGGCCGGGTGGCCCCCGGCTCCGGCGTGACCGCCGCCCTGCTGTCGGTGCACGGCGTCCGCGTCTTCGGCGAGGACCGTCTGGCCGAGGCGGCCACCGTGCTCAGGGAACTGGAGGCCGTCGGCGGCTGAGACCGCCGGCCGTCAGAGCGTGAGGTCCGGCGTCTGCTCCACCGCGGGCACCGCGTCGTCCCCGAGCAGGGCCTTCTCGTCGGGCTTGAAGACCAGCACCGTGTCGATGTACGACCGCAGCGCCGCCTCGAGCCCCACGTCCCGCCCCGCCGCCTCCGACATGAACCACCGGTGGTCCAGCACCTCGTGGAAGAGCTGGGCGGGCTCCAGCTTGCCCCGCAGCTCCGGGGGGATGGCGAGCACGGTCGGCTGGAAGATCTCCGCCAGCCACAGGTGGGCGACGATCGCTTCGTCCTCGTGGCGGAGGCCTCGGGCCACGCGGAACGAGTCGAGGTCGTTGAGCAGGCGGCGTGCCTGGTTCTCCTCCACGTCCAGTCCGGTGAGGCGGAGCAGGCGGCGCTGGTGGTGGCCGGCGTCGACGACCTTCGGTTTGACCATGAGCCGCGCGGTGCCCGCCTTGCGGCGGATCATCATCTCGGCGACGTCGAAGCCCAGGGAGTTGAGGCGGCGGACGCGCTGGTCGATCAGGTGCCACTCGACGTCCTCGACGATCTCCTCCTGCGTGAGCTCCTCCCACAGCCGCTGGTAGCGCGCCACGAGCTGGTCGGCGAACGCCAGCGGGTCGATCGACGGGTGGAGGAAACCGCCGGCTTCCAGGTCGAGCATCTCGCCGAAGATGTTCACCCGGGCGACCTCGATGTCCTGGTCGCGCTGGCCCCGGCTGAGCACCGCGTGCAGCTCCCCGGTCTCGGCGTCCACCAGGTACGCGGCGAACGCCCCCGCGTCGCGGCGGAACAGGGTGTTGCTCAGCGAGCAGTCGCCCCAGTAGAAGCCGGCCAGGTGCAGCCGCACCAGCAGTACGGCCAGCGCGTCGAGCAGCCGGATGAGCGTGTCGGGCCGCAGGGAGCCGGACAGCACGGCCCGGTACGGCAACGAGAACTGCAGGTGACGGGTGATGAGCGCGGAGTCGAGCGGCTCGCCGTCCGCGGTGGTCCGGCCGGTGACCACGGCGACCGGCTCCACGGCGGGGGCGTCCAGGCGGCCGATGTCCCACAGGAGCTGGTACTCCCGGCGGGCGAACCTGCTGTTGATCTCCTTGACGGCGTAGACGCGCCCGGACAGCCGGACGAATCGCACGATGTGCCGGGAGATGCCGCGCGGGAGCGTGACCAGGTGGTATTCCGGCCACTCCTCCAGCGGGGTCTCCCACGGCAGGCGGATGAGGTCGGGGTCGCTCGGCGCGCCGGTGATCTGGAGCGGCAAACCGTGCTCCTCGCTACTAGGAAAAGTCCGGAAGGTGACGGTAGCCGCTCTTAGCCAACGAATGCACCCTGTGTCCGCTCTTCGGACGGTTTCCAGATCGCTGGTCTAGACCGGGTCAAAGGTCTGTCAATCATGTGGTGTTCTGTGTCATCATCGGCCGATGACCTGTGGTGTTGGCAGGTTACGCACGGGTTTCGGAGGGCGGTGCATGACGTCGTCGGTCGCGGTCCCCTTGCTGGTCGGCTACAGCTCGATCACGGGTTGGCCTATACCACTTGACGGTGCCCGGCGTTGGACGTACGTTCCTCAAACGTTTAGGAAACTTTCCTAATTGATAGCTCCTTCCTGGAGGGTTGCATGACCTACTCCGCCGGCACGCCCAAAGAGATCACCCGGCGGCAGATGCTCCGCCGTATCGGCCTCACCGCGCTCGTCGCCGGGCCCGCCGCAGGGTTCCTCAGCTCCTGCGCGACCAGCGGCGGCGGTGGCGACGCCGCCGCCCCGAGCGCGTCCGCCGCGGCGCCGACCTCGGGGGCCAACCCGTTCGGGGTGAAGGCGGACGCCCCCCTGGAGGTCGTCATCTTCAAGGGCGGTCTCGGCGACAGCTACGCCACCGACGTGCACGAGCCCCTGTACAAGAAGGAATTCCCGAACGCCTCGGTCAAGCACGTCGCGACCCAGCAGATCGCGCAGACCCTGCAGCCCCGTTTCGCCAGCGGCGACGTGCCGGACTTCATCGCCAACTCCGGCTCCGACCTGATGGACAACGGCGCCCTGCAGACCGAGGGCCAGTTGCTGGACCTCACCCCGCTGTTCGACGCGCCTTCCATCGACGACCCGAGCAAGAAGGTGCGCGACACGCTGGTCCCCGGCACGGTGGAGTCCGGCCAGATCGCCGGCAAGCCGTACATCCTCAACTACGTCTTCACCGGCTACGGCCTCTGGTACAACGCCAAGCTCTTCCAGGAGAAGGGCTGGGCCCCGCCGAAGACGTTCGACGAGTTCAAGACCCTCTGCGCAACCATCAAGGACGCGGGCATCACCCCCTACGCCTATGCCGGCAAGAACGCCTCGTACTACCAGTACTGGATGATCCTGATCACGGCCGCCAAGATCGAGGGCAACCAGATCCTCCTCGACATCGACAACCTCGCCGACGGCGCGTGGACCCGCGACTCGGTGAAGCAGTCCGCCGCCGCGTGGGCCGAGATCGGCAAGTTCATGGACAAGAGCTACGAAGGGCTCATCCACACCGAGGTGCAGACCCGGCAGAACCAGGACAAGGTGGCGCTGTACCCGTCGGGCTCCTGGCTGGAGAACGAGCAGAAGGACAACACGCCCGGCACCTTCGAGTACGCGGTGACGCCCACCCCGAGCCTCACCCCGAGCGACAAGATGCCGTTCGAGGCGATCCGCGCCGCGGCCGGCGAGCCGTACATCATCCCGTCCAAGGGCAAGAACACCGCCGGTGCCCTGGAGTACGCCCGCATCATGCTCTCCAAGGAGGGCGCGAAGGGTTTCACCGAGAAGTCCGGCAGCCTCACCGTGGTCGTCGGCGCCGCCGAGGGACTGTCGCTCACTCCCGGCCTGAAGAGCGTCGCCGACGCCCAGACGGCCGCCGGGGCGAACATCGTCACCTACAGCAGCTTCGAGAACTGGTACAAGGAGCTGGAGACCGAGCTGCGCAAGCAGACCAACTCCCTGATGTTCGGCCGCATCACGGCCGAGGAGTTCTGCGCGAACATGCAGAAGAAGGCCGACTCCGTCAAGGCCGACTCCTCCATCACCAAGCAGAACCGGACGGTGTAGCCGATCATGCGGCATGGCGAGCAGGGAGGTCCGGGATGCTGACCTCCAGCAAGGCGCGGATGTACGGGTTCGTCGTCTCCTTCCTGGCGATCCCCGTCGCGCTGTACGTGGTCTTCGTGATCGGCCCGTACGCCCAGGCGTTCTACATCTCGCTGACCAACTGGCGCGGCATCTCCGCGAACCCGCAGTTCATCGGGTTCGAGAACTTCACCCGCCTGTTCGACGACGAGGTGTTCTGGGCCGCGGTGCGCCATCACGCGCTGCTCCTGCTCGCCATGCCGCTGATCACCATCGCCATCGCGCTGTTCTTCTCGTTCCTGCTGAACCTCGGGGGAGGCAGCAGGGGCGGGCGCATGACCGGCGTCTTCGGGTCGAAGCTCTACCGCGTGGTGTACTTCTTCCCGCAGGTCCTCGCGGTGGCGGTGGTCGGCGTGCTGTTCCAGGCGATCTACCGCCCGGACGGCACCGGTGTGATCAACGGCCTGCTCGGTCTCGTGGGCATCGGCCCGGTCGGGTGGCTCATCGAGCCGGACCTCGCGCTGTGGTCGATCATGGGTGTGATCATCTGGCAGTCCGTCGGGTTCTACGTGGTGCTGTTCTCGGCGGGCATGGCCGCGGTGCCGAAGGACGTCTTCGAGGCCGCCGCGCTGGACGGCGCCGGCCGGTTCCGGCTGTTCTTCAGCATCACGCTCCCGCTGATCTGGGACACCATCCAGGTCGGCTGGGTCTACCTCGGCATCGCCGCGTTCGACTGCTTCGCCCTGGTGCAGGTGCTCTCGGTGGACCGCGGCGGCCCGGACAACTCCACCACGGTGCTGCCGCTGGAGATCTGGCGCACCGCGTTCACGTTCTCCAAGTTCGGCTACGCCTCCGCGATGGGCGTGGCCCTGTTCTTCCTGACCATCACGTTCGCGGCGCTCAGCCTGCGCGTCACGCGGCGCGAGAGGATCGAGCTCTAGATGGCCACCTCCACCGACACGATGCGGGTGGCCGCCCCGCGCGCCGCCGCCCGGCCGAACCGTCCGAAGCACCCCCTGGGCGTGTTCGGCGCCCTGTCCCACCTCGCGCTCGTCGTCTGGCTGATCCTGGTGGTCGGCCCGATCCTGTGGACGTTCCTCGCGTCGTTCAAGACCAACGCCGAGATCGTCGGCGACGCCCCGCTCGCGCTGCCGCAGGGCTACTCCTTCGACGCCTGGGTGCGGGCCTGGGACAAGGCCCACATCGGCCGGTACATGCTGAACACGGTGTTCGTGGTGGCGGTCAGCACGGCGTTCACCATGCTGTTCGGGTCGATGGCCGCGTACGTGCTCGCGCGCTACCGCTTCTTCGGCAACCGCATCGTGTACTACCTGTTCGTCTCCGGGTTGTCCTTCCCGGTGTTCCTGGCGCTGGTGCCGCTGTTCTTCGTGGTCCGCAACCTCGGGCTGATCGACAGCCACCTCGGCGTGATCCTGGTGTACATCGCCTACTCGCTGCCGTTCACGGTGTTCTTCCTGACGGCGTTCTTCAAGACGCTCCCCACGTCGGTGGCCGAGGCCGCGATGATGGACGGCGCCTCGCACACGCGCACGTTCTTCCAGATCATGATGCCCATGGCCAGGCCCGGCCTGATCAGCATCACGATCTTCAACATCCTCGGCCAGTGGAACCAGTACCTGCTGCCCATCGTGCTGCTGTCGGGCGGCGTCGAGGACAAGTGGCTGATCACGCAGGGCATCGCCAACATCAACACCAACGCCGGGTACGAGGCCGACTGGCCGGGACTGTTCGCGGCGCTCAGCATGGCGATCATCCCGATGCTGATCGTCTACATCGTCTTCCAGCGGCAGATCCAGTCCGGCCTCACGGCGGGGGCCGTCAAGTAACGCCTTTCTGCGCGGACCGATTTCATCATTTGTCCGCTCTTGCCCGGAATCAACTTCTGCTTCATGATCGCGGTCAAGGCCGTCCCCGAGACGGCCGAGCAGCCCCCCATGGAGATGAGGCAGAGATCGTGCCATCCGTCCATCGCCGGAGAAGACGACTCACCCTGTTGTTCGCCGCCGTCGTGCTCGGCCCGCTCGGGCTGACCGCGATCCCCGGCCCGGCCGCCGCCGCACCCCCCGTCGAACCCGCCAACCCCTGGCAGGCCGACCACTGGCCGCAGCGCCAGCCGTGGCAGGAGTCCGCCCCCGCGTCCGCGCTGCGCGGCGCCCCCGGCGGCCCCGCCGCGATCGACCCGCAGAACTGGAAGAACCCCGACCACATGACCTGGGCGGACTACAAGGCCGTCCCCGGCACCAACTGGGCCGACCCCGCGGGCAAGGGCTCGGTGCGCACCTTCAAGGGCGCCCTGGTGCTGCTCGACTACCCGAACCAGCCGTTCGTGGTCACCCAGCCCGCCAAGTCCACCGTGTTCGGCAACCCGAGCACCGAGGCGCACGACATCCCGCGCGACCAGGTGGCCCAGTTCTACAAGGACTTCCTCAACACCCCGAACGCCCTCAACCGGGGGCACACCATCCACGAGTACTGGATGGAGGACTCCGGCGGCCGGTACGGCGTGGACCTCACCGCCTTCGGCCCGTACGAGATGCCGGGCAAGGACCACGAGTACGCCATGGAGTTCCAGGGCGGCACCGCGTGCCCGGCCGGCGACACGTGCAACCGCAACATCCGCACCGACGGGCGCGCCGCGTGGGTCGGCGACCAGGGTGAGGAGGTCGCGGGGCAGTACGACTTCATCTTCTACCTCAGCGCCGGGCAGGACGAATCGGCCACCTGGCAGGAGTTCGGGCCGATCAAGTTCCCGACCAAGGAGGCCGTCACCGACGACTTCGGCCCGCCGGACCCGGCCCTGCCCAACTGGGCACGCACCCGGTACGTCGAGTGGACCTCCTGGGCGTCGGCGTCCTCCATCTGGCCGAACGCCGGCGGCGGCTCGTCCACCCAGGCCGAGAGCTCCGGCCAGGGCGTGTACGCCCACGAGCTGAGCCACATCCTCGGCATCGGCGACAACTACAACAACCCGTTCGGGGTGCCGCCGCGGCGCGCGTACACCGGCATCTGGGAGATGCTCAGCCGCGGCAGCTTCAACGGCCCCGGCGGCCCGCACAGCCGGTGGCTGATCCCGCCGACCGGCGGCGGCTCCATGGGAGCCCAGCACATGCTGCGCAACAAGATCAAGCTGCAGATGGTGGACGAGGGCAACGTGCTGCGGCTCACCCGCGAGGCGCTGGCCCAGTCCGGCCTCGTGGTCGCCAAGGTCACCGCCCGGGCCGCCCAGCCCGGCCCGTCCGGGCTGTCCGGCGTGAACGTCGTGCTCGGCGGCGGCGACCTCAGCCCCGCGTGCGACGTCACCACCGACCCGATGTGCGACGGCGGCGGCTACCAGAACTACACGGTCGAGGTCGTGGACCGCATGGGCGCCGACTCCTTCACCCCGGACGCGGGCGTGCTGCTGGCCAAGACCAAGGACCAGGACCGCGCGCCGTTCGAATGGGTCGTCGACGCCAACCCGCAGGACATCGGCATGACCGACTACGTGCTGCCCGACGGCACCGCCGTGCCGATCACCATCGGCGACTACCGGCAGCTCTCGGACGCGCTGTTCCACGCCGGCACCGGCTCCGGCAGCGAGTTCGAGCACGTCGACCAGGCCAACCGCCTGCACTTCTACATCATCGACAAGCACCGCGACAAGCAGGGCGTCCTGTCCTACACGGTCGCCGTCCGGTCGCTCGACGGCGCAGGCCCGCAGCGCCGCGGCGTGAAGGTCCTCCCCACCGCGGCCATCGCCAGTGGCACCGAGTGGGCCACCTGCCGGTTCCCCCTGACCAACACCGGCAAGAAGGCCGCCCCGCAGGGTGAGCACCCCGAGGACGTCTCGGCGTACCTCGGCTCCGACGTGTACCGCCTGACCGCCTCCACGTCCGCCGGCGGCTGGCGGACCTGGGTCCCGAACCAGCTCACCGCCCTGGAGTCCGGCAAGACCACCCTCGTCCCGATCTCCGTACAGCGCGGCGAGAACGCCCCCCGCCTGGCCACCGTGACCCTGACGGCGACCAGCGAGAGCGACCCCACCAAGAAGTCCACCGCCACCTGCCACGCGGTAGGACTCTGACCCCGATGTCCCGAGGCGGGCACGACACCCTGCCGTGCCCGCCTCACGACATTGTCGTCACCACGTGAAATGATGATCGGCATGGAGAGGCTGGACGACGAGACGATCACCGCGAAGCTGGCAGAGATCCCCGACTGGCACCGCGAAGGCGACGAGATCCGCCGCACCATAGTCGCCCCCGACTTCCGCACCGCCATAGCGATCGTCAACGACATCGCCGAACAGGCCGAATCCCTGAACCACCACCCCGACATCGACATCCGCTGGCGCAAACTCCACGTCGCCCTCACCACCCACGACGCCAACGGCCTCACCCAGCACGACTTCACCCTGGCCCTGCGCATCGACACCATCGCCGCCGACCACGCCGCGTCGTGAAGCTTTCGGTGGTAGCGGTCCGGGTGGTTCTCTCCGGCGCAGCGTAACCCCGTCGGCGCCTATCGGTGCCTTGGTTTCCGGTTGACACCCACTTGTGTGCTTCACACACTCCCTTGTGAGACCTCCCGTCAGCACTTCACGGGTGACGTACGTCCCCTGCCCCGCACGGTGTCCCACCGGAGGAACAACAATGGCCGTCCTGCCACTTCGCCGCCTACTGGCCGTCACCGTCGCGGTCGTCTGCGCCGCCGCGCTCGCCGTCATCACGCAAACCCCCGCCGGTGCCGCCGACGAGACCCTGGGCTCCGCCGCCGCACGCACCGGCCGCTACTTCGGCGCCGCCGTCCAGTCCCGCTTACTCACCGATACCGCGTACACCACGGTCCTGGACCGGGAGTTCACCTCGGTCACCCCGGAATTCGAGATGTGGTGGGACATGATTCAGCCGTCCAGGAACGTCTGGAACTTCCCCCCCGCCGACCGCATCGTCGAGTACGCGCAGGCCCACGGCATGCGGGTCCGCGGCCGGCTGATCGCGTCGTACGGCGTGCCGAACTGGGTGAGCGGCCTCACCACGGCGAGCGAGGTCAACACGGCTCTCGTCACCTTCATCAGAACCGTGATGGACCACTACCGCGGGAAGGTCGACACCTGGGACGTCGTCGGCGAGGCCTTCTCCGACAACCCGAGCGTCCCCCGCCGCCGCAACGTCTTCCAGGTCCGCCTCGGCGACAGCTGGATCGAGCAGGCCTTCCGTGCGGCCCGCGCCGCCGACCCCGAGGTCAGGCTCTGCTACAACGACTACGGCATCGAGGACATCGACAAGCCCAAGAGCCAGTCCGTCCTCCGGCTCCTGCGCGACTTCAAGGCCCGCGGCGTCCCCCTGGACTGCGTCGGCCTGGAGTCCCACTTCAACAGCACCTTCCCCTACCCCGCGAACTTCCGCCGCACCCTGGAGACCTTCGCCTCCTCCGGACTGGACGTCCACCTCACCGAGCTGGACGTCGCCGGCACCGCTCCACGCCAGGGGGAGATCTACCACTCCGCGATCTCCACCTGCGTCGCCGTCACCCGCTGCAAAGGCGTGACCGTCTTCGGCATCGCCGACCACCAGAGCTGGCGCTCCGCAGAGACCCCGTTGCTCTTCGACCGCTACTACAACAAGAAGCCGGCGTACTTCGCCGCACTGTCCGCCTTTCCCATGCCACTGACCCGGACGACGCCGTAGCCCTTGCCGGTCCCGCGACATGCCGGCGGGACCGGCCAGGTGTCACTCGTCACCGCGACTCCATCGCCGCCACCGGCCTCCCGTGCGTTCGGCCAGGTCGGGCTTCTGCCATCAGCTTCAGGCTGTCGCCGCCACCCATGCGGTCTTCTTCTCACCGTGTGGTCCATCAGCAGGACAGGAACGGCGGTCCGGTGCGGCCCGGAACGGGCGATCGGGGGCCGCCGATCCTCCTCTGCGGTGCTGTCACCTGAGTGGTTCTGAAACGTTCACCCTGTCGCGCCGCCGGCGCACGCCGAGGTCTCGCTGGTCACGGCATGTCGGGCGGAGACATGGGATGTCTACGTCACCACTGCGTGTCACCGGACCTTTGACAGGCCGTGCCGTATCCGGTTTGCTCCGCTGCACCGTCACCTTCCACCCTCGGTGAGAAGCGGAGTTAGCAGCAGCTTTCAAGCTGTTAGCGCCAACATCTCAAGCTCTCGCGTGACGTGCCGGACAGGTGGCGGCTCAGGCGGATCATGCCTGGGACGAACCGAGACAGTGGATGGCTGATCCCGTCCACGTCGACCGGGACCGCAAAGGGAGCAGCGGGATGTCAAGAAGAAGGTCCTTGTTCGGGGCCGTCGCGGTCGCAGGGTTACTGGTCCTCGGCACAGGGCACGCGGCGCTGAGCGCCGCCAAGACCAGCCCGGCCGTCAGGAGCACGACGGCCGTCGCGGCGGCGACGGCGGGGTGCGGCAAGACCCCGACTCTCACGAACGGCACGCACACCATCCAAAGTGGCGGCAAGAGCCGCAGCTTCATCCTGCGGCTCCCCGACGGCTACGACAACCGCCGTCCCTACCGCCTGGTCTTCGGGTTCCACTGGTGGGGCGGCACCGCCACCGACGTCGCCACCGGCCAGACCGTGC